>JAEMRF010000006.1:29911-33009 GCA_016463515.1 Solirubrobacteraceae bacterium | reverse complement strand
GCGGGCCCCATCACGTGCTCGTTGCGGCGCAGGAGCTCCGCAGCGGCAGTCGATGGGGTGGTCGTGGACATGCCTTCAGGCTAGGGGGTTTTTGGGCGAATCGCGAATGCGGGTCGGCCGTTTGCTGAGCCCCGAGGGATTTGGCGCGGACACGCACATACACCGAAGGAGCAAATACTTGCGCCCGCAAGCATCTCCTGTATGGTTGCTAGCGCAAGTAAATTCTTCGACCTCGCGAGAGCCCGTCATGCCGCACCTGCTTCACATCGATTCATCCATCCAGGGCGAGGCGTCCGTCAGCCGCACGTTGACCGCCCGCGCCGCCCAGGCTTGGAAAGCTGCCAACCCCGATGGCACCGTCACCTACCGCGATCTCGCCGCCGACCCGCTGCCGCTCCTGACCGGCGAGCAGAACTACGCGCGCTTCCTGCCGGTCGAGCAGTACACGCCCGCGCAGGTCGAGGCCCGCGCGCTCACGCAGCAGCTGGCCGACGAGATCCTGGCCGCCGACACCGTCATTCTCGGCCTCCCGCTTTACAACTACAACGCCCCGGCCACGGTCAAGACGTGGGTCGATCACCTCGTGTTCCCGGGCGTCACGACGGACCCCGCAACCTCCGAGGGCCTGCTCGGCGGCCGTAAGTTCCAGGTCATTGCGACCCGCGGCGGCGGATACGGAGAGGGCACGCCGCGCCACGGCTGGGATCACGCCAGCCCTTGGCTCGTGCAGGTCCTCAGCACGCTCGGTATCGAAGCCGACGTGATCGCCGTCGAGCTGACTCTGGCAGGGATCGTCCCCGCGATGGAGCCGCTCAAGCCGCTCGCGGCTGAGAGTCTGGCCGCTGGCCACCGCGACATCGATGCCGTGTTCGGGGAGCCCGTCGCCGCCAGCGCGTAGATCCGAAGGGCTTGCACGTGGCCAGCGGCTGGCGCCGCGCGTTTAAGCGCGCGGGGCCAGCCGTGAGCCGGGTGGGTGCACGGAGAGAGGCCCAGAGCAGGAGCAGTCCGCCGAGCGCGAGTCCGACCCCGACCCACGCCGGCGCTGCCCAGGAGCCGGTAGCGGTGAACGCCAGGCCGGCCAAGAGCGGGCCGAGCGCGTTGGCCGTATTGAACGACGCGTGATTCATGGTCGCCGCGACGGTCTGAGCATTCCCTGCAACGTCCATCAGTCGGCTCTGCAGTGCAGGCCCGAGCAGGAGGACGTTGCCCAGCACGAATACGCCGACCGCGGCCGTGTAGGGGTTGAGCGACGCCACCGAAAACACGGCGAGGGCGACGGCGAACAGCGCGAGGCCACCGGCGAGGGTAGGCATCAGCGCGCGGTCGATCAGGCGTCCGCCGATGAGGTTGCCGCTGACCATGCCGGCACCCCAGAAGAACAGGTACAGCGGAACGAGTGACTCGTCGACGCCGGTGCGCTCGGTGAGCGTGGGAGCGATGTAGCTGTAGACGGCGAACATGCCGCCAAAGCCGATCGCTCCGACCGACAGCGTCAGCAGCAGTTTCGGATCGCGCAACGCGCCGAGTTCGCTGCGCATCGAGGCTCCCGCAAGGGTCTGCGTGACCGGTACGAACCGGATGATCGCCAGGATCGTGGCAACACCGATCGCCGCAACCGCCACGAATACGCTGCGCCAGCCAAGGGCGTGACCCATCGCCGTGGCGAGCGGCACCACGAGCAAGTTGGCGACGCTGAGTCCGAGCATCGTCATCGTGATCGCCCAGGCCCGGCGATGAAACGGCACGAGGGCCGCCGCCGCGAGCGAGGCCACGCCGAAGAAGGCGCCATGCGGGAGTCCGCTCAGAAAGCGAGCGGCGAGGAGCGTCTCGTAGGACGGAGCCACAGCGCTGATCAGATTCGCGGCCACGTAGAACGCCATCAGCATCAGCAGGAGTCGGCGGCGCGGCGTCTTGGAGCCGAGCACGCCGATCAGCGGTGCACCGACGACGACGCCGACCGCGTAGGCGCTGATCACGTGGCCGGTCGCGGTGAGTGAAGCGCCCACACCGCTGGCGACGTCGGGCAGGAGTCCCATGGGGACGAACTCGCCGGTGCCGATGCCAAGCCCGCCGAGCGCGAGGGCGGCCAGCGCCCAGTTCAGGCCGTGCGGAGTGACCGGAAGATCGTCTGGCACCGCGGCCGCGGTCACCGGTTGGTCTGCGGTGGCAACGGGCTTGGGCGTGCGCGTGGGGGAGACCGACACCGCGCTCACGCTAGGGCGTCTGCAGGGTTCGGCGACGTGCGGCGCGCCAGGGGATAGCGTGACTCGTGAGATGACCGACCCCGCGCCCCACCAGACCTCGCGCGGGTTGGCGGACGTGCCGCTTCTGCCAGCCTCGACCGTGATGCTCGTCCGGGACACCCCGATCGGCGGCGCCCCCGGCGCAGTACAGACCCAACTTGAAGTCTGTTTGCTGCTGCGCAACGCAACGTCGGTCTTCGTCGGCGGCGCGTCGCTGTTTCCCGGCGGCGCGCTTGATCCCGAAGATGGCCACGACCGTGTCCTGGCGCGATGCGACGGCCTCACCGAGGCGGTCGCCTGCAACCGCCTGCGCGTGCCGTCAGGCGGTGTGGCCCACTGGGTTGCGGCCGTCCGAGAAGCATTTGAGGAGTGCGCGCTGCTGTGCGCGGTCCACGAGCAGGACGGCCGCCCGCTGGACCTGACCGCCCGTGAGACCAAGGAGCGCTTTGCGGCGCATCGCGCCGCCGTCGACGCAGGCCGAGTCTCGCTCGGTGAGGTCCTTGAGGTCGAGGGGCTGCGGCTGGACCTCGCAGCGCTGCACTACGTGGCCCATTGGGTCACGCCCGTGGGGGCGCCCCGTCGGTACGACACCCGATTCTTCGTCGGCCCGGCGCCAGCGAGCCAGACGCTGGCCCACGACGGCAGTGAAGTGGTTGCCGCGGAGTGGGTCGTTCCGGCAGCCGCGCTTGCGCAGCTGGAGGCCGGCGAGCTGTCGATGCTGCCACCCACCCGCGAGAGCCTGCGCTGGCTTGCGAGCTACTCCACCGCGGCCGAGGTGCTGCATGCCGCAGCCGAAATCGAAGAGGTCCCGCGCTACGAGCCGCACTTCGTGACCGAGCTCGATGGCTCGGTCCG
>JAEMRF010000006.1:28350-29811 GCA_016463515.1 Solirubrobacteraceae bacterium | reverse complement strand
GGGAGCACGGTCGTGATCTTTCCGCCCGACGGCGACGTGGGCGCGTACCTGCGCTCACTGCAGCAGCTCCTGGAACACGACCCACCGATCCAGGCGCTCGCCCCCGGCCACGGGCTGGTCTTCCTCGACCCACCGCCGGTCATCGAGGCGATCGTTGGGCACCGCCGCGCCCGCGAGCAGAAGATCGCCGAGGCGCTGCGAAGTGCTGCTGGCGCGGTGACCGTCGACGACCTGCTGCTCGACGCCTACGGCGACATCGAGCCGCTGCGTCTGCCCATTGCACGCGGATCTCTGTGGGCCCACCTGCGTCATCTCGTCGATCAGGGCCTGGCGACGACCACCGGCTACGACGACCTGGAGACGGGCCGCTGGCGCTGGGCCAGCGAGGTCGAGCACCCAGCCTGAGTTAGGACTTCGCCGCCCCGAAATCGGTGACGTGCTGGATCACCTGCAGCCCGCCGCCTGGTGGCGGGGGCGCGTCCTCGGCGGACGGCAGTGTCTGCAGACGGGAGTAGAACGCTCGGGCCACGCGGAGCGCGTGCGACTTGGCGAGCTCGGCGTTGGGGCCGGCGAACTCTTCGTCGACGGTCTCCCGCCAGAGGATCAGCCACCGCTCGAAGTGACCGGATCGCAGGCGCACCTTGGCGTTGAGCTCGGCGTGCGGGCGAAAGGCGCCGCCGCTGTAGGACTGCGCGCCGAGCAGGATCGTCTCCCAGAACGAGGTGATGCCGGGAATGTGACCCTCGAGGTCGAGCTTGGCCACGTCGGTGAACAGGAACCCGATGACCTCATCGGTGAGGGCGCGCCCGTAGAAGGCGCGCACGAGCCGCTCGCAGTCGTCGCGCGTCTGGATGTCGGTCAGCGCAGCGTCGGCCATGCCGTGAAGTATGGCGGGCTGCGCCGCGTGTTTGCGGCGCAGCAGGCGGTGCTTCTAGCTGCTGGCGACGAGGTACTCCTGGAGCATCACGCCGTTGCCGGTGATCGAGCTGGATTCCAGCTCGAGCTCAAGCTTGGTTGGCCCTTCCGGATACAGGCGGCGGCCGCTGCCGAGGATGAGGGGGAAGACCTGCAGGTGAAGCTCATCGACAGCACCCGCGAGCAGCAGCGCCTGCGCGAGCGTGCGGCTGCCGACCACGATGATGTCGCCGCCGTCGCCATCCTTGAGCGCCACGACCTCGTCGAGTGACTTGGCGACCGTCACGTTCTGCCAGCCCGGATCGCCGATGGTGGTGGAGAGCACGACCTTCTCCATCGTGTTGATCTTGTCGGCCATCTCTCCCTCACGCTCGGGCCAGGCGCCGGCAAAGCTCTCGTACGTCGTGCGCCCCAGGACGAGCGTCTGCGTGGCGAGCTGTTCGGCGCCCTTGTAGGCGCCCAGGTCATCGTCGAAGAAGTCGCCGACCCAACCGGTGTGCACGTATCCGGGCTCGCCGCCGGGGGCTTCCATCACGCCGTCGAGCG
>JAEMRF010000006.1:3027-28250 GCA_016463515.1 Solirubrobacteraceae bacterium | reverse complement strand
AAGACGACGCACCGCCGACCGCGCAGGTCAGCGGCACCATCCTGGGTGGCAAGCCGGTGCGCGGCAAGTCCCAGATCCGATTGGAAGCCACCGACGCCGGGGCTGGCGTCTGGCAGGCCGAAGTGCGCATCGGTGCCGAAGTCGTGATGCCGCGCCGCACGATCGACCGCAAGGGCGGCCGGTGCGACACGCTCCCAGGCACCAAGGCCTTCGGATCGCCGACCCCGTGCCCCAAGACGGTCGCCGCGACCCTGCCGTTCAACGCCAAAGGCGCCCAGGACGGCTCGCAGCTCCTCACCGTCACCGTGTGGGATGCCGCCAACAACCCGATCGTGGCGATCTCCGAGCCGGTCTCGGTCGACAACGAGCGCCGCATCCAAGATGACGGCACGATCCTCATGCCTGCCATCGACGAGTCGCTCGACGGCCAACTGTATGGCGCCAGCTCTGGTGCATCAGGGAGCGCCGACGGCCTGCGCCCGGTCTCTGAGGGCAGCGACCCGATCCTCGCGCGCATCGTTTCGGCCATGAATACGCTCGCCGACGCCCGCATCTCGTACTGCTACGGCGGTGGCCACGGCACGACGCCGGCCGTCCCCAGCGCCGGCAGCTACTGCTGGCTCGGGTCGCCGGCCAAGAAGTACTCCGGATCAGGCGCCGTCGGCCTGGACTGCTCCAGCAGCCTCTCGTGGGTGCTGCAGCAGTCCGGCTACGACATCCAGACCATGACCAGCGGCAGCTTTGCGCAGCTCGGTGAAGCTGGCGAGGGCGAGAAGATGACCATCTGGGCCAACGGCGCCCACGTGTACGCCGAGGTCAAGATCGATGGCAAGTCGTACTACTGGGGGACCGCGCGGTCCAACCCCGAGCACGGTCCCGGCTGGCATCCCTCACGCAGTTCGGCGCCGTTCACTGCGCGCCACCTGCCAGGCCTGTAAACCGCTTGCTCGCCCACCTGATTCGCGGGCTGCTGGCGGCCTCGGCGGCTACGGCATTGGCGCTTGCTGCCGGCTGTGGGGAAGACGAGCCACCGGCGAAGATTCGCGTGGCCGCTTCGTTCACTCCGCTGCACGAACTCGCCACCCGCATCGGTGGCGAGCGCGTGGAGGCCACGAACCTCACGCCGATCGGCGGTCAACCGCATGACCTCGTTCCGCCGCAGCCAGCGCTCGACGCGCTGCGGCGGGCCAAGCTCGTGCTCTACCTCGGAGGTACCTTCCAGCCAGCGGTCGACGCCGCGGTGGCCAAACTTCCGGCGACCACGACCAAGCTCGATCTCGCGACCGACGCGACCTTGCCAAACGCCAAACCGATCGACGGCACTCGCGGCGTGGTCGAGGGCGCACCGGTCGACGGGTCGGGCACGGATCCGCATGTGTGGCTGGACCCCGAACGGTTCGCGACGGCTGCAAAGCAGACGCAAGACGCGCTCATTGCTGCGGATCCAGAACATCGGGCGGAGTACCAAACGCGCGGCGGGCGTTACCTCGCCGAGCTCACTCGGCTTGGCGGTGACTACAAGCAGCAGCTGCAGGGCTGCGGACGGGGCGTGCTCCTGACCACGCACCCAGCGTGGGGCTACCTGGCTGCGCGGTACGGACTGGAGCAGGCGGTCGTGGCGGGGATCACGCCTGGCGCGTCGATCACCCCAGCCACGCTGGAGGCGCTCGCGCGCTACGCCAGGCGCGAGCGCATCACCACGCTCTTCACCACGGTGCCGCTCCCCACGCGCCAGACGCGTGTGATCACCCGCGAGACCGGTCTGAGGGTCCAGGTGCTCGACCCATTCGAGGGCCTCACGCAGGAGCAGCGCGATCAGGGCACCGGCTACGTCGACGTGATGCGCGAGAACCTCGTGAAGCTGCGCGACGGCCTTGCGTGCGACCCGGGCACCACGCCCACACCGACCACGCCCGAGTCAACCACGCCGCAGCAGTAGCGGCCGCTGCCCGTCCTGAATCGGGCGTAGCGTGCTGGGCAGTGAGCCTTTCGCCGCCAGCAACCGCGCGGACCACACGCCGCATCAGGGAACGGCTCTCCGCCGACGAAGCCCGCCGCGTTGCCTTGGCTGCGCAGGGCTTCGCGCAGCCCCCGCTGGGCCGCGCCGTCGACGGCCGCGCGCTTCGGTCCCGCGTCCTGCGGCCCGTTGGCCTGCTCCAGATCGACTCCGTCAACGTGCTGCAGCGCGCGCACTACCTGCCCGCGTTCAGCCGGCTCGGTGCCTACGACACCGACCTCCTGGACCGCCTCAGCGCGCACGCGCCCCGGCGGCTCTTTGAGTACTGGGGGCACGAAGCGTCGCTCCTGCCGGTTGACTTGTGGCCGCTGATGCAATGGCGGATGGCGCGCGTCCACGAGGACGCGTGGGGAGGGATGCGCAGAATTGCCAAGGACCGCCCGGACCTCGTGTCGGCGGTCTTGGCCGACATCGCAGACCGAGGGCCGCTGAGGGTCGCCGAGCTTGCACACCACGACGAGCCGCGCGGACCAAAAGGCCCCTGGTGGGACTGGTCGGACGTCAAACGTGCCGTCGAGTTCCTCTTCTGGAGCGGTGAGATCACGAGCGCAGGACGCGTCCGCTTCGAACGCCGCTACGACATCCCGGAGCGGGTCATCCCTGCCACCGTGCGCGCTCGACCCACGCCGTCCGTCGACGAGGCTCAGCGCGAGCTGCTGCGCGTCGCCGCGCGGTCGATGGGGCTCGCCACCGAGCCAGATCTGCGCGACTACTTCCGACTTCCGGCGGCCGAGTCCAAAGCGCGCGTGGCCGAGCTGGTCGAGGCCGGTGACCTGCAGCCGATCGGCGTCGAGGGGTGGCCGGCGCCGGCCTACCTTGCCCCGAGCGCGCGCATCCCGCGCCGGGTCGACGCACGAGCCCTGGTCGGCCCCTTCGACTCCCTGGTCTGGAATCGACCCCGCGTAGAACGGCTCTTCGGGATGCGGTATCGCATCGAGATCTACGTGCCCAAGCCAAAGCGGGTCTACGGCTACTACGTGTTGCCGTTCCTGTTGGGCGACCGGCTCGTGGCGCGCGTCGACCTCAAGGCCGACCGCACGGCCGGCGTCTTGCGGGTCCAGGCGGCCCACCGCGAGCCTGACGCACCGCTGCAGACGGCCGAGTCCCTGGCGTCGGAACTCCAGGCACTCTCGGGATGGCTTGGCCTCACTGGCGTGGCGGTGGCTGGGCCAGGTGACCTCGCGGCCGACCTGGAACGCGCCCTGCCGGCCGCACCTGGGTGACCACCTGCGCCGAGCCGCCTGACGGTCTGCGACGCTACTTCGGTGCTCCGGGGTGGTTGGTGCGGCTGATGCTGTTTCGCGCTACCGGTCTCTCGCTCGCAACGCTCGCCGCGCTCCTTGTGGGGCCCGCAGCAGGAACGGCGACGGCGAAAACGGCGCCGCCGAAGCTGATCGAGTTGCGGTGCGTCCCCAAGTCCAAGCCTGGGTGCGCTCCCACGCCCACGGTCGCGGTCGGCGCCCAGGTCCAGCTCAGGGGCCAGCGCCTCAAAGCTGGAATGCGCGTGTCGTTCCGCTGGTCCAAAGGCGCACTGGCGGCGAGGCTGAGCAAGACCAAGGTGGGCTGGGTGACGCGCGTTCCCGCGGGAACGGCGACTGGGACGATCCGGGTGACGGTCACCGACGCCGCCGGACGCCGCTCCAACCAGCGGGGCGTGAACGTGGTCGCCGAGGCGCCGCAGACCAGACCCGCTGCCCAGCCCAGCGGCCCAGCCGAGGCGGCATTCGCGGGCGATGGCATGTGGATTTGGTATCTGAAACAAAGCAACGACGGCGACCTGGATCAGATCGCGGCCCGCGCCAAGGCCGCGGGCATGACCACGGTGTTCGTGAAGAGCGCCGACGGCGCGACACCCTGGACGCAGCTCAGCCGGGCGGTCGTCGACGGACTCCACGACCGAGGCCTGAAGGTGTGCGGATGGCAGTTCGTCTACGGCGACAATCCGGCTGGTGAGGCCCGCGCGGCGATGAGCGCGGTCAATGCCGGCGCCGACTGCTTCGTCATCGACGCCGAGACGCGGTACGAAGGCCGGTATGCCGCCGCTCAGACCTACATGACGGCCCTGCGAACGGCAGCAGGCCCGAGCTACCCGATCGGCCTCACGTCGTTCCCGTACGTCGACTTCCACCCGCGACTCCCGTATTCCGTCTTCCTCGGCCCGGGCGGTGCACAGGTGAACCTGCCGCAGGTCTACTGGGCCGACATCGGCGCCAGCGTCGACGCCGTGAGCGCCAAGACGGTGGCCAACAACCGCATCTACAAGGTGCCGATCGCGCCGATCGGGCAGACCTACGGCACGTTCCCGGCCGCCGACCTTCGCCGGTTCCGCGCCATCTGGGCGGGGTACGGCGCCCCAGGGCTGTCGTGGTGGAGCTGGCAGGCCACCTCACAAGGCCGTTGGGACGTCCTCACCGAGCGGGCGCCGACGACCGTCCGCCTCCCAGATCCAGGATGGCCATCACTTGCCAAGGGCGACACAGGCGACCAGGTGATCTGGCTGCAGATGCACCTCGCGGCCGTGGATCGGCAGCTCGCCATCGACGGGCGTTTCACGGCCGCAACCGACGCCGCGCTGAAGGCGTTCCAGACCTCGAAGGGCCTGCCCGCCACCGGGGAGACGGATGCGCTGACCTGGCAGACGGTCCTTGAGCTCACGCCCGTGGCCGGCGACTGGAACTGATCGCCCTCCGATGAGTTTTGCCGGCCAGCGCAGTCGGTACCCCTGAACCGCCCCACGACCCGGTGGGCACGTCAGACGCGAAGGAGCATCACATGATCAAGGGACTCGTGCCGAACCTCTGGTTCGACACCCAGGCCGAGGCCGCGGTCAACTTCTATGTGTCGGTCTTTCCGGACTCGAGCATCAATGCGATCGCGCGCTACACCGAGGCCGGCCCAGGGGAGCCGGGATCGGTCATGACGATCGACTTCACCGTCAACGGCCAGCGGCTCGTGGCGATCAACGGCGGTCCGCAGTTCACCTTCGACGAGGCGGTGTCGCTCCTGGTCGAATGCGAGACGCAGGACGAGATCGACACCCTGTGGGATGCACTCATCGCCGACGGCGGCGCGGAGTCGCAGTGCGGCTGGTGCAAGGACAAGTTCGGATTCTCGTGGCAGGTCGTGCCGACCGGGATGGAGGAGCTCTTCTCCGATCCGGATCCCACGAAGGCCGAGCGCGCCGTGCGAGCGATGTTCGGGATGAGGAAGCTCGATATCGCGGCGCTTGAGCGGGCGGCCGCGGGTACTGGCGCCTGAACGACGAAAGCGGCGGCGCCGCGGGATGCTCTCCCGCAGCGCCGCCGCTCGTGCAGCTTGGTGGTAGGTGGGGCCTACGAGAGCATCGAATGCAGGTACTGCGAAGCGCCGCTCACATCGGCGCTCTGCGTGGGCAGCGTGAACGACTTGACCTTGTCGCCGCCTTCAAAGCCCCAACGGCCGCGCTTGTCGATCTCGACGAGCACGCCGCACTCCTGGGGCGTGGTCACGAAGGTGACTTCGACTTCGTTGATCCGGCCCTGGCCGTGGAACTCGTATTCGGCGTAGACACCGAGCTGACCCTGCAGGTGACCTGCACGGGCGTTGCCCTCTTCCAGGTCGGCGCCCTTGAGCATGAAGCCAAGCTGCTGCATGGCGCCCAGCACGGCCATCTGGGCCGGGAGCCCCTGGACGGTCACGGCGTCGAAATCGGAGGCGTCGCGGGCAGAGGCGATATCGAGTCGCGTGCGGAGACCGAGCTTGATGCCCGGCAGACTGGTCCCGCCGATGAGGTTCGGCGGGCAGTCGACGGGCACGGGAATCTGGAACGGCAGCTGGAGCGTCTGGCCGGCGCCGACGACGCCGGCGTTGGCCATGTCCTGATGGCCGAACTGCTTGTTGATCTTGTATTCGCCGTCGTCGGTCTCCCGCTCGGCCACGCACTCAAACGACAGTTTGAGACCGCGCATATCTTGCTCGCGGTCGCCGCCGGTGATGTTCACCGTGCCGGTCAGCAGGCCACCGGGCAGGACCGAGGGCGTCGCCAGAACTGCATCGACGGAGGCTCCGCCGACGCCAAAGGCGTCTTTCATCTTCTTGAACATGAGCGATTCATACCCGCTGAAGTGTGCGGGGGCTGCAATACGGGCTGATTTTCGGCCGAATGTCCGCCCGTGGCGCCTCGCGGCGCTGAGGCAACGGCACACCGCCGAGCGTTTCCTGAAACGGTACGGCCATGCCGAAACTGATCGTCCCCGGCCAGCGGCGCGCCGCTGCCCGGTTCACCGTCTCGGCAGTTGCCATCGGCCTGAGCCTGACCTGGACGACTCCGGGCCACGCAGCCAAACCGCCCGCACCGAAGCTCACCACGCTGCGTTGCCTCGACGCGAGCACCGTGCCCTGCGCGGGCGGGGTGCAGGTGGTCCCTGGCGACGACCTCCGCGTGCTCGGGCGACGGATCGCTCGCGGCCAACGTCTGACCTTCCGGTGGTCCGATGGGCAGTCGTCGGCCAGGCTGGTGCGCAAGAAGGGCATCGGGTTCGTGGTGCGTGTGCCCGCCAACACCGCGACCGGAACCGTGAGCGTCACGCTGAAGGACCGGCGGGGCCGGCGTTCGAATCGGCTGCGCCTGAAGGTGGTCGACCGGCCACCCGCTGCGCCCGCATCGACGGTGCCCGACCCGCCGGCAGTGTTTACCGAGAGCGGCATGTGGATCTTCGACCTGGACGCTGCCGACGGCGGTACGCCGGCAGCAATCCTCGCTCGCGCCCGGGCCGCGCGCGTGAGCACCGTGTTTCTCAAGAGCGCCGATGGCAGCACCAGTCAAGGGAGCCAGTTCAGCGCGGAGTTCGTGCGCGCGCTGCAGGCCGGCGGCGTGCGGGTGTGTGCGTGGCAGTACGTCTACGGCACTGCACCAGAGGCCGAAGCTGCGATCGCGATCGCTTCGATCCGCGCCGGCGCTGACTGCTTCGTGATCAACGCCGAGAAGGAATATGCAGGGCGCTACGCCGAGGCGCAGCGCTACTTGGCCGCCCTGCGGGCGGGCGTCGGCGCCGAGTACCCGGTCGGGCTCTCGTCGTTTGGGCTGCCGACCTCGTTCCCGAACTTTCCGTTCTCCGTCTTTCTCGGACCGGGCGGCGCCCAGGTCGACATGCCGCAGGTGTACTGGCGCGAGTTCGAGCAGCCGGTCGCGCTGATCAGCGCCCGTGTGGCCTCGGGCCACCGCATCTATGGTCGGCCGATCGCGCCGATGGGTCAGACCTACAACGGCGCCACGGAGGACGACGTGCAGTCCTTCCGCTCGACCTGGGCCGCGTACGGCGCGCAAGGGCTGTCGTGGTTTCGGTGGGGCGTGACCCCGCCCGAGGTCTGGGAGGCACTTGCGCAGCCAGCGCCGACCCTCGACCCAGAGGATGACCCAGGCTGGCAGGCATTTGCGCTCGGGTCCTCCGGCGACGGCGTGGTGTGGCTGCAGCAGCACTTGGCGGCCGTCGACCCGTCGGTGGAGATCGACGGGGTCTTTGGGGCCGGCACCGATGCGGCGCTGCGCCGCTTCCAGGCAAAGCAGGGCTTTCCGGAGACTGGCCAGACCGGCCCGCGCACGTGGCAGGCCCTGCTGGCACTCACGCCCAAACGGGTGGATTGGGCAGCGCGGGCACGACGCTGACGGCGGGCCACTGCTTGGGCACGTGACTCGAGTGAGCGCTCAGCCGTGCAGGTGGATGCGCTCGCCTTGCGCGCCGAGGATCAGCAGAGCTTCCACGGGGCCTTCGACGGCGCCAAACCAGTGGGGCGTCCACGTACTGAACTCCACGGCTTCGCCAGGGTCGATCGTGAAGTCATCATCGCCCAGGAGCAATCGCATGCGGCCGCTGAGCACATAGATCCAGTCCTGGCCCTCGTGCACCGGAAGTTCGTCGGGCGGCTGCGTGCGCGAGGCACTGATCACGATCTTGAAGGCGTGCAGGCCTGCGGCAGCGCCGCGACGCGTGAGCGGCCACATCGTGAGGCCGTCGAACACGCGCGCCTCCGCACGGACTCGCGGATCGGCTTGGCTTCGACCTGCCAGAAGGTCATCGCTGCTCACGCCCAAGGCGTGCGCCAGCGCGGGTACGTGGTCGAGGGCCAGTCGGCGCTTGCCGGATTCCAGCCGGCTCAGTGTGGAGACGTCGAGGTTGGCCCGCGCGGCAACCTGCTGAAGGGTGAGGCCACGCTCGGCGCGAAGCTCGCGCAACCGGCGGCGTACGCGCTCCTCGAGGGGTTCGCTTGGTCGGTCCAGCGGCGGAGTGGTCACGCAGCACATGGTTGCGTAGGCCAGGACTCCGAAACCGCCCGGTTTGCCGGATGAGCAAAAGTGCTTGCCGCCGAGTTGAGCGTCCGCCACGGTGGTGGGTATGGACACCACCACGTGGGACTGCATCGTCGTCGGAGGCGGGGCTGCGGGCCTCAGCGCCGCGCTCGTGCTCGGTCGAGCCCGTCGGCGCACACTCTTGCTCGATGACGGCCACCAGAGCAACCTCGCCGCACACGGGATCGGGGGCCTGCTCGGCCAAGACGGACGCCCCGCTCACGACTTCTACGCAGACGGGCATGCCGAGCTGGCCAAGTACCCGGCCGTCAGGGTGCTCGCCGCCCGGGCCACAGCCGCGGTGGCTGCACCGGATCACCACGGCCCTGCGTTCACGATCACCTTGGATGGTGGCGAGGAGCACTCAGCGCGCACGTTGCTGCTGGCGACCGGCATGAGCTACCGCTACCCCGACATGCCTGGCATTGCAGAGCGCTTCGGCAAGTCCGTCTTTCATTGCCCGTTCTGTCACGGCTGGGAGGTGCAAGGTGGCCAGCTGGGCGTGCTGGACGGCGGCACGACCGGAGCGGCGCGGGCGCTGCTCCTGCGCGCCTGGAGCGACGACGTCACCCTGCTGACAGACGGTCCGGCCAACCTTGCGGCAGAGGATGCCGCTCGGCTGGCCCAGGCGGGCGTGACCATCGACGAGCGCCGGATCGCAGGCCTGCAGGGGCCTGGCGAGCACCTCGAGGCCGTGGCGTTTGTCGATGGCGCGACGCGCCCGCTCACCGGCGCGCTGGTCGCGGTGACCCTCGCGCAGCGTGGCGGCTTGGCCGAGCAGCTCGGCGCCGAGCTCGCCAACGCCGGCGGGCACTGGGCTGAATCCTTGCGCGTCGACGGGATGCAGCAGACGCCGGTGCCTGGCGTGTGGGCAGCGGGGGATACCGTCGCTGCGGCGCCATCGGTCGCGGCCGCCATCGCGAGCGGCAGCTTGGCAGCTGCGGCGATCGTGCATTCGCTCACGTCCCTGCTTGCTCGGCCGGACGACGTGGCTCACGCCGACGCCGCGATCTCGGTCTGAACACGCGCCGTTCGGGCGCGCGGCGTCCGAAGCATGACGGTTCTGGTCCAATCTCCGCCGTGCAACGCAAGCCATCCGGGTGATTGCGGGGTGCCGAGTTTCGCCCCGTGTACAAGGGCATCCCTGCTGTGATGGGTGGGTGAGTCCCGGCCACACGCGTATCACCCTGCTCGGGAACATCACGATTCAGCGCGCGGGGGAGGTCGCTCCGGCGGTCGGCCTCTCTGGACGGCGCTCGGAGATCGTGTTCGCGTACCTGGCCTGCGAGCACCGGCGCAGCGTGAGCCGCGACGAGCTCGCCAACGCACTCTGGCCGGAGCTGCTCCCGGACACCTGGAACGCCGCCCTGCGCGGAGTCCTCTCCGACGTTCGCAGATTCCTCGAGCGGGCAGGCCTGGACCCAGCAGAGACGCTGCGCACCGAGCAGGGCCGCGTGCGCCTGCATCTCCCCGAGGGCGCGACGGTCGACGTCGATGAGACCAAGACCGCGCTGAGCGCCGCGCGGACGTACCTCGCCGTCGGCGATCCCTCTGCCGCCGCGGGGGCCGCAGGTCGGGCAGCCGACGCCACGGCACTGTCGTTCTTGCCGTCCCACGATGAGGGCTGGGCGAGCGAGGTCCGGAGCGAGCTCGACAGCCTGCATACCGAGGCGCTCGAAGTGCAGGCGCAGGCGCTGGCGCAAGCCGGTGACGCGCGCGCCGCGCTCGCTGCCGCCGATCGGCTGGTCCGCGCCGAACCCTTTCACGAGGGAGCCCACCGGTTGCGGATCACGCTGCTCGGCGAAGCCGGTGATCGAGCGGGTGCCCTCAAGGCCTACGAGCGCTGCAAAGCACTCCTGGCCGCAGAGCTCGGGATCACCCCGTCGCCTGAGACCGCAGCGGCCTTGCGCCAGGCCATGCAGGGGTCGCCCGCCGGCGGCGCCGCACCCGCCCAGCACAGCGCCGCTGCGCCCCCGCCAGGTGGAGCCGCGACGCGCTTTGATGCCTACTCGGTGTTGGTCGTCGAAGACCATGACTTCCAGCGCCGCACCACGCTGACGCTGCTGCGAAGCCTCGGGGTAGCTGACCTGCACGACGCTTCGGACGGCACGGCTGCCCTCGCGCTGCTGGATGGAACCCCAGCTCCTGACGTGATCATCTGCGACATCGACATGCCTGGAATGGACGGCGTGGAGTTCATCCGCAACGTCGCCGAGCGCCGTCTGGCCAGTGCGGTCGTCATCGCCAGCGGACTCGACGGCCGCGTCCTGGAAACGGTCCGCGCGGCGTCAGAGGGCTACGGCCTTCAGGTGCTTGGAGCGGTCGGTAAACCGCTCACGGCGGCCGCGCTGGAGGGCATGCTCGGGGCGTACCGGCCGCAGCGCAAAGTCACCACGGCGTCCGCGGAGCTCTCGGGCTCCATGGCCACGCTCGCCGCGGCGCTCGATGACGGCACGCTGGCCGTCGACTTCGAGCCGATCATCGACCTTGCAACCGGCCGTGTGGCCGGACTGCGGCCGACGGTCCGCTGGCCCTTTGCCGACGACCTGCTGGTCGCGGCCGACGATGCCGGCCTTGGCCGGCGACTCGTCGAGCATGTGTTGCGAGAGGCCCGCGCCGCGACACGGCGCCTTGATCTGGATGCGTTCGTCGAGCTCACACCGAACTTGCTCACCGACGTGTCACTTGCCGACGGCCTTGCTGCCATCACGCGGGAGCGGGTGGTGCTCGTGGCGGGCGCGGGGGCGCTCGCGTCGCACGACAGTCCCGCCATGCTCGACGTGCTCGCTCGGCTCCGGGTCAAGGGCTACGGGCTGTGCCTGGACGGCTTTGACCTCGGCGCGCTCGAGCGCCTGCCACTCACCCACATCCAGCTGCCGGCCGATCTGGTCATTGCGGCCGCTTCCACCGGCGACTCGACCCAGCTCGGACCTGCCGTCGACGGCAGCCGCTTGCTCGGCGTCCCGCTGATCGGTCGCTGCGAGACCGAGGCAGAGTTCGAGCTGCTGCTCGCCGTGGGCTGCTCGTTCGCGCACGGCCCGTTTCTGGCACCCGCTGCGCCGGGGGCACAGCTGGAGCGCGCCGTCGAGGAGTGGACGGCTCCACCGGTCACGATCGACGGCTCGCGATGAACATTCGCCACTGGACCCTGCGCCGTCTGCTCGCCAGCCTGCTGGCGCTGCTGGGTGTGCTGGTCGGTGGGCTCTTTCTCATCGCATCGATGCAGCTGCACGCCTCGCGCGCCCAGACCGACGCAGAGAACCGCCGTGCCGCGTCGTTCCTGATCGCCGATGGCCTTCGCCAGAGCTCCAACGACCTCACGAACATGGTGCGCCTGTACGTGGCGACCGGCAAACCGCGCTACCGCGAGTACTACGAGGAGATCCTCGCGGTGCGAGCCGGTACTGCGCCGCGCCCGATGGGCTACGACAGCTCCTTCTGGGATCGGGTGATGGCCAGCGGTAAAGGCTTCGTGCGCTACGGGCCGCCGGAGTCCCTGATCGCGCAGATGCGCGCCGAGCGCTTCGCGCCAGCCGAGTTCGAGGCACTCTCGACCGCGCTCAACACCTCCAACGTGCTGGCTCGGCTCGAGCGCGAGGTCATGGCCGACGTCGCGCCTCGGATCGCGGCCGGCATCGACACCACCTACGCCCAGGACGTCGCGGCGCAGTACCGGCGTCTGGTGGACCTTGACTATCTGGTCGAGAAGGGCCGCATCATGCGCGCGATCCGCCAGTTCACGGAGCTGGTCGAGCAGCGCACCGCCTTGGCCGTGGAAGACGCCGCTGATGCCAACCGGCGCCTGGCGATCGTGCAGATTGCCATCGTCGGCGTGATCGCCATCGTCGGCCTGCTCACCATGATGCTGCTGTCTCGCGTGGCGTTGCGGCCACTCGCTCGGCTGCTGTCCTCGACCCGTCGCATTGCCGCCGGCGACTACTCCGAGCGCGTGAACATCACCGCGGTATCCGACCTGGAGCAGCTCGCGGCCGCCTTCAACGAGATGGCCGTCGCTGTTGAGACCGACATCGCGGCTCGCCGCGCCGCCGAACACGAGGCTGTGACCGCCCGCAAGGCCGCCGAGCAGGCCAGCCACGCCAAATCGCGGTTCCTGGCGGCCATGACCCACGAGCTGCGTACCCCCATGATCGGCGTCACGGGCATGCTCGAGGTGCTCGCACACACCGACCTCACGCGCCACCAGCGGGGGATGATCGCGACGGCCGAGGGCTCTGCGAGGTCGCTGCTGGAGATCATCGGCGACGTACTGGACTTCTCAAAGATCGAGGCCGACAAACTTGAAGTCTCGCCGACCACGTTCGACCTGCGAAGCGTGGTCTCGACCGCCGCCGATTCCTTCGTCCACGCAGCCTCGGCCAAGGGCCTGCTGCTCACGTGGGATGTCGATCAGCGCCTTGCGGACGCCCACGTCGGTGATCCGTTGCGGGTCCGCCAGATCGTCACGAATCTCGTCTCCAACGCCGTCAAGTTCACGGAGGTCGGCGGGATCGAGGTCCATGCGCGGCTGCTGGAAGACCACTCCACCGAGAGCGCCGACCAGGTCGAGATCACCGTGACCGACACCGGAATCGGCGTCAGCGCCGACCAACAGGCGCGGCTCTTCGAGGCGTTCGGCCAGGCCGACGCCTCGACGACCCGCGAGTTTGGCGGCACGGGTCTGGGCCTGGTGATCTGCCGTCGGTTGGCGCTGCTGATGGGTGGGGATGTGACGATGCACAGCGTCCCCGGGACCGGCACCACGATGCGGCTGGAGCTGCCGCTTCCTGTCGGCGACGCCGCTGATCTGCAGGAGCGAGGCGCCGCCCTCTCTGGCCAGTTCGCTGGCCGGCGCACCAAGCCATCGCGCGAGCAAGCCGAGGCCGAGGGGAGCCTCATCCTGCTCGCAGAGGACCATCCGGTCAACCGCACCGTCATCACGCAGCAGCTCGATCTCGTCGGCTTCCACGTGGATGTGGCCGAGGATGGCCAGGAGGCCTTTGAGCGCTTTGCGACCGGCCGGTACGGGCTCGTCCTGACGGATCTCAACATGCCAAGGATGGATGGCTATGAGCTGGCCCAGGCGATCCGCCGGCATGAGCGACGTCACGGGCGCACCCCGACACCTCTGATTGCGCTCAGCGCCAACGTGATGCAGGGCGAGCCTGAGCGCACCCGTGAAGTTGGGATGGACGACTTCATGGCCAAACCCACCACGATCCCGTTCTTGGCGAGCAAGCTCCGGCGGTGGCTCCCGGCACTGGAGTGGGGCGTGACGGCGGCGGCTGCCCCCGGCTACGAGGTCGAGGAGGCGGCGTTTGACGTGTCGGCGCTGGACCTGCTCACGGGCGGAGACGAGGAGCGGGGGAGGGCGGTGCTGGAAGACTTCGTGTCGTCAACACGCCGCGATTTGCAGGAGCTTCACGATGCCATCGAGCAGCGAGCTGGCATCGATGCCTACCGCGCAGCACACCGGATCAAGGGCGCTGCGCTGACCGTCGGTGCACGGTCGATGGCGCGGCTCACTCAGCAACTCGAGGATGCCACCGCCACCGATGCCGCGCCGGACTGGTCGACCGTGGCGAGTCTCGCCGAGCGGCTCGTGCAGGCCTTCGCTTCGACCGCTGCGACGGTACACGCCGGCGAGCCGACCCCATCGGCCTGAGCGCCGCGAGGGCAAACGCAACTCCCGCGTAACGGACGGGCGTCACACGACGAATCTGGCCGTAACGCCGCGCGCAACCGCGTTGCGCGCGGTGCGTAAAACGTGGTGAACGCGCGTCGCCGAGTCTCGGCCGCGCGGCCCACGAAGAGGCGAGAGGAGCGAAGCAATGTTTATTTCCACCGGCACCCTCGAGCCGCTGGCGCTGCGGAAGTCCGCGGCGACCGTCGGCATGAAGCAGGGCGGTTGTGATCTCCACGTGCCCTACACCGGCACGCTCACACCACAGGCACAAGCCACGCTCACGTCCGCGCTGCGCCGCTTGATGGTGCAGATGCGCTACGGAACTCGGCTGAAGGGTCTGTCCGTCAGCGCCGAGGAGCAAGTCCTCACCGTCACGCCCGTGGCGTCGAACTACGCCATCCAGCAGTGGCTCGACAGCGGCGAGCTGATGGCCGCCGTTGACTTGGCGCTGCGCCAGGCGCGCGGCTCAGCAACCCGGTAGCGCGCAGCGGCGGCGCAGCCGCTCGACCTGGGTTCGGCGGGCACTGCCACTCGGTGGTGCAAACGGCCGACCTTGTTTACTCGGTGGCCATGCCTGCCGAACCAGCTCCCCCGACTGACGACCCCCAGCCAGCCAGCGGCGGTACCGCCGTGGTCGCCCCGCCCGCCCTCGAAGTGACCGACCTGGTCAAGGAATACCCCACAGGCACCAAGGCGCTGCAAGGTGTGGCGCTCACCATCCAAGAGGGCAGCTTCTTCGGACTGCTCGGGCCAAACGGCGCGGGCAAGTCGACGCTGATCCACTGCACGACGGGGCTGGCCATGCCCACGTCCGGATCGATTCGGGTGTTTGGTCACGACGCCGTCGACCACTATTCCGAGGCACGCAAAGCCGTCGGTCTGGCGCCGCAGGACCTCAACCTCGATCATTTCCTCACGCTCGAGGAGACCCTCGACTTTCACGGCGGGTACTTCGGGATGCGCCGGCGCGAGCGCAAGGAGCGGATCTCCGAGCTGCTCGACGCGTTCTCGCTCAGCAGCAAGCGCAACGACCGCACGCGCACCCTCTCCGGCGGGATGAAGCGGCGCCTCATCCTGGCCCGGGCGCTGATGCACAGGCCCAAGTTCTTGATCCTCGACGAGCCGACGGCCGGCGTCGACGTGGAATTGCGCCTGGAACTGTGGCACTACGTCCGCCGCATCAACGACGAAGGCACGACCATCCTGCTCACCACGCACTACCTCGAGGAGGCCGAGCAACTCTGCGATCGGATCGCCTTCATCAACGGCGGCCAGATCGTCGCCGAGGGCACGAGCCCCGAACTCGCCGCCAAGTTCGGTGTGGCCTCGCTGGAAGACGCCTACCTGGAGCTGGTCGGCCGCAAGGAACTTTCTCGCGCGAGTGGAGAGGAGGGGATCCGATGAGCGAGGGCTACATCCGCTTCTTCTCGCTGCTGCGCCGAGAGGTCAGCCGGTTCTGGAAGATCAAACGCCAGACGCTCGGCGCGCCACTGCTGGAGACCTTCCTCTACATCAGCGTGTTCGGCGCGGCACTGGGCTCGCGAATCGACACGCTCCACGGCGTCGACTACGTCGTGTTCATCGTGCCGGGCCTGATCATGATGGCCTGGGCGATCAACGCCTTCTCCAACAACTCGTCGTCGATTCTGCAGCAGAAGTTCCAGCGAGCCATCGACGATCAGCTCTCCTCGCCAGCCTCACCGCTGGAGCTCCTGCTGGCATTCTCGCTCGGCGGGTTCCTGCGCGGGATGCTGATCGCGACACTGACGTTCCTCACCGCTTCGGTCCTGATCGATCTACCGGTCGAGCACCCGCTGATCTTGATCCCGTCGCTGTTTCTCGTCGGGTTCTTCTTCTCGCAGTTGGGCGTCCTGGTCGGCGTACGAGCAGAGCAGTTCGACGACGTCTCGTTTGCACAGACGTTCGTGCTGACGCCGCTGATCTTCCTCGGCGGCGTGTTCTATTCCTCGTCGTTGTTGCCTGAGCCCTACCAGACCCTCACGCACCTGAACCCGGTCTACTACATGATCAATCTGGTGCGCTACGGGTTCCTGGGCTACACCGAGGCCAGCATCGCGCTCTCACTCGGATTCCTCACCGTCGCCGTCGGTGTGCTCATGGCGATCAACCTGCGCCTCTTCACGCAGGGGTACCGGCTCAGGGCCTAACCGGGACTCTGCGCGCTCGCGGCGGTGGGCGTGCGGAGCGGCAATCCAGACGTGGATGCCGCGTCAGCCGCCGAACACGCTGCTGAGGGAGGATGGGAGCTGGTCGAGAATCTGCTCCTTGACCTCGGCGATGGCGGCGTCGCGAATGGCGCTGCGAAGCGCCGGCTCCCACGCGTCTGGGCCGTCGGCATCGCTCAACAGTTCGGCAAGGTCCAGGCCCTCGATGGCGCGGCGAACGACGGCGCCGGTCGGCAGCAGACGGTCGATCATCTCCGGGGGGACGCTCTTGACCGCTTGGAGCGCCAGGCCACTGAGGCCAAGCTCCGAGGCGTAGGCGTCGACGAGGCCTGAGGCCGGTGGGATGCGTCCGCCTTGGTCGAGGCGGTCCACCGAGGCGAGCATGCCCGCTTTGACGGCCGCCAGAATCTCATCTTCGGTTTTGCCGGTCTGCTGGGCCAGGGCTGCGCGGTCGGTCGCATTGGGCAGCGCCAACAGCAGGGACTCGCGCGACGTTCCAAGCGCGCAGGCGGCGTCCTGGACGCCCCCGACGACGACCGCTTGGGTCACCTGATCCAGGTCGGTGGTGACGGGACCAAGTGGCCGCTCGACGCACGGGTCGGCAGCCGCCGACGGCACGAAATCGCCGCCGCCGAATGCGAACTGCATCCCGAGCACGGCCAGCACCGCAACCAGGGCGGCGCCGGGCAGCATGAACCGCCGGAGCGTCATGCGGTCACCGTCCCCGGCGTCGCCTGTGTCGGTGCGTGGTCGTCGGGCTCGCGGCGGTCGACGTCGCGAATCAGCAGCGCCGGGACGATCGCCAGCAGCGCGAGCAGGCCGGCCACGAGAAAGGCGTTCTGGAACGCTTGTGTGGCTGCGCGCTCGAGCTGATCGTCGAGCTGGACGGCGAGCGCTGATGCCTCTCGGCGGTCAGCAGGCGCGATGGGTGTGGCCTCGAAGGCGGGGGCGAGGTCGGGGACGCGCCCGCGCTCGGCGTCGAGCTGCTCACCCAGTTCACCCGCGAGGGTGAGTTTGGTCGACACGGGCAACGGCGCGTCGATCACGATCCCTGCGATCGCTTGTTGTGCGGGAGCGCGAGCATCGGTCAGTCCGGAGACGAAGATGGGGGTGAGGATCAGCAGGCCGACGACGATCCCCAGGTGCCGGCTTGCGATCGTCCAGCCACCCTGGAGCGCTCGCGGGAACCGATCACGGAGCGCGAACGCCGTCAGCGATTCGACCGTCAGTCCGAGGCCCAAGCCGATCAGCGCCTGCGGGGCGATCGTCCAGGCGGGTTCTGCGCCTGGCAGGAACGCGAGCGCGATCAGGCCACCGCCGATCAGGATCGATCCGGCCACGGCCTCGGAGCGGGTGCTGGCCTGGGCCAAGCGTGCGACGGTCCCGGACAGGATCGCAGCGACAGGGATCACCGTCACGGTGATCGCCGTGATGGTGGGAGAGCGCTGCCACCCCTCGATCATCAGGAGGACCAGCAAGAAGAGCGCCGCCGTGAGCGCCGCCGACAACAGCGCCAAGGCGAGGTTGGCCGCAACTCTCGGGCGGTCCGCGGTGCCGCCCTGCAATGGGTGAACGGCCGTCGCGGCTTCGGCTGCCCATTCCGGGTCCTCCGGGCGCTCGCGCAGCGCCCACGCCGCTGGAATGGCGAGCAGCACCAGCGGCACCTGCACGAAGAAGATGGCCTGCCACGACAGCGCCTCGGTGAGCAGACCGCCGGCGACAGGGCCGACGGCTGCGCCGATCACGCCCGCGGTGGCCCAGCGAGCGGCACCGCGGTGCGCGTCCCCAGTGGCTTGCACGAGCAGCTCCAGGCACGCCGTAATCACCAGGGCTCCTCCGATCGCTTGCACGACGCGAGCTCCGATCAGCATCTCCAGCGACCCCGCCAGCGCGCAGGCCGCTGAAGCCGCTGCGAACACGATGAGCCCAGCGACGCCGGCCAACGGAGCTCTCGCCGCCGTGAGGCTCATCCGCGCCGCTGGTACCGCCGCCAACCCGAGCACCAAGTTGTAGGCCGTGAGGACCCAGGCCACTTCGCTGACCTCAGCGTCGAGCTCTCTGAGGATCTGCGGCAGCGCGAGCGTGACGATCGCGGAATCGGCCAGGACGATCCCGACGGCGAGTGAGAGAACCCTGACCATCACCCGGCGATCGTATCCGGGCGAAAGGCGCCTAGCCTCCGTGTCGTGCGAACCCTCGTGATCTCAGACCTCCACCTCGGGTCTCGGGTCGGGCGTGACGTCTTGCGTCGGCCCGCCGTCCTCGAGCGACTCTGCGCGGTCCTGCCGGACATGGACCGCCTCGTGCTCCTTGGCGACACGATCGAGATGCTCGAAGGCCGGCCGGCTGGCGCGCTGGCCGACGCCGAGCCGGTGCTCCGCGCCATCGGCACGGCGCTCGGTCCTGGTCGTGAGGTGGTGCTGCTGCCCGGCAATCACGATCACTCACTCGTGCTCCCGTGGATCCGCGAGCGTCGCGCCGCCGGCACATCGATCGGGACCAGCGGACGGGTGCCGCTGCGCTCCAACCCAGACCTGCAGACCATCGCCCGGTTCCTGCGACCTGCCCGCCTCCAAGTCAGGTACCCCGGGGTGGATCTCGGAGACGGCATCTGGGCGCACCACGGCCACTATCTGGATCGCCACCTGGTGCGGCAACCACCATCATCGGCCAAGCCGTCGACCCCGGAAGAGTACGAGGGTGCCCTCACCGCCTCGATCGCACGGATCGGTGCCGGGCTCGCTGCTGCGATGCCGCCAGCCTTCGCCGACGCCGCCGAGCGTGCCCTCGGGCTGCTGCGACTTGCGGATGTGGTGGCGCGGCCGTTCGTGGCCGCGCTTCCGGGATCAGGCCTCTTGGCACCGCTCAGCGCGGGCGCGCTCGGGTACCAGTTTCGGCGGGCTGGTCTCCCAGCCATGGCCGCGGTCAGCGCGCGCCTGGAGGTCAGCGCCGAACACGTCCTGTTCGGCCACGTGCATCGCTCTGGCCCCCGCGACCATGACGACCCAGACGAGTGGACACGCGGCGGCCAACGCCTTTGGAACTCAGGCTGCTGGGTCTACGAGCCGCTGTTGCTCGCGGGAGCGTCTCCGCCGCATCCGTACTGGCCTGGCGGAGCACTCACGATCGACCACGGCGTGATCCGCTCGGTCGGGCTGCTCGACGATCTGGATCCAGAGGAGCTCCGCACGCCGCTGCGTCGCTTGCAGCCGTCCTGACCGGCTTCACTCCGGATTTCGTTGCAATGTGACGACGGTCACGCTAACGTGCGTCTGGCGCTGGTCCGTCACCGCCCGCGCAGCTCACCCGTCCCACCGAGGAACGACCCCTATGTCCGCTTCGCGTACCGCGCTGCTCTCTGCAGCGGCCGCGTTCACGATGGCTGCTGCAGCCACGCCCGCCCACGCCGGGTCGCTCATCGTCGGGTTTGACCCCGGCGAGCAGTCCGAGACCTTGCCGGAGGTGGTCGACGAGGTCGGCGCCTCCAGCAACGGCAGCGCCGTGGCCGGCCTCAACGCACGCGTCCTGGACGTGCCAGGTTCGGTGGCCTCGGCCCGAACCGCGCTGGCGGACGTGCCA
This sequence comes from Solirubrobacteraceae bacterium, assembly GCA_016463515.1. GTDB lineage: Bacteria > Actinomycetota > Thermoleophilia > Solirubrobacterales > Solirubrobacteraceae > JAGIBJ01. Next base: position 8,460 of record JAEMRF010000006.1, on the reverse strand, counting down.
GGCGTGCGCTACGTCGAGCCCAACCGCATCCTGCGTATCAGTGCTCCGGTCACGCCGAACGATCCGAAACTCGGCGAACTCTTTGGCCTGAACAACCTCGGCCTCCGCGCTGGCTTCAAGCTCGACGCCGACATCGATGCCCCCGAGGCGTGGGGCGAGATGGGCTTCGCGCAGTCTGGCTGGCCCAAACGCGGTGGCGCGAAGGTCGCGATCATCGACACCGGGATCTCACCGATCAACCCGGATCTCGTGGGCAAGGTCATCGCGTGTGGCCGCTACGAGACCAAGACGTTCTTCGGTCTTCCGACCGGCGGTTCGCGATTCTCCAGCGACTGCGGCGACGGCAACGGCCACGGCACGCATGTGGCTGGGACCATCGCCGCCACTGCCAACAACGCCTACGGCGTCGCGGGTGTTGCACCCAACGCCGACCTCATCATCTGCCGTGGCCTCACGGGAGCCGGTTCCGGGACCACTGCCGACATCGCAAACTGCATCACGTGGGCTGCCGCGCAGGGCGCCGACATCATCTCGATGAGCCTTGGTGGCGTCGGCGGAACGGCCATCCAGGATGCCGTTCGGCGCGCCTGGAACAACGGCTCGGGGGCGCTCGTGGTGGCGGCAGCGGGCAACGCCGGCAACACGACCACGAGTTACCCGGCCGGCTACGCGGAAGCCGTGAGCGTGGGGGCGACCACTGCGGCCGACACCCTCGCCACGTTCTCCCAGCGCAACGCCGACGTCGAGATTTCGGCTCCAGGCCAGAACATCGTGTCGACCTGGCCAGGCACCGGCAACGCGTTCAAGACGCTGTCCGGCACCTCGATGGCCACCCCACACGTGGCTGGTGTCGCCGCGCTGGTGAAGGCGCAGAACCCGGCGTTCCGTGGTGCCGAGCTCCGCGCCCGCCTGACGTCGACGGTCGACGACCTCGGCGCGGTGGGTCGCGATAGCTCGTTTGGTTTCGGGCGGGTGAACGCTGCACGCGCCGTCGGCGGTACGCCGTAGGTCATGGCCGCGGGCCACCCGCGCTCCGGCACGCTCAAGGCGTGGCCGAGGGTCTTCAGCCCTCGGTCACGAGCTCTTCCATCACGTCGAAGAAGCCCTGGTAGCCGGCGGCCGTAGCCGCTTGCTGCTCGGCGGTGAAGTCGCCAGCGGGCTGCACCAGGGTCATCTCGGTGCCGCCATCAACCGCGACGAAATCGACGGTGATCGGTGCACCGGGATCGGTGCCCGGCTGGTCGGTCATGGTGAAGACCAACTGGGCTGGCGGGTCGACCACCGAATACTCACCGGCCCAGTTGATCGTGTCGCCGCCTGGAAGGTGCATGACCGCCTCCCACTGCCCGCCAACGCGCACATCGAGGGAGAGCGTCTGCATCGGTACCTCGACGGCGGCCGTACCGAACCAGGCCGAGAACTGCTCCGGTGTGGTCCAGGCGGCGAACACGCGCTCGCGGGGCGCGGAGAACGTACGGGTGACGGTGATGGTGTCGCTCATGATCTGCATGGTGCTCCTTCAAGGGTTCGAGGGCTAGACCGCGCGGCGCGGCCAAACTCATCGGTGGGTGACGGACCTCGCGCGTGCAGCGGGTGCCTGGCCCGCTCCTGGGTTCCCGCCGTGCTCAGCTCGGCAGCTTGCCGACGGCGGCCGCAAACGCAGCGGGATCACGGAGCGCGGGGCCATGCCCGAAGAGCACCAGCTCGGGATTCAGCGCGGCCAGCCGCCGGGCCGATTCGCGGTTGCTTCTGGGGTCGGTGCACAGGGGAGCGAACGGTTCGCGCACGCCACGCCGACCGGTGAATGGGTTGACGCCCCACATCACGTCGCCGCAGACGAGGACGCGGTCGGCCTCGCGCCAGAACGACACGTGCCCGGGGGAGTGCCCGGGTGTGAAGAGCACCTGGAACCCGGCGACCTCGTCGCCCTCCTTCAGTGCCTTGGCAACGGGATGGCCTTTGGCTGCGGGGAGGAGCTTCTCGCCGAATCGCGGCAGACGACCGGCCTGCTTGCCCGCCTCCACGGCGGCGACATCGAGCTCGCCGACCCACAGCGGGAGTCCAAGGGCCTTGCAGACCGCGTGACTTGCGCCGAAATGGTCGAAGTGCGCGTGCGTGATGGCGTGCGCTGCGACCTCCCGACCGGCGAGTTCCTCGAGGATGTTCGACCGGTTGAAGGCCACGCCCGAGTCGATCAGCACGTCGCCAAGGAGGTAGACGTTGATGCTGTTCTCAGGCTTGCCGTGCAGTTGCCAGACGCCGTCGGCCAGTTCTTTCATAGCCGCAGCGTATCGGCGCCAGGCAACGAATTCTCGACGTCGTGCGGGCGCCAGCTAGGCGGCAGGCGTGCGCTGCAGTGTGCCAGCGAGGTAGCCCGTGCGGCTGGCTTTGCGGGCGATCTTGCCGCTGCTGGTCCGGGGGATCGTGTCGGGTTCTACGAGCACGAAATCGTGAAGGGCAACGGCGTGTTCGCGGGTGACCGCTTGTCGCGCAGCAGCGGCCACGTCGGCAAGCTGCGCGCCGGCGTCGGCGTGGTGGCGGTAGCGCTCGGCAACGACCACGAGCGCTTCTCCGGCCTCCGTGGGGACCGAGAACGCTGCAAGCCGCCGCTGCGCGATCGCGTCGTGGGACTCCTCGACGGTGAACTCCACATCGTGTGGGTAGACGTTGCGACCGTCGATGATGATCAGGTCCTTGATGCGTCCGGTTACGTAGAACCGGCCGTCGAGCACGACGCCGAGGTCCTCGGTGCGCAGCCAGCGGTCCGTCGGCAGGTCACCGCCACCCTGGAGCCGAGCGTTGAACAGCGCTTCGCTGTCGTCTGGCTTGTTCCAGTACCCGACGCCGATGTTCGGGCCGTTGAGCCAGATTTCGCCGACGCGGCCGTCCGGGAGGAGTTCGCAGGTCTCCGGATCAACGATCGCCAGGTGCTGACCGATGGCGCGCCCACACGACACGAGCTTGGTCGGGCGCATCTCGCCCCTGACATCGGTGGTTACGACGCCATGCTGGAGTTGCTCGGAATCGACCTCGATGATCGTGGCGGGCTCGTGCAGCGGTGGCGTGGCGACGAACACGGTCGCCTCCGCAAGCCCGTAGGTGGGCTTGACGGCGAGTTCGGTCACGCCCTGGGGCGCGAAACTCTCCGCAAAGCGCTCGAGCGTGGCAGGAAGAACCGGCTCAGCGCCGTTGATCCATGCGATCACGCCGGAGAGATCCAGGTCCTTGCGATCTTCGGGCTTGACCCGCTTCACGGCATAGTCGAACGCAAAGTTCGGCGCTGCGGTCATGACGTTCGTCCGGCCGCTGATGGCCTGCAACCAGCGCAGCGGTTTGAGCACGAAGGCCACGGGGTCCAGCACGACGCTGTGCAGGCCGCCGACCACCGGAGCGGCTACACCCAGGATGAGCCCCATGTCGTGGAAGAGCGGCAGCCAGCTCACGGTGGACGCGCTCGAGAAGTGGATGTCGTAGCCGTCGCGCAGCTGGAGCGCGTTCTCGACCATGTTGCGGTGCGTCAAGCAGACGCCAACCGGCGCGCGCGTCGACCCAGAGGTGTACTGCAGGTACGCGACGTCGTCGAGTTGAATCGAGGACGGGAACGCGTAGGCCGCGACGAGGCTGTCCTGGTCGGCGCGGTAATCGTCAATGACGAGGATCCGGTCAACGGAGATTCCGTGAGCCGCGCAGAACGGTTTCACGAGGTCGAGTTTGTCGCGGTTCACCAGAACGGCGGTCGGCGCGCAATCGGCGACGACCGCGTTCAACCGATCACCCTGGCCGGGCAGATCCGGCGCAAACAGCGGCACGCTCATCGCATGTGAGCGCAGCGTGGCGAGGAAGCCGGCTCCGTACTCAAGGCTCTGCGACGCAAGCAGCGCAACGCGGTCGCCTGGCTGCGTGACCTGGGAGATCTTGGCTGCGAGCGCTCGGGTCCAGCCGTCGAGTTCGCCATACGACACCGACCGTTCCAGTCCATGTCGATCCGTCGCGTAGTCGATATAGGTCGCAGCGACCGTCGTGGGCGTGTGGCGACCCCAGTGATCGAGATACGACGCCAAGAAGGCGACGTCGCCGAGGGTTTCGAGAGGGGGTGCTTCGCGGGATTCCTGCATGCGCGTGCTCATAGCCACTGGTGACCGGCCCTTCCAGCGGTCGTGCATTCAACGGGGACAGAATCTGACTCCGACATCCCGACCCAACATTCGACAGAGAAGGTTGAGAATCCCGCTACCGCGGACAGATATCGGGGCCGAGAACGTGGCTTACCAACCTAACAGGCAGGGTACCCCTAGGCATAGGTACTCGCCAGAACCAAAGCTGAACTCCGTTGCAGCGCGCGGCAGATCCGGTCTGGTGAGCGAGCCGAGTTCAGCGCCGACTGCAGCGGCAACCAGTCAGTGCCCGTGGCGGCGATGAGCGGATCGTCTCGGTCCCTACGATCGGGGTTGTGGACCACAACGACCGCGATAGTCCGTCGGACCTCCGGCATTCGCCCGCGTTCGCGGTGCCCAAACGCCGGCCTGGTCCAGGCCCTTACCTTCGTGCCTTGCGTCGAACGCCAACCGGGGAGCCATGGCCACACGACGAATTCCCATTCAGCGTCCCAGCGCTGCAGCAGCTCGATGGCCTTTCGCTTGCCGCACCGGTCACCCTGCTGGCCGGTGAGAACGGCACCGGGAAGTCGACCATCGTGGAACTCATCGCCGATGCCATGGCGTTTGGCCCAGAAGGCGGCGAACTCGTCCGCTCTGGCGAACTTCCGCCACGGCCGCGGCCAGTGCTCAGGGACTCGCTGCGACCTGTCCTCTCGGCGGCCATGCCGGCGGGCGGCTATTTTCTGCGCGCCGAGAGCTTCTACAACATCGCGGAATTCATCGACGGGGGTTCCACGTTTGCTCCTGATCTCTCGCTCTACGGCGGCGTCGGACTCCACGAGCAGTCCCATGGGCAGTCGTTTCTGGCCCTGGCAGCGAACCGCTTCGGACCGCGTGGGTTCTATCTGCTGGACGAACCCGAGGCTGCCCTGTCGGTCAGTGGGTGCTTGGCGCTCCTGGCCGTGATCACTCGGGCGGCTCGGGCTGGGGCGCAGTTCATCGTGGCTACCCATTCGCCGATCCTGCTGGCCTGCCCGGGGGCCACGATCTACGAGCTCCACGAAGGCGGCATCACCCCGTGTGCGTGGGATGCCTTGGATGTCGTGCGCGATACGCGCGCGTTCCTCGACGCTCCCGATCGCTTCATCGACGCCGCACTCGCCGAGGTCGACGACGGGGATCTCTCGCGACGTGACGGCGTCGATCCTGGGTGAGGCTTCGACGGACTTTGGCGAAATAGACACCATGTCTAGACCGCATGCCTAATTCGGGGTAGGCTGCGCCAACGTCGCTGGTGAATCGAGCGACGGCCCCGAGGAGGAGCCATGGCCCACGT
>JAEMRF010000006.1:0-2927 GCA_016463515.1 Solirubrobacteraceae bacterium | reverse complement strand
GCCAACGTCGCTGGTGAATCGAGCGACGGCCCCGAGGAGGAGCCATGGCCCACGTCTCTGCACAACCGGTCGCCGATACCGATCTGAGCGATCTGACGCTCTGGCGCGACGGGCCCCCGCACGAGGTGCTCGACCGACTGCGGCTGCAAGCTCCGGTCCATTGGAGCGAGATGACGACCTACGACGGTCAAGCCGGCTTCTGGTCGCTGACCCGTCATGCCGATGTGCGTCAGGCCAGCATGGACTGGGAGACGTTCTCCTCAGAGCGCGGCGGCATGCTGCTCGTCGACGGGCTCGGCGTGCCGATGGAGCTGCAGCGCGACGTGCTCATCTCCATGGATCCGCCCCGCCACGCCCGCTTCAAGGGGCTGTTCCAGCGGGCCTTCACTCCGCGAACCATCGCGGCGCATGAGGTCGCGATCCGCGAGATCACGGTCGCCGCGGTGCAGCGGGTGGCAGCCCGCGGGGAGGGTGACCTCGTCGTCGACATCGGCGCGCCGGTCACGGCCCGCGTCATCGGCTCGCTCCTGGGCACCGATCCCGCTGATGACGAGCGCCTCGGTCATTGGGGCAACAGCGCGCTGGCGTTCGAGGACCCGGAGTACCGCCCCGACATGGACGCCTTCTGGCGGATGATGGCCGACGCCACGACCTACACCCTCGAGGCGGTGGCCGCCCGGCGCAGCGATCCTCGAGACGACTTGATGACGGCGCTGGCGCAGGCCGAGATCAACGGCGATCGCTTCACCGACGGCGAGATCATCATGCAGATGGGCATCTTGGTGGCCGGCGGCACCGACAGCACCAAATCGGTCTACACCAACCTCATGCACCACCTGCTCCAGACTCCTGCCGATCTGGAGCGTTTGCTGGCGGACCCCTCGCTCATCCCACAGGCCATCGAGGAGGCGCTGCGGTGCTTCCCGGCGTTCGGGTACCAGCGGCGCACGGCGACTCGAGATGTCGAGCTGGGCGGCCAGCAGATTCGCGAGGGCGACAAAGTCGCGCTCTGGCTCGTCGCCGGCAACCGCGACCCCGAGGTCTACGAGCATCCGCATACGTTCGACCTCGATCGGCGGCCTGATCACCAGGCATTTGGAGCCGGCGGCCGGCACTTCTGCCTGGGAGCCGCGCTCGCTCGACTCGAGCTCCGGGTACTGATGGAGGAGACGCTGCGCGCACTCCCCATGCTCGAGCTGGCCGGCCCGGCCCGGCGCACGTCGTCGACGTTCCTGAACCAGTTCAAGTCGATCCCCGTGAAGGTGGGCGACCCAACTGCATGACACGATGGACCTGGTGACCAACCGTCGAGCAGTCAGCGTGCAGCGGCGCGTAGGGGAGGACCGGCGCGCTGCAACGCGGATCCGCATCCTCGCGGCCGCTCGCGATCTGCTCAGTGCGGGCGAACCGATGGCCGTCATGACCGTGGCCCGCGTAGCGCAGCAAGCCGGGGTGTCGCGGGCCACGTTCTACCTGCACTTCCCAGACAAACGCCAGCTGATCGACGAGCTTGCGCGCGACCTCTTTGCGCAGTGGACGCCGATCAGCAGCCCCATGCTGCTGGAGCCTGCCCCGACGCGCGACCAGATTGCAGAGGTGGTGTCCGCGGTGGTCGTTGCATGGCGACACCACGCGGGAGCGCTCGCTGGACTGATCGAGGTCGCCGAATATGACACTGATGCCCGGAGCTCGTGGCGCGCTGCGATCGGGCAGGTCGCCGCGACCATCGAGGCCTGGCTGCTGGTCGTCCGGCCCGACCTGACGGCCCAGGAGACCCGCCCCCTCGCAGAGGTGATCGCCTGGGCCGCGGAGCGTTCCCTGCATCAGATGCTGACCGAGGATGCCGGCAGTGACGGCCCGCTGGTGAGCGCGCTCGCCGAGCTCGTCTGGTCGGTCGGCCGCATCCCCTGACGCCTGCGGGCGGTCGCTACGCGCTGATGCGGAACGGGCCGGAGAACCCGCCGGCAGCCCAGCGGACGTTGAACGGCACGGAGATCGTTGCTGCTGCAGGGCAGGCAGCGGGCCCGGCAACCCGGTTGACGGGCTGAGCACCAAAGGTGACGCGGCCGAGCGCATTGTTGGTCACGGCCCCGGTGAACGCGCCACCGCGGTAGGTGCAGGACGCCACCAAGGCAGCGCCGACGTACTGGCGAATCGCGAAGACCGGTGCGCGCAACGTCAGGCGTGCGCTGTTGGCGAACGGGACCCATTCGCCTTGGACGTCGACGAGCCCGGGAAGGGCGCCGTTGCCGTCGATCAACGTGACGGTGGCCGTGACGGCGGCGGCGCCGAGGCTTCCGGTGCAGCGGGTGCCGCCCGGACCGGTGAAGCTCGCGCCGGGGGAGTACCCCAGCGGTCCGGTCCCCCCAACGGGGTAAGCGGGCCCGCCTGCGCTGGTCAGGATGCCCTTGATCGTCGTGTCGCGACAACGTAGGAAATTGCCTGCTGCGACAAAGCGCAGGTCATCAACGGCGGCCGCGCCGACGTCGGTCCCGATGAGATCGCTGGGCGCTGGGATCGCCAGTGCCGCGGGGCATCCGGCTGCCATGCCGTTGACCTGGCAGCCGTGGCCGGTTGCTGCTTGGGCAGTGCTCGCGCCTGCGAGCGCGGTGGTTGCCGACAGGGCGGCGGCGAGGAGGATGGTCTTCAGGTGCATGAGAGCGCTCCGATTCGTGGATGACCCGGCGAAGGTAGGCGGCGGGCCCAACGCACCGGAAGCCTTTGATCGCGGCGTGCGCAACCGGCGGTATCTGAACCGGATTGCTCGCTCGCACCGACGGTGCCCGAGGCCCGCGCGGCCCGAGTAGGCTCGCGGCAATGGGTTCTCCTTCGCTCGTCCTGCACGTCCTGCCGCCGTCGCATCCCTGCATGACGGCCCGAGCTGCGCTGCGGTTCAAAGGCCTGCAGTACGAACGGGTCGACCTGCC
>JAEMRF010000515.1 GCA_016463515.1 Solirubrobacteraceae bacterium | reverse complement strand
TGTCGCTCGTATTCGAGTCCTTCTCCTGATGGTGGTCGGTGCCCTGGCTGCCGTGTTCGGAACCGAGGCTGCGGCGCAGGCCCGAGCGTGTACGCCGCTGGCGCTCGGTGCGGCCGCGCACGAAGGAACGTGGGACGACGCCAAGGTCGACTGTTTCTCGATCGATGTGGCTGTTCGGGCTTCTGGCAGCACGCGGTTGCTCCTCAGCGTGAAGAACAGGAGCGCCAAGTTGGTGCTGAAGACCCCGGCGGGCGCGCAGGTCTGTGCGCACCAGTGGGAGAGATGGATACCGGTGCTCGCGTGGACGTGCGATGTCAGTGAGTCGGGCGTCTACACCCTCGACGTTGAATATGGCCTTCCGGCGCCGGGCGGAAATCCACAGACCTATGGGGTCGCCGTTCAGAACGAGTCTTTTCCGGAGCGTTGCCGGGAGCTCGGCGATGCTCCGCGCGAGCCCATCCGTGAGTCCCTACCGGGCCCTGCGACCGAGTGCTTTGGTTTCCGTGTCGGACCGTGGGGTCTGTTGTTGCAGAACGAGTCAAATGGTGTCTCGTCATGGCTCGTCGACCAGAATGGCGGGCAGTCCTGCCGCGTTCGCGATTCGGGGACCTGCGTTCTGAAGCCTGGGCGCTACTCGATGGTCGCGCAGGACTATGGCTCGGACGCCTGGGGGCGCCCGTCTGAGCTGAGGTTCGGGTTTGTCCCCCTCGGGCGTCGGGCGTGTGCCGAGATCACCCAGGTCGATTGGTCGTCCAGCGTGGCAGGCGAGTTCTCGGCGTCCGAGGTCGATTGCTACCTCTCCCCGATGCTGCGTGCTGGAGAGAAGTATGTGCTGGCCGGCAAGACCAGCGTCGGAGCGATCGTTGGGCGTCGCATCAGGCGGCCAGATGGCTCGACGCTCTGCTCATCGACGACCACGGCTGCGCTCCTTTGCTCGGTCGACGCCGACGGTCTGCACACGGTCGAGACTTGGCCGTTGGCTGCGCCGACCGGTAACGCCCGCCGCCCGTACACCCTGTCGTTGCAGCGCGTCGGGCATCCGGCAGGTTGTAAAGCGGCCGTCGCGGCCCAAGATTCGTGGTCGGGGACGCGACGACGCTCTGGAGACCCCGCCGCCTGCTACGTCTTCGGCGTACCGCAGGAGGGCCTTGTCTTTGAGCAGTTGGCCGGAACGTCGCGTGTGCGCGTGTTCACCGCGACGAACGACACCACGCAGGAGGTTTGTGTCGACCGAACGGCGCCCTGCCGCCTCGCCAACAACACCACGCACTACGCCTACGCCATGGGTCCCGCAGGCCGGTGGCACGTCTCCGTCGAGAATCCCGCGAACATCTTGAGGCCACCGACCTGCAAGACATCGGCATCTGGCGTGTTTGCCCACAACGACGTGCCCGTGCGCCGAGTCTGGAATGGAAGTGACCGTGACTGCGTGCGGTTCTATGGCACCGAAGGAGCCTGGATCGCGGCGTCGATCGCCTGGAGTGGGAGCGCGCTGCCGGGGAAACGGCTTCTGAAGGCGGATGGCACGCAGGTATGCCGAGGCGGCAAGTGGGCGCCGCTGCTGTGCCGGCTCCCGGCGAGCGGCCTCTACTACCTGGAGTCCTGGGGCAACGCAGGCACGTCATCAGACGCGCACACGCCACACCATGTGAGCATCAGGCGATTCGACCTGAACTCGTCCGGTCAGCCCGTCGAGGGATGCGAGACGCACTACCTCTGGGACAAAGTCAAGAGCTTCTCAGGTAAGCGCGGCCGCTCCTCCGACAACGTGCGCTGCCATCAGGTGTTCCACAACTACCTCCCATGGGTGCTGCGTCTGACGCCCGGGCAGACGACGATGCGGGTGGTCGACGAGAACGGGGACGTCATCTGCGGAGCGCGTCCGGGTACGGAGACGTCCAGGTGCCCGGTCGGGTCAACGAGGGAGTACCAACCTCAACCGGCCTTCGTGTTCGTGTACGACGGCGCGGGGGACTACAGCGCCAGCTTCACCACCAAGCTCTCCTGAACAGCTCGGCAGTGCTGGGGCAATCAGAGAACGCTGAAGCGCTGGTGTGGCGGTCACGCCGACGCGGGACCGCTTATGCGGCGCCAGCCCGGCTGGCCACGGCCCGCGCCGTTGCGGTGTTGATGTCGACGGTGTCGGTCACATTGGGGGCGTAACCGC
>JAEMRF010000120.1 GCA_016463515.1 Solirubrobacteraceae bacterium | reverse complement strand
CGGACGGAAGATGCAAGCGAGAGCCCCTCAGGACAGCGACGCCGCTTAGGACAGCGAGGCCTGGCGAAACCATTCGCCGGTTTGAAGGTCGCGGAAGAGGACGAGGTTTTGGCCGTTTCTGGTGACGACTTCCCAGTAGCGGCGGCGGATGGGTGTGGGTGCCCACCAGCGGTCTTCGACGAGCCAGCTTTCGCGGACGGCTTCGATGGTGGCCCCGTCGATGGTGTGGGGGTAGCCGCTGCGCTCGGCGTGGACGGTGGCGGGGATTGGGGTGGCGAGGCGTTTGGGTCCGGGGCGGCGCATGCGGGTCAGGTCTCGCGTGGAGTGAGGGCCATGCGGCGTTCTGGGAGGCGCGAGGCGGGGTCGACGTCGATGACGCGCAGGAGGGCGTGGTCGCCGGAGCCGGCGCTGACTTGGCGTAGGCCTTCACGCAGGCGGGCTTTGCGGCGTTCTTCGTCGTCTTGCAGGAGTGGCAGGGCGTGGCTGGGTGGGCCGCCGAAGGTTTCGGCGAAGACGGCGAGTGTTTGGGCGGGGGCGCTGAGCTGGGTGAGGTGTGGCGCCAGGGCGAGGTGCAGGCGCTCGCGGTCGGCGGTGGCTTCGCGCAGGACGACGCGGGTACGCCAGGTGCCGCCTTCCACGAGGGTGGCTTCCAGCACGACGGTGCGCAGGGTGCGCCCTTCCCGCTCCGGGCGGGCCAGCAGGCGGTCGAGCAGCATGCCCAGAATGCGATCCAGCAGCTGGCCAGAGAGCGACTCCGGGAGTTCGAAGCGTTCGCGCAGCTCGCTGCTGGGGGTGCGCGGAGTGAGTGGGGTGTCCTGGCCGGTGGCGAGGTCGTGAGCGATGGTTCCGCTGACGCCGAAGCGTTCGCCGAGGGGACCGCGGCCGATGCGGACGAGGTCTCCCAGGGTGGTGAGCCCGAGGCGGCGCATTGGTGCGGGAAGTCGGTCGGTGCGGTGGTGGCAGAGCAGGAGCTCGACGGGGAGCGGCGCGAGGTCGGTCTGCCCGTGGATCTGGGCGGCGCGGCGGGGACCAGCGCGGCGGGCAGCAGCCTGCGCGGTGAAGCGGACGGGACCAAGGCCGATCCTCAGGCCAGGCCAGCCGACGGCGCGGCGGACTGCGGCGATGACGCCGTCCAGGCCGCGGTAGAGGCGGCGGAGCCCGGCGATCTCGAAGCAGGCTTCGCCTGGGGCAAGGGGCTCCGGCGCCGCGCCGATGCCCTCGAGCGCGACCAGCAGTGCCTCCCAGCTTCGGTCGACCGCGACGGGATCGGGCGGTACGAGCACGAGCTGCGGGCAGCGCGCGAGGGCTTCGGCGAGCGGAGTGCCAGGCTGGACGCCCTGTGCTTCGGCGGCAGGCGAGCAGGCACCAACCCGGTCGGGACCACCGGGCGTCGGTGCGAGCGCGACTGGATCTCGCAACAGCGTGCGGCGGTCTCCCACTGCAACGACGAGTTCTAGCCTCGACATCAGGACGTCCATCACCATGACCGAACATACGTTCGCATCCGCGGCGGCGGAATGCAAGCCGTTATGCAGGCGGCAGGTCGACGCTGAGCGTGAGGATGCGGTGGTCGCTGCCCGTCAGCCGGTCGACGCGAAGAAAGCGCACCACGGCGCCGGGCGGAACGAGGATGTGGTCGATCGCCAAGCGCGCGAGGCCCCCGCGGCCAGTCCAGGTGGAGCGGCCGCCCTGACCGGCCTCAGCGCTGGCATCGCGCCAGCCGAGCCGCAGCAAGGCGCGGAACGCTGGGTGGTCGAGCGTGGCATTGAAGTCGCCCGCGAGCACGCCGCCGGCCATGGCGCCGCTGGCCGCGGGAAGGGTCAGCAGGGTCTGGGTCCAGTGCCGCTCCAGCAGGCGGGTAGCGGGTGGCACGGGATGGGCGCTGACGACGGGAACGGCCGCGCCCGACGGGAGCTGGACCGTGGCGCCGACGAAGACGCTGGGCAGGTCGACGGGAAGCTGCTCGAGCGGGTGGCGGCTGAGCAGTGCAGCGTCGTTCAGCCTGCGCCCGTCGCCCGCGATGCGGTGCGGCAGCAGCTCACGGATGCCAGCCTGGTCGAGTTTGCGCAGGTAGCCAGGGCTCTGCTCCTGGAGCGCGAGGACGTCTGGGTGGCGAGCGCGAATGTGGTTGACGAGCAGCGCGGCGTCGGCCCCGCCGCGGTAGACGTTGGCCGACATGATCGTCAGCCGCGAGCCGCGAGCAGGCGTATCCGGTTGACGGGTGCGCAGCAGGCGCGGGGCGACGAATCCCGCCAGCGTGACTGCCGCGCCACCGAGCACTGCCGCACTCACCCGTTGCCCACGCGCGGCGGCAACACCGGAGAGGGCCCCCGCGATCGGGATCACCCACGGAAGGACCGCCAGCGGCGCTGACGCCATGGCCGGTGCACGCCCGCTGGCGCGCAGCGCGGCGAGCGCCGTCACGGCCGAAGCGGCGACCGGCAGGGCCGCTGCGCCGAAGGCGCCGTGAACCGAGGACGAAACCATCTCCCCCATCCTGCCGCGCTTGACCCGCAGGCGCCGCGCCCCTGGGTTCAGCCCACAACGAACCGCGGGCGTGGGCCCGAGCATGTGCTCAGGCCCACGCCCGCAGGTCAGGGTCCTCGTCGCTACCGCGTGAGGGTCAGCGTGCCCTGCGAGGCGCTGGTGACCTCAGGAGCGCTGGCGAGCCGGTAGGAGGCCGTGATGCGCGCCTTGCGCTTGGCGCGCAGCGCCTTGCGGCCGGTCTCGTTGAGCTTGACCGACAGCGTGCGCTGCTGGCCACCGGTGAGGGTGAAGCGCAGCGTGCCAAAGGTACGCGTGCTGGTCTTCGTTCCGACCTTCACGGAGCCCTTGAGCGTGAGCGTGCCGTTCACGACCGTCGTGCCGCTGTTCTTGACCACGATCTTGGCCCGGATGCCCTTCAGGCGCGCGTCCTTGGGGAACGTGAGCGTGATGGCGGGCTTGACCGACGTCGCGAGCGGCAGACTCACCGGCGGGGCGGCGTTCTCCGTCGGCTTGTCTGGGGTCGGCGGCACCGTGACGGGCACCTCCGGCTTGGGGATCTCGATCTCCTGCGGCGTTGCCGTCGGGTCGTAGGCCAGCGGCGGCGCGGTGGTCGGCGTCAGCCGGCCGTTGCCGATCTGCTGCTCCAGCGCGTAGCCGAAGCCGAGGATCTTGGCGTCATCGAAGGCGGCGCCGACGATCTGCATCGAGATCGGGTCACCGTTGGGGTTGGCACCAACCGGCAGGACGAGCGTCGGCAGGCCGAACGACGACGTCGGGTAGCCGGAGTTGCGATCCGACGAGATCGTCTGCGCACCGTCGTTGTCGTAGACGTCGCTGCGGAAGCCCGGGTAGACGACCGCGTCAACGTCGTTCTCGTCCATCCAGGTCTTGAAGCGAGCCTTGGAGACCGCGCGGGCCTCCAGGATCGCTTGCACGTCGGCCGAGGTCAGCCGAGGCGCCGGAGCCACGGTCCGCCGGTTGTAGGGCAGGTTCTTGGGCGACGACAGGATCTCGGCTGCGGTCTTGAACGGGCCTTCCGGGTGACGATCCCAGTACGCCTGCCAGCCCTCTTCGGTCCGACTACGGCCACCGAAGGACGGGTTGGGTGCGGTGCTCGGCTGAGCCCCGCTCATCTCCACCATCGTCGCGCCGGCGGCGATCAGGTCCGCGAAGCGAGCCTTCACTGCCTCGCCGGTGCCATCAGCCTGGCCGTAGGACGGGCTGCCCGTGAACGACGCTTCGATGTAGCCGATCTTCTGGCCCTTCAGCGCGTCCTTGTCGAGCGACGTCTTCCAGTCGGCGGGGCGCTTGTTGTCGGCGTCCGCGAAGACCGTCGCAGGGTCGTTGGGGTCGGTGCCGGTCGTCGCATTCAGGAGTCGGGCCACGTCGCTCGTGGTCCGCGCCATCGGGCCTTCGAAGTCCTGCAGGTACGTGAGCGGCATGACGCCTGCGCCGGAGGAGATGCCGTCGGTGCCGCGCATGGTCACGAGGCTCGCGCCGGTCGCCGGAGCAAACAGTGAGACGCCCGTCTGGGTACCCATCGACGCACCAGCCAAGCTCAGCGCCGTGGCGACGGCGGAACCGCCGGAGGAACCAAGCGCGGTCTTGGACGGCTTGAAGGCGTTCCACACCATGCCGTAGCCGGACTCGCTGTAGGAGCCGGAGTTGGCGAACTCCGAGAGGTTCGTCTTGCCGAGCATCACGGCGCCGGCCTTGCGGAGGCCCTCGACCTGGAAGGCGTCGGACTTGGGCCGCCAGCCGTCGAGCGCCAGCGTGCCGTCGGTCGTCGGCATGTCCTTGGTGTCGTAGAGGTCCTTGATCGCCATCGGGATACCGAGCAGCTCTCGCTTGTCGCCCTTGGCGCGGGCCTCATCGGCGGCCTTGGCCTGGGCCATCGCGTCGTCGGCGACGTGGATGAAGGAATGGAACCCGAACTGGCCGGTGTCGTAGGCCGCGATGCGATCCAGGTAGGCCCGCGTGATCTCCTGGGAGGTCGTCACGCCGGCTTCCATGTCGGCCTGGAGCTGGGTGATCGACTTGCCGACCACGTCGTAGTCGACGGTCGTCTTCTTCTTGGTCGCCGGCTTCTGCGCGACCACTTCGGGAGCCTTCACCCCAACGCACGCCGCGGCGTTGAAGCCAGGGATCGTGGCGGGGTCCCAGTTCGAGAGTCCACAGATCTGAGCGGCGGACAGCCCCGTGAGATTCGGCGTGGCCGCCAGCACCTGCGCCGTGTCGCCCACGGTGGTGATCTGAGTACCAGCGGCAATGCCGCCGGTCTCGGCCCGTCCGGCGACGACGAACCGAAGTAGGGACTTGGACTGGCCCGGCAGGAGCGTGACGGTGCTCTTGTAGCCGTAGAAGTTGGCTTCGAGGCCGGAAGTGGCAAGGGCCGTCGCGAACGGGTCGCGCTGGAAGTTGCCGAGGCCGCTGAGGGCGCCAGCAAAGGGCGATGGCGTGCCGAGCACGACAGCCGACGGAGCACGCGAGCTCGGACCAGCCGCGGGGTCCGCGGCGCCCGGTGGCGGGCTCGAGATGGAGACCCAGGCGTCGGTCGGGTCGATGGTGGTGTCACCGCTGCCGGTGTCGGCCACCTTCGACTGGTTGCTCGTGGTGCCGGCGTTGTTCTGCGTATTCAGACCGGCCGTCCCGCCGAACACCACTTCGACGGCGATCGTGCGGTCGGTCGTGTTCGTGAAGGTGTCGAAGAAGCGCGCATAGTTGCCGGCCTTGTCGACCATGACGTCGCGACTGGTCTTGATGCCACCGAGCGTGACGGCGCTCGTGGTCTCGAACGTGTCGATGCCATCGAACTGCAGGCCGAAACCGCGCATGAGCTCGCCGTTGTGCGTGGCGGTCGGGTCGGTCGCGGGAATGCCGGGCACGCTGACGCGGATGCCGCCGAAGCCGTAGAAGGCGTTGCCGGTGATGTCGCGCACGCTGCCGGTGTCGAGTCCCGGAGCAGCTGCGTCGTGGATGCCCCACGTCGCAGTGTTGGCGGTCTGCACGTAGTTGACGGCGACGGCCGGCGCCGCGGCGAACAGCGTCACACCGAGCGTGGTCGTCGCGGCAAGAACGGTCGTGGTGCGCCGTCGCGATGAAGTGGGACGGTCGCGCCGTGTAGCGCGGGGGGCTCTGCGAGTCATGCTGGTCCGGGGGGTGGAGCGGGTGGTCGGACCCGGCCGTCGTGGGCGACAGCCGGTCATCGGCGGCGATGAGCGCTACCGACCCCAGCGACCGTGCCAGCCCGCCTCCAAAGCTTGACTGTACGACCGTCCAACTACTTCGGGGAATCCGGCTCGCTCGAGATCTGGACGTCGCTGACCATTTTGGAAATCCGCCGGATATCGCAACTTCCGGCGCGGTATTACGTTTGGCGATACGGAAATACCGACCGCCGAGGTGACCGGGCTCGACCGCGCCAGATCCGCCAGCAGGCGTGGCCGGGGCTCCCGTGAAGGAGCCCCGGCGGTAGCGCGCCTATAAGCCGGATTCTGTCGAGAACAGTCATCCATCTCTGCGACCTACCTGAACCTCGACGGGCCGCCTACAAGCGGTTCGGCTCGGTCTTGCATCGGGTGGGGTTTACCTGGCCGCCGCGTCACCGCGGCGCCGGTGCGCTCTTACCGCACCTTTTCACCCTTGCCTGTGCTGCTCGCGCAGCCATCGGCGGTGTATTTCTGTGGCACTTTCCCGCGGGTTTCCCCGGGTCACCTACGCGACCACCCTGCCCTGTGATGTCCGGACTTTCCTCGAGAGGCGCAAGGCCTCCCGCGACTGCCCAGCGCGCCGGCCGAGCCTAGACGATCTGCCGCGACACCCACGGGACCGCCTCCTGCCGCACCGTGCACAGGAGAGTGGCTTCGCGCCAATACGGCCAAGCCTCTGCATCCGTCCGGCACGACCTGCGTCTTCTCAGGTGCAACTACGATCGAAAGCGACGACATGACCTACGACCACACCCTCAGGCGCCTCCTCGCCAGTGCTCCCGGAGCCGCGACGCGCGCCGCCGAGCAGGCCGCCGCCTTCGCCTGTGACTGTGGCCCGGGCTGCGACTGCGCGAGCTGCGGCTGCGACTGCGGGGACTGACCATGGGCGCGCCGGAGCACTCACCGTTGGTCGACTGGCCCGCGCTCGAGCGGACGGTTCGCCGGTGGCTGCATCGGCGCGCCCCCGCGCCCTGGGTGGACGACCTCACGCAAGAGACCTTGCTGCGCGTCCACCGGACGCTGCCCACCGACGCACGCAGCCCCGAGGCGTGGGCGCTGCGCTCGGCGCATTCGACGCTCGTCGACCAGTTGCGGGCGCAGGCACGTCGGGTCGACGCAGCCACCGACCCGCAGGTGCTCGCGGCGCTCTCACCGCTCACGCCGGGTGATGCCACCGACCGCCCGGATGCCGGCCTTGACGCCGCCGCCGACCGCGCCCTCGACGTCGCGATCGCGCAGTGCCTGGGGCGCACGGTGCAGCGCCTGCCTGCGGTGCAGCGCGAGGCAATCGAGCTCGTCTCCGCGGATGGACTCAGTTCAGCTGAGGCCGCGCGGCGCGCTGGCGTCTCCGTGGCGGGACTCAAGTCGCGGGTGCAGCGCGGACGGCGGACGGTCGTGAGTGAGACCGGCAAGTGCTGCCAGATCGAGCGCGACGCTCGCGGTCGACCCATCTCGCTGACCCCGCGCGCCGGAACGGTCTGCCGGTGCGGCTGCGCCGACGACGCGTAGCGTTCGCCGCTGACGTCCGTTCACCTCAGGGCAAGCCGTCGACCGCCGCGCCTTCGGGTGCACGGGTAGGCTCCGCCTATCGCCGGATCAGGGGCAGCAGAGAACGCCGCGGAGGCGCGGAAGCTCGCGCGGATGGTCGAGAACGGTCGCCAGATCGCGGCCGCACTGCGCCACCTGGACTCCTATGGGTCCGAGGAAGGCTCCCGCAAACTCGCCGAGTCGATGGCGTTCTTCCTCGTGGATCGCGCCGAGTCGCGCCACGCTGGCTGGCGCGTGGTGCGGCAGGTCATCGTCGACTCGGCCTCCGACGCGCCATGGGAGCGCTGCGCGCGCCGCGCCGTCCCGCTGATCGTCGAAGACCTTACGACCCTCGACGAGGATGCCGGCCGCACGCCGCTGCACCGCGCCCAGCATCTGGCCGCCAGGCGCCGCGCTGAGACGATCGCGCCGTTCGTGGACCCGGCCCCTGTGCTCAAGGACCTGGGGCTCGTGGCGCCGAAATGGCTCAGCGACGAGCAGTGGGCCGAAGGCCTGATGGACGCCGTGCGCGCCCGCTCGCGTGAGGGCGTGTCCCGAGCGCTGGCCGAGTCGCTCGGACTCGAGCGCATCGCCGACGCCAGCTACGACTGACGGCTCACGCCTCGTAGTCGTCCTTCTCGAGGTTCTCGGGGCCGGCGTCCATCGTGACGACGACCTCGCCACCCTGAAGCCGCACGATCGGGCGCCGCTCTGAGCCGGTCTTGGAGTACTGCTCCAGGGGCTCGATCGCGACGCCATCGGCGGTGTTGCGGATGATGCCGGGCACGCACGTGTAGACGGCCGGGTTGTCGTTGGCATCGACCGACGGGATCGTGATCTGCGTGCCCGCGCCGTTGTCGATCGCGAGCGACACTTGGTAGTCCTTGAAGGACCCGCCGCCGTTGCTGATCGCCGAATAGGCGACCGGAACGACCGCGAGGACTTCGGGGGTGAGCCGGATCTCGATGACCTCTTGGACCTCCTGGACTTCCTCGCCGGTCTGCTTGCGCGAAAAGAGCCCGCCCCCACGCGTGCGTTCGGTGAGCGTGTCGACCCGCTCAGCCTTCACGTCGCCCAGGTGGCGCACTCCGGCGTGCTCGAGCAGCGGCGGTACCCCTTCGGCGGCAAAGGCCGCCACGTCGACGGCGGTGCCGTCGCGCATGAGCACGAGCGCATAGACGTCGTAGTCGGTGCCCGAGCGCCACGAGACCGTCGCGGTGATCCGCTCGGTCTTGGTCATCAGAACGGCCTTCTCGCCCTTACGCAGATTGAGCTTGCCCTCGGCCTTCTTCAGGTTCAGCGGCGATGGCA
>JAEMRF010000119.1 GCA_016463515.1 Solirubrobacteraceae bacterium | reverse complement strand
CTGGATCCCGAACGTGAAGACGGAC
The DNA here is from genome assembly GCA_016463515.1 of Solirubrobacteraceae bacterium. Lineage (GTDB taxonomy): Bacteria > Actinomycetota > Thermoleophilia > Solirubrobacterales > Solirubrobacteraceae > JAGIBJ01. The sequence continues at coordinate 8,549 of JAEMRF010000119.1, read as the reverse complement.
TCCTGGTCGTCGAGCACACCTACGTTGAGCGTGCAGAACCCGTCGTGTGGAACGACGGCGGAACCTATGTGGAGACGGACCAGACGTTCGAGACGACCACGTCCGCCGATTGGAACCACGGCTTGGGCGAGATCATCACCGCCTGCCTTGACGCCGGGCTGCAGATCACCGCGCTGCAAGAGCACGACAGCGCCCCCTGGGCGGCGCTTCCGGCAGATCAGCTCACGCGCGGCGAGCTCGGTGAGTACCGCCTCAAGGACCGCCCGTGGCGGCTCCCCATGACCTACACGTTGCAGGCCACCAAGCGCTGACGCACCCGGCGCGGAGGGGCTGCGCGCGGACCGCGGAGAGAGAGGTTCCGCGGTCCGCGCGCGCTGCACCGGTGGGCCCCGACGCTGGGCCTGGGATGCCCGCTTGGGCGGGACCTGTGCAGGTGCTTCAGCGTTAGTGGATCGGACCGTGGGCGGCCGACGACCCACTGGTGGTCGAGTTGGTCATCGCCTCGCCGGCGCCGGTCATGAGCACCTCGGCGGGAATCGTGCCGCCGACGCCGAAGCCGAGATGCGCATTCCAGCCGGGCTCTTCATCGGCTGCCGCCTGGAGGCGCTGGGCGCTGGCTGCAAGCGTGTCGAGCGGTGAGCGGCTTCCCATCGGAATGGGGCCGGTATTCGTGCCCGCGCCAGCGGCGGCACCCTGGCCGTGTCGGCTGCGGAGATGCCCGGCCTGATCGGGCGCAACCGCCGGGCGCGGCACGCCGTGGACGGCCCAGCCCGCGCGCTCCTGTGCGGCGACGCCGAGCCGCCGCCTGCGACGTTCAACGAGTGCCGTGGCCACGCCGATCATCACGCCAGCTGATGCTGAACCGACCACCAGCATCAGCCGTCGGCGAGCCTGAGCCCGCTTTCGGCCGGTTGGATCCTTGAGCAGAACCAGCAGCATGCTGGCCCGAGTAGCGGCGGTGGTCATCGCGTCCCTCCTGTGCTTGGGCGCTGCGTCCGCGGGTACACGCGGGCGTCTCCTCGTTGGTCCAACGACTATGCGACCTGCGAGCTGCCCCCGGACCGGTCGAGGGCGGTCGACGCGACGACGCGACGCGCAGCTGCGTTGAGCCGCACGGCAGCCAGGGCTCGCGTGCCTAGTCGCTGGCGCGGTGCGCGTCGCGCCGAGCGAGCGCCTTCTGCACGGCGACGTTGAGCCCCAGCAGGAACAGAATGGCGAGCAGCAGCATGGTGGCGAGCACGTTGACCTCGGCGGGCACACCCTGGCGCGTGGCACCGAAGATGAAGAGCGGGAAGGTCTGCGTCTGGCCGGCGTTGAAGCTCGACACCACGTAGTCGTCGACCGAGAGCGCGGCGGCCAGGACGGCGGCGCTGATCACGCCGGGCGCAATGGTCGGCATGGTGATCCGCCAAAACGCCTGCCACTCCGAGGCCCCCAGATCGCGGGCCGCCTCTTCGATGTTGGGATCCATGCCTTGAAGGCGTGATTTCACCGTGACGACGACGTAGGACAGCGCAAACATCGTGTGGGCGATGAAGAGCGTCAAGAAGCCCGTGTTGGCGCCGGCCACCAGGAACAGGCCCAGCAGCGATGCACCGAGAACGACCTCGGGCGTGGCCATCGGCAGGAACACGAAGAAGTCGGCCGCGCCGCGACCACGGAAACGGTGGCGCACGAGTGCAATCGCCAGCAGCGTGCCGAGGGCGACGGAGCCCAGCGTCGAGGCGAGCGCCAGCAGAATCGAGTTCTTCATCGACTCGGCGAGGTCCGGATCCTTGAACGGATCGGCCCAGTGGTCGAGCGTGAAGCCCTGCCAGGTGAAGTTGAAGCGGCCGGCCGGGTCGTTGAACGAGAAGATGATCGCGACCACGATCGGCAGGAACAGGAACAGGATCGCCAGGATCGACCACAGTCCCAGGCCCCAGACCCGCAGGCGGGCCGTCCGGTCACCGGCGCCGGCGGGCGCCACGACCTCGGTCACTTTGCTGGTGGGAGTCGTCACAGCCATCAGCCCGCGGCCTCCGTCAGGGTTTTCGTGCCCAGGATGGCGCTATAGAGCACCACGCCGACGAGGATGATCCCGATCAGCAGGAACGACAGCGCCGCAGCGGTCGGGAAGTCCAGGATCGTCAGGAAGTTCGACTGGATCACGTTGCCGACCATGTATTGCTTGGTCGATCCGAGCAGGGCGGCGTTGATGAAATCGCCGGTCGCAGGAATGAACACGAGCAGCGATCCGGCGAAGAGCCCCGGAGTGGCCAGCGGCACGGTGACCTTGCGGAAGGCCGTCGCCCGTGAGGCATAGAGGTCGGTCGCCGCTTCGAGAAGTCTCCGGTCGAGCCGCTCCAGCGAGGCGTAGAGCGGCAGCACCATGAACGGCAGGTAGTTGTAGGCGATGCCTCCGATGACCGCGGTGCTGGTTGCCAAGATGCGCCCGTCATCGGCCAGGAGGCCAATGTCGCGCAAGCGCGCCACGATCCAGCCGTTGTCGGTCAGCAGCAGCTGCCAAGAGACGGTCCGCAGGACCTGACTCATGAAGAACGGCAGCACCACCATCAAGAGCAAGAAGCCCTTCCAGCGACCTGCCTTGTAGGCGATGAAATACGCCAGCGGGAACGCGATGACCAGGGCGATCACGGTGGCCACGAAGGCGTAGCCAAGCGACCGCCGGATCTGCGGCCAGTACTCCGAGATCGCGTCGGTGTAGTTGCTGAACGCCCACGTGAGTTCGTACCCGGCCTCAGGATCGCCCGTCATGAGCGACACGTTGGCCTGGTTGATCAGCGGGATCCCGAAGAAGACGATGAGCCACAGGAGCCCTGGCAGCGCGAAGTACCAGGGGATCAGGCGTTGGCGATTCTTGAACATCAGCCCATCAACCCCCGGTCACCTTGGCGAATGCTCGGTCGAGCTCTTGTCGCTGCACGCTTGAGAACTGCCCGTAGGGGTAGAACTTCTTCTGCTGCTCGTCGGTCGGGAAGACCAGCGGGTTGGCCGCAAGCTCCGGATCGCTCTTCTCGAGGATCTCGCGCACCCCCTTGACCGGCGGGATGTAGTTCACGTAGGCCGCGATCTTCGCCGCGACCTCGGGCTCGTAGCAAAAGTTCATGAAGGTCTCGGCGGCGAACGGGTGCTCGACCTTGGCGGGCAGCATCATGTTGTCGGTCCAGAGGACGGCGCCCTCTTCGGGGTAGGCGAACTTCAGATTGGAATTCTCGGCGCTGAGCTGCACCATGTCGCCGGAATACGCCAGCGCCAGCACGATGTTGCCCTTCGTCAAATCGGTCGTGTAGTCGTTGCCGGAGAACCGTCGGAACTGGCCGGCCTTTGCGGCCTTCTCGACCTTCTCGATGCCCTTCATGTAGCCGTCGACGCCAGCCGTGGTCGGATCGACGCCGTCGCCGATCAGCACGGCCGTCACGGTGTCGAGCACGTCACCGAGCATCGTGACCTTGCCCTTCCATTCAGGGTTGAAGAACTCGTCCATCGAGGTGAGCTCGCGACCCGTGGCCTCGATGTCGTAGCCAAGGCCCAGAGAACCGGACTGCCAGGGCAAGGTGAACAGCCGCTCAGGATCAAACGGCGGGCTCTTGAGCGGGTCGGTGAGGTTCTTGACGCCGTTGGGAATGTTGCGTTTGTCGAGCGGCGTCACGTAGGACGACCGCACCCAGCGCGCGGCCATCGGATCGGTGAGGACCACGACGTCACGCCCGATCGACTTGCCGGCCGTGAGCTGCGGGCGGACCTTGCCGAAGAACTCGTTGTTGTCGTTGATCTCCTCGACGTACTTCACGTTGCCGCCGAACTTCTCATCGAACTCGTCGAGCACCGCCTTGTCGATGTAGAGCGGCCAGTTCGAGAACACCCAGTTCTCGATCGGGACCTTCGGGTGGTTGACCGTGGCTGCGATCTTGGCGAGCTGCTCGACGTTCTTCTCGGCCGTGCCGGCAATCCCGCAGGCCGACAGGAACGACGCCAGCCCGGACGTCATGGCGACCGCACCCGCGCTGCGACCCAGGAACCGGCGGCGATCCATCTCCCCGCTCCAGAGCAAGCGCTCCAGGTGGGACTCGATCTGCCCGCGTGAGGGGGTGCCCTCAGACATCGGCGCCGACCTTGACGACGAACGTGTGGTCCGGCTCCCAGGAGAGCTCGACCTCCGTACCGTCGGCCAGCCAGTCGACCTGGTCGCGAGCGTTGTTCTGGACCGTCACGATGAGTTCGTCTCCGCCGGGAGTCTTCACGTGGTACTCCAGCGAGACGCCGAGGAAGGCGGAGGTGATGACGGTCGCGCGGATCCGGTTGCATCGGCGCTCCTCGCGGTCCAGCGCATCGAGTTCGCTGATCCAGACCTTCTCAGGCCGCACGCCGACGGCCAGCTCGCCCGTAGTTGCGGCGACGCGGCCCGTGGGCACCTTGAACTTCTGGCCGTCGTGCGTCTCAGCGACCGAACTGTCGCCGTCGGTCCCGGTGATCGAGGCCTTGACGAGATTGCTCTGCCCCAGGAAGTTCGCGACGAACGCGGTGCTCGGGTAGTCGTAGAGCTCGCGCGCGCTGCCGGCCTGCTCGATCTTGCCGCGGTTCATCACGGCGATCACGTCGGCCATGGTCATGGCCTCTTCCTGGTCGTGCGTCACGTGCACGAACGTGATGCCGACCTCCTGCTGGACCTTCTTGATCTCGACCTGCAGCTGGCGGCGCAGGCGCAGGTCCAGGGCACCGAGCGGCTCATCGAGCAGCAGGGCACCGGGGCGGTTGACGAGCGCGCGAGCCAGCGCGACGCGCTGCTGCTGCCCGCCCGAGAGCGCCGCCGGACGGCGCTCGGCAAGGTGCGCCAGCTGCACCGACTCCAGGGCCTCCGCAGTGCGGCGCTTGATCTCGGCTTTGTTCACGCCCTTGCGCTCCATGCCGAAGGCCACGTTCTTGGCGACGGTCAGATGCGGAAACAGCGCGTAGGACTGAAAGACCGTGTTGACCGCGCGTTTGTTCGGAGGCAGGTTCGTGACGTCGTGGCCGTCAAGGTGCACCGTGCCGACGCTCGGGACCTCGAAACCACCGATCATGCGCAGCGTCGTCGTCTTGCCACAGCCGGAGGGCCCCAGCAGTGCGTAGAACGACCCGGGCTCGATATCGAGCGTGAGGTCATCGATGACGGTGACATCGCCGTAGAACTTGGAAACGCCCTCCAGCCGAATCTCGCCGGTCGCGGCAGCTCTGGCGCCGCCGTCCTCCACTGTGCGGAGGCCAGGCTCTGGGGTCAGCTGCTCTGGGGTGCTCACAAGTTTCAACCTAACCCCGATGCCGGGCGTTGTCCTTGCATCGATGGCACGCCATGGACGCTCGTTCTGGCCGAGCGGCCAATACGACACCGGCGTCCGGTTGATAGACATGCCAGAAGCAAGACGCCCCGTCACCCCGGGGCGGACCTCGGGTGACGGGGCGTCACGATTTCCCTGCGTTTGGAGGGAAGTCCCCTGGACGCCAGACCCCCGCGCAGGGGCCGGGCGCCAGGTGCCCGACTACCGGGAGTAGCCGGGCAGGATCTTCTTGAGCTCGCGGTACCCGGCGCGGGTCTGGCCGTCGGGGCCGACGAGCCCGGCGTCAAAGCGGGTCTTGCCGCAGCCCGAGCCGTAGTAGTTGTAGAGCAGGATCCGGTCCAGACCCTGGCTCTTGAACTGCTTGGCGAGTTTGAAGACGTTCTTGGTGCGGGACGCCGCGCGCGACGTAGAGCACTTGAAGCTCTTGCCGAACTCGACGAGGCCACCGGTCTCGGTGAACCAGAACCGAGTCGAGCGGTTGTACTTCTTCGACGTCTTGATGATGTTGCGGGTGAACGTGCTGCGGTTGCGGTTCACGTCGCCGTAGTTGTGGATGCCCACGATCTTCGCGCGCTTGCGGTAGGTCGGAGTGAGCGCGGCGTAGAACCGTGCCTGGTACTTCTCCACCCCGCCCTGGTCCAGCACGTCGAGCGCGACGATCTTGTCCTTGGAGCCCACCACGGTGTACATCGCACGGAAGAACTGCGCGGCGCGCTTTGGATCCTTGTAGGTCGGCTGGGTGGAGTGATTGGCCTCGTTCCACACGCCCCACTCCTTCACGCCGAGCGGCCGGAACAGCGCCACCATCTTCTTGACCTCGGCGGTGTAGGCACTGACCGACGGCAGCTTGGCCTTCTTGGGCGTGAAGTCGTCGGTGGAGACGTGCAGCAGCACCGAGACCCCGTTCGCGCGCGCAGCGGTGACGTATTGGATCGCACGATCGCGCTGGAAGGTGTCGGCGGTGCTCAGCGCGTTCCACGGGATGAAGTACCGCGTGGTCTTCATCTTGAGGTCCTTCCAGGCCTGCTCGTTGAACATGTTGACGCTCTGGTCGCCGATACCGACGCGGATCGAGGACTTGGCGGCCGACGCTGAGGACGCCGTTGCGCCGAGCGTGAGTATGGCCAGGAGGGGGAGCAGGAGGATCCTGAGACGTTGCATGTGAGGTTCCAAACCGGTCGGAGGGTCGGCGTTGCGGCGCCGCGTGCCGTGTGGCGCCCACACGCTCTGAGCCGCAGACCACGGGGGAGCGACGGGGCGAGGCAGGGCGCCGGTGGATGGCAGAGACGAGGACGCGCCAAGCCGGGTGCGGCTCGCGCGGCACCGAGCTTGGCAGCCTGCAGGGGCCGGGCGCGCCGGTCCGGCGGGACGACGCTGGGCGAATCCGCTCGCTCTACGCCGCTCGGGGCAATAGGCTCGGAAGAGCAGTGCGCATTGGCGTCGTCGATATTGGAACGAACTCCACCCGGCTACTGATCGCGGAGATTGACGACGAGGGACGCATCAGCGAACTCGATCGGCGCTCAACGGTCACCCGGCTGGGTCGCGGCGTGGACGCCGACGGCAAGCTCAGCGAAGCTGCCATGCACGACACGTGGCAGGTCGTCGACGACTACCGCGCGCGGATGCAGGAGGTCGACATCGACAAGGCCGTCGCGCTCATGACCAGCGCCGTGCGCGACGCCACCAACGGCACCGCATTTGCCGAGTCGATCCGCGACCGCCACGGAATCGCGCCGATGGTGCTCTCCGGTGAGCAGGAGGCGCGCCTCACCTTCGCGGGGGCCACCACGGGCGTGGACGACCCGGGCGCGCTGCTCGTCATCGATGTCGGTGGCGGCTCGACCGAGCTCGTCATCGGGCGCAACAGTCGCGTGCACTTCCACACGTCGACACAGCTCGGCGTCGTCCGCCAGGCAGAGCGCTACCTCGAGCACGACCCGCCCACGCCATCTGAGCTCTCAGCGATGCAGGCGGAGGCCAAAGCCATCATCGCCGCCTCGCTCCCGCGCGGACTGGATCTTCCGTCGCTGCGAGGCATCGCCGTCGCTGGCACGGCGACGCAGTCGGCCGCGATCGACCTTGGGCTGGTTCGCTACGACCCCAGCCGCGTGCACGGCCACGTCCTCTCACGCGCCACGCTGGCCAGCCAGCTCGACCACCTTCGCCAGCTCCCGCTGGCCGAGCGCCAGCGCGTGCGCGGCGTTCACCCGGACCGCGCCCTCGTGATCGTGCCAGGGCTTTCCATCCTGATCGCAGCGCTGGACGCCTTCCGCCTGCAAGAGGTCACGGTCTCCGAGCACGACATTCTGCTCGGCGCCGCGATCGGCCTGGCCAAGCCCAGCGCGCGGGCCTAGCCGCCGCGCTCAGCGGCCGGCGGCGCCCAGCGCCACCGGCCGGATCAAGGGTCAGCCGAGGTTCGCCTTGCGCGGGTACTTGGTCTCGGGGTCGGTCGCGATGTTGACCAGCGCCGGACCTGACGCACCGAGTGCGCGTTCGAGCGCCGGCCGCACATCCGCGGCGTCCTTGACGAACTCGCCTTGCCCGCCGAGAGCGTTCACGAGCTCGTCGTAGCGGGTCTCGGGCCGCAGATCCGCGGCCAACGAGTAGCCGTAGATGAACTCCATCGGGTGCTTCTCGAGCGCCCAGATGCCGTTGTTGCCCATCACGCCGACCACGTGCACGCCGTGGCGGGCCAGCGTGTCGAACTCGATGGCGCTGAAGCCGAATGCGCCGTCGCCGTAGAGGATCACGACTTCCCGATCGGGATGGGCGAGCTTGGCGGCCAGCGCATACCCGGGGCCGGCGCCGAGGCAGCCGAACGGACCCGGGTCCAGCCACGTGCCGGGCTCGTAGCGATCAACGACCTGCCCGGCGTAGGACGCAAAGTCTCCGCCGTCGCAGATCACGATGGCGTCGCGGCCGAGCACGTCGACGAGGTCGCCGTAGATCCGCATCGGGTGGATCGGGTGCTGGTCGCTCGTGAGGTCCCCGGTCTGCGCCGCACGGGCTTCGGTCTCGGCCGCTCGCAGCTCGGCGAGGTGCGCTGCGTCGTGGCCCGGCGCACCAGCAACACCAGCCGTCAGGGCCGTGAGCGCCGCGGCCACGTCGCCGACGAGGGCGAAATCCGCCTTGCGCGGAGGCTGCGCGTCAAACGGCGCGCGCTGCAGCGTAATGATCTTGGTCTCGTCGCCAAAGGAGCCACCGAACCCGAGGCGGAAGTCGAGCGGC
>JAEMRF010000118.1 GCA_016463515.1 Solirubrobacteraceae bacterium | reverse complement strand
CGGGCCGTCTCGATGCCGCCGCAGGACGAGATCCACAAGATGGCGGTCCGCGGGCAGTACGGCGCCGGGCAGATCGCCGGCGAGCCGGTCTGCGCCTACCGCGAAGAGGAGGACGTAGCCGACGCCTCGCGCACCGACTCCTTCGCGGCCCTGCGCCTGGACGTGAACACCTGGCGCTGGGCGGGCGTGCCGTTCTACATCCGCACCGGCAAGCGCATGCCGCGCAAGCTCACCGAGATTGCGATCAAGCTGCGTCCCGTGCCGCTGGCGGCCATCGAAGGCGTCAGCGGTGCCGACACCAACGAGCTGGTGCTCACGATCCAGCCCGACGAGCGCGTGACCTTGCGCCTGCTCGCCAAAGTTCCTGGACCTGGCATGAATTTGCGGCCGGTCACGATGGACTTCTCCTACGGCGCGGCGTTCCTGTCGCAGTCGCCGGAGGCCTACGAGCGACTCATCACCGACGCGATGCGTGGCGATCCGACGCTCTTCACCCGCGACGACGAGACGATGGCGCAGTGGACGATCATCGACCCGATCCTGCGGCTCTGGCAGCAGGAAAGCACGCCGCCGCCCGAGACCTATCCCGCGGGGTCGCAGGGGCCCGAGTCGCAGCACTCGATCCTGATGCCCGGCGACAAGTGGCGCACGATCTAGATGAGCCCGCCTGACGCCAGCGCCGAGCCGGAGCCGATCCCAGCCTCGCGGAGGATCGATGCCCGCTGGGCCTCGGACGACACCGAGCCGTCGAAGATCGCCGACGAGCTGCGGCGGCTCGAGACGACGCGGACTGCCGACGGCTCAAGCGTCGCGCCCGCCCGCGCGCTCACGTTCATCGTGCTCGTCGACCCCGAGCACGACGACCTCGTGCGCAAGCAGCTCAAGGCGCTCGGCACGCAGCGCGCCTCGCGCACGATCGTGATCCGTCGCTACCCCGATCGCACCACGCTCGGGGGCCGCGCTGCGGTGATCCAAGACGACGCAATCGGCAACGGCCTGCGGGAGACGATCGTGCTCGACGTCGGCCCCGAGGACGAGCTCGATCTCGACGGCATCCTGGACCCGCTCGTGATCACCGACGTGCCGAGCGTGGCCTGGGTGCCCGAGGGCGATCCGCGGCTGCTCATGCTGCTGCGGCAGATCGTGCAGACGGCGATCATCGACGGCGACAAGGCCGCGTCGGTCCGTGAGGCGCTCGACGACTCGCGCGCGCTGCGCGAGGTGGGGATGCGGGCGATCGACATGGCGTGGCTGCGGTCAGCGCCTTGGCGTGTGCGTCTGGCATCGCTGGCGCAGTCCCCAGAGTTCCGCGAGCAGCTGAAGAACATCGAGACCGTCGACATCGAGACGCGCCCGGATTCGCGCGTGTGCGGGGCGCTGCTGGCCGGTTGGCTGTCGCATCGGCTCGGCTGGCAGGCTGGCCCGCCGCTGCTGGACGCCGCCCGCAAGCGGGTGGTGGCGCAGCTGCGCGACGTGGACCAGCCGCTGCCGGGCCTCGCGGGCATCACCCTGACCTTCCGCGACGGCGCGTCGCGTCGGCTCTCGCGCGGTCCGGGTGGACTGAAGATCACCGACACCGACCCAGCAGGCGCCGTCGTCGAGCGCACGGTGCTCGGCGCCTCCCGCGGCGGCAGCGGGCTGCTGCCCAGCGCGATGCGGCAGGTCCTCCTCCCGGATGAGCTCGACGAAGAGGTCCTCGCCGCCACGGCCGGCCTGGACCGCGCTCGGGTGCTCAAGCAGGCCGCCGTCGGATCTGAGCCCACATGGCTCTGAGCGGCGCTGCAAGCGCCCTCAGGCGGCACGTCCGGGCGAGGGTGGCCTCGTGAACGGCGGCCAGCCCGAGGTCATCGTCCTCGCTGACGCCGCAGCGGTTGCTGAGCATGCCGCCGGCGTGGTCGACGCAGCGATCGAGGCGGCACTCGCTGCCACGGGCCGCGCCGACATCGCGTTGGCGGGCGGGACCACGCCCGGACTCCTCTACGACGAGCTCACCAAGACCCGCGCGACCTGGTCGGGCGTGCACCTGTGGATCGGCGACGAGCGGTGCGTCCCCTACGACCACCCGGACTCCAACGTGCGCATGGCCCGCGAGCGGCTCCCTGCACCGGGGGCGGTCCTGCACATGCCGCCCCCCGACGGCGACGCTGCCAAGCGGGCCTTGGCGTACTCGTTCCAGCTCAAGACACGGGCGCTGGACCTCGTGATCCTAGGCCTGGGCGAGGACGCGCACACCGCGTCGCTCTTCCCGGACGACCCCGCACTGCAGGACGACGCGCGGATCGTCTCGACGACGACCGCGCCCAAGCCGCCGCCGGAGCGCGTGAGCCTCGGCCTCACGGCGATCGCCGAGGCCGCGGCGCGGCTGATGCTCGTGACGGGTGCCGGCAAGCGCGAACCGCTCGGTTGGGCGCTCGGCGAACCGGACCCGCACTACCCGTCGAGTCTGCTGCCGGCGGACGGAACCACGGTCCTGGCCGACCAGGCCGCCGCGGGCTGATTGCCGGTCGCCTGAAAGATCGTCATCCTGAACGGGGTCCTGCCCCGTCTGACGTGCGCCGGGGCCTGACGGCCCGGGTAGTGTCGAGTCCTCTGGCGAGACCCGTCCAGTATTCCCGTGACCGCAGACCCGGCCGACACCGACCCCGCTGCCCCGACGGCCGCCGACCACTCGACCGCGGTCGAGAACTACGCCAAGGCGATCTTCACGCTCCAGGCCAGCGGCCAGGCCGTCCGCACCACCGATCTCGCCGAGCGCCTGGAGGTTCGGCCGGCGTCGGTCTCCACGATGCTCACGCGCCTTGAGGTGTCTGGGCTGGTCGCCCGCGAGCCCTACCACGGGGTCCGACTGACCGACGACGGCGAGCGCGTGGCGCTCGCGGTGATCCGGCGCCACCGGCTGCTGGAGCTCTTCCTCGCCGAGGCGCTGCAGCTGCCCTGGGATGTGGTCCACATCGAAGCCGAGCGGCTCGAGCACCACGTCTCGCCGATCGTGGAGGCGGCGATCGCCGCGCATCTCGGCGACCCGACCCACGATCCCCACGGCGACCCGATCCCCACGGCCGAGCTGGAGCTCCCGGCGCTTGCCGGTGGCATCTCGCTGGCCGAGGTGCCCGACGGCGCCACGGCCGAACTGCTCCAGGTATCCGACCGCGACCCCGCGATGCTCCGCTACCTGGCTGAGCGCGGCATCTTGCCCGGCGCGTCGCTCAAGCTGGTCGGCCGCGAGCCGTTCGGCGGCCCGCTGCGAGTGGAGAGCGCCGACGAACTCCACCTGCTGGGCGAGCCGCTCGCCCGCGCGATGACCGTACGGCTGGGGTAAGCGCGCCGACCTTGCCGGTCGCTGCGTCCCGCGCCAGTTGCTGGTTCTTCGGAGGGAGCAGGGGCTTTGGAGGGTTTGTCCAGGGGGCCAACCGGCGCACCGTCGCACCCCAAAAAGTTTGTGATGCACGGCACACGTGCAGCGGTTACGTTCGGCTCATGGCACCCAGCATCGCGACCCTCGCCCGAGCAACCCGAGTCGGCCTCGACGCCGCTCGCACGAGCGAGATCGAGCGTCGACAGCGGGCCGACCACCGAGCCATGGCCGTCGCGATCTGTGCGCTGCTCGGACCCACCGACGACGCCGTCGACGTCGGCGCGCACGAGGGCGACCAGATGGCGCAGATGGCGCGCTGCGCGCCGCAGGGCCGGCACCTCGCCGTCGAGCCGTTCCCGGAGTACGTGGAGACGCTGCGTGGGCTGATGCCACCGTCGGTGATCGTCGAGGAGTACGCCCTCGGCCACAGCGACGTGGACGATGAGATCGAGCTGTGCCACGCCGCCGGAAGGGCCAGCTACGGCGAGATTCACCCCCGCGACGAGGACGATGGCCCGCACTTCGATCGCGTTCGCGTGCGGTCCAGCTCGCTCGACGCGCTCGTCGAACGCCACGGCCTGAGCCCCAAGGTGATCCGCATCTCGGTCGAAGGCGCGGAGACGGCCGTCCTGGAGGGCGCCCGCCGCACGATCGAGCGGTGTCAGCCGGTCCTGATGATCGAGCACGGCACCGCGGCGGTCGCCTATGGCGACACGTCGTCGCTGTTCTACGACACGGTGAGGGCGCTCGGCCTTCGGATCTACGATTTCGGCGGCATCGGGCCGTTTGATCGTGAGAGCTTCCTGCGCGCCGTCGGCCCGTTCGGGTCGTCGAATTTCCTGTTGCGACCTTGAGCGCGCCGCGCGAGCCTGCCTGCCGGGCTCGCGGTTTCCCCAGCACAGGGGGCTGCAAGCGGGTCTGCAAAGGCCTGCCCGGGGTCGCGCCGATACCATGGGCGGCAGCCGGCTTGACCGCTCGGCTCCGGCTCCTTTCAGGCCGGAGCGGGCAGCGGTACCGGCCTGGAGGTCTCTCGTGCAGGAAATGGTGATCTACGGCGTCAGTTTCGACATGGTCGGCAAGCAGCCGATCGTGTTGCTCAAGGCCGTCGATTCCAACCGCTTTCTGCCGATCTGGATCGGCCATCCGGAGGCCGCGGCGATCCTGATGCGCCTGCAGGGGCAGACGACCCCGCGCCCGATGACGCACGACCTGATGGTCGACATCTTCGGCGAGCTCGAAGTCCGCTGTACCCAGGTCGTGGTGACCGAGCTGCGCGACAACACGTTCTTCGCCACCATCACGCTCACCACCGGCTCCGTCGACCACCAGATCGACGCGCGCCCGTCCGACGCGCTGGCCCTCGCCGTCCGCGCGGGCGCCCCGATCTACGTTGCGGCCGAGGTGCTCGCTGAGTCGGCGATCGAGTTCGAGCACGAAGTGGAAGACACCGAAGAGGTCGTCGAGCGCTTCAAGGACTTCCTCGACGACGTGACCCCCGAGGACTTCGCCGGCGGCGATTCCTAATCGCCACGCCCGGCATCTGGGTACCTGGCTTCGTCCGGCGACGGCTCGATCCCGAGGGCGCATTGCTCGCGAGCGCCGTGGCGACGGCGCTCGGCGAGATCTCCTGGCCTGAGGTGGCCTGGCTCTGGGACGAGGGCGGCGCTGACGCCCGCTTCGAAGTTGGCGGGTGCATCCGTGAATTCAGTGTTCTCGCGGATTGGGACGAAGATCCCTGGCAGAGCAGCACCTTCAGCAGCGTGTTTGTCAGCGGTGTCGCTCGCGGGCAGTCTCGTCGGTGGACCCACTCCACCACCGCCCGGTGCTCGGACAAGACCCTGCCCGCTTCGCCACCTGCGGCGGTCCCCTTCGACTTCGAGGCGCTCGTGCGCCGCGCGGTCGTCCAGCACGCCTGAAAACTCCCGCGCGTAGGGCACACTCCCGAACGCCGCGCCACGGAGCGCAGCCGATAGGGTCGCCGCGTGGCCGAGTCCTACGACCTGTACTTCTACGCCGGCCAGGGCATTGACGCGCATGCTGCAGGTCGCGCCCTTGCGCAGTCCGTCAGTGCGGGCCGTCCGGCGCAGGCGCCGACGAGCGCGAGCCTCTCGCCCGGGAGGCTCGCGCAGCTTGCTGGCGACGTAGCGGCCGCCGTACCCGAGACCGAGCAGGCCCCTGCCGAGGAGGCACCTCCGGGGTCCCAGCTGTTGCAGTGGCCTGAGTTCCCGCACGGCCAGCTCGAGCTGCACCGCAGCCACGCTCGATTCGGGATACGGGGAACGTCCGTGCGCGGCGGGTCCGTCCTCGCGAACTGGCACGCACGGCTCGTAGGCGCCGCACCGCTCTTGACGCAGGCGGGGTTCGACACGATCTACGACGCGGAGCTTGACCGCGTGATCTCCCTGCCCGAGGACTGGCCGGAGGTCAACCTCAACTGGTGGACCTTCTACTGCGGACCACCGACGCCGCCCCGCCCGCCGGAAAGATCCGTCGACTGTTCGGGGCGCAGGATCCACCGCCGTTCGTTCCGGTGCCCGTGACCTGGCGGGTCGTGGTGTTCTCGGCCGACGGCGTGAGCGATCCGCTCGCGCGTGGCCGTGAGCTGGCTGCGGCCGAGCGCTCGTCGCGTCCTGGGCACGGTCAGCCGGGCGGCGCCGGGCGCATCACCCGCGCGCTCGAGGCGCTCGAGGAGCGGTTCGCTTCGCAGATTGAGGCCATGGGATCGCCGCAGGACGGCTACGTCGCGGCGTCCGACCTCGACGCGGGGATGGCGTTTGACCTCACCCCTGGCCGCGTCGAGATCCGGACCTACGGCCTCACGTACTTCCCGCCCACGCGTGGCGGCACCCTGTTCCGCGATGCCGCCCAGGCCATCGTGAGCGCGGGGGACTTCGACACCGTCTACGACCCGCAGCTCGATCGGCTCGTGACCTTCCCAGCCGACACCGACGCCATCTCGGCGGCATGGGTCAAAGCCTTCGAACGCGAAGTGGCCCGGGTGACGGCATGAAGTCCCGGCGTGACTCAGACACGACGCTCTACCGGCTCGTGTTCTTCGTTGGCGCCACCGGCGATGGCGCTGATCAAGCGGCCGACGGACGCCGCATCGCCGCGGCGGCCGACGAGGGCCTCGACACCGGCACCGGGCTCGACGACCCGGCGGTCGAGCGCACGATCGTCGACCAGATCGCCGCCGATCTGCTGGTGCGCTTCCCGAGCGCCGACGTCTACCGGTGGTCCGACCACGATCCCGACGACGTCGGCATCACGCTGACCGTCGACGAGCGCAACGTCGAGCTGGTCGTCGAACCCGTCTTCATCGAGGCGACGCTCTGGAACGACGGCCATGGCAGGCCGACCGCGACCGCCGATGACCTCCAGCGCATCACCCAAGCGGCCCTGCCCACCGGGCTGACGGCGGTCTTTGACCCGCAGCTCGATCGCTTGGTCACGTTCCCGGCCGATGCGCCCGCCATCGTCGCCGCCGTGGCGGGGCTCCCGAACGCGGTCTACCGGGATCCGGCAGACCTGGTGGGCCCGTCAGCGACCGCGAGCGAGGCCAACGCCGACGCCGCCGCGGCGCTCGGCCAACGCGACGAACGGTCGCGCGGCGGCTTCTTCCGCCGCCTGCTGGGTCGCGACTGAGCTTCGGGCGCCGCGGAGCCGGGATCCGCCGAGCCGACTAGCTCGCTGGCAGCATCCGCGCGACCAGCTCCGCAGAGCTCATCCCGGCCGCCGAGGCGGCCATGGGCAGCAGCGACGTGTCCGTCATGCCGGGCACGTTGTTGAGCTCCAGGACGGTCGGCACGCCCTCGGGGGTGAGGATCAGGTCCACGCGGCTGATGCCGGTCACGCCGAGGGACTCCGTCGCGGCGACGGCGGTGTCGGTCAGGAGCTGGCGGGTGGCGTCGTCGAGGTTGGCCGGGCACTCATAGTGCACCAGGCCGATCGAGTAACGGGCTTCGAAGTCGTAGGCCTCGGGGCCGTCCTGCGGCAGGATCTCGACCGGCGGCAGCGCTTCGCCGTCGATGACCGAGATGCCGAACTCGCGGCCGGCGATGAAGCGCTCGACGATCACGGAGTCGTCATAGGAGAACGCGCCGACCATGGCGGTCGCAAGGCTCTGCAGGTCGGCGGCGCGGTTCACGCCGAGGGCTGAGCCTGAGCGCGCAGGCTTGACCACGAGCGGCAACCCGAGTCGCTCCACGATCGGCGCCAGGGCGCGCGCCGCGCCGAGCGCGGTGAACGGCTGGCGGTCGAACACGACGCCATCCGGGACGGCGATGCCGTCCTCCGCCAGCAGGCCCTTGGCCGTGGCTTTGTCCCAGCAGCGCCGGCAGGCCGTCGCGCTCGGGGACTGGTGCGGAATGCCGAGTGCTTCCAGGACGGCCTGGACGGCGCCGTCCTCGCCCACCGAGCCGTGCATCACGATGATGGCGGCGTCTGGGCGGGCGTCGGTGAGGCGCTCCACCAGGTCGCGGCCGACGTCGATCAGGATCGCGCGGTGGCCCAGTTCACCCAGGTCGTGGACGATCCGCTCGGCGCCAGCGAGCGAGATCTGCCGCTCGAACGACGGCCCACCGGCCAAGACGGCGACGCGCATGCGGGTCGGCACGATCTACCGCTCGCCCGCGCGGCGGCGGGCTGACGGGAATCGCACGAGGGCGCCTTCGGTCTGTTGGTCGACGGGCTCCTGCGTCGTCGACGCGCCATCGCTCGCCCGTCGCGTGGGCATGGGCTCGCCGACCATGTCGCCGTAGAGCTCCAGCTGCTCGGTCACCACGGCGCCGATGCGCCGCACGCCCTCGCGGATCGCGGCTTCGTCGACGCCCGAGTAGTTCAGGCGCATCGAGTCGCCGCCGCGGCCGTCGAGGTAGGCCCCGCGGCCCGGCACGAAGGCCACGTTGCTGCGCAGCGCGCGGGCCAGGAGGTTCGTGGTGTCGAGCTGGCTGGGGAGCGTGGCCCACAGGAAGAGACCGCCGCCGGGGCGCGTCCACGTGGCGCCTGCGGGCATGGCGGTCTCCAGCGATTCGAGCATCGCGTCGCGGCGTCCGCGGTAGCGGTCGCGCAGCTCGTCGAGGTAGCGCCGCCACAGGTCGACGTCTTTCAGGCACGCCTCGACCACGACCTGGCTCATCGATGAGGAGCACAGGTCGGCGCCCTGCTTGCCCGTGTTCATCTTCTGGCGGATCGCATGCGGCGCGGCCACCCAGCCCACGCGCA
>JAEMRF010000514.1 GCA_016463515.1 Solirubrobacteraceae bacterium | reverse complement strand
TAGAACAGCAGGATCTTCGGGAGCGCCACGCCGCAGATCGTCGCAGAGGCCGGGCCGCGTGCGCGTTCGCCCGGCCCCTGCGATCGGCGACCTACTGCGGCAAGGCGCCGCAGGTCACCGTCTCGGAGTAGGTCTCGCTGAGGCGGCGTCCATCCCCGTCGGTCACGTCGAACGTGACCGTCCGCGTATGCGGCGTGCCGAGGGGGAACTGCGTGATCAGCGAATCCTGGCCGTCGTCGCTGGCGCCGGGGTAGCGCGCCGGCGTGGTCCAGGTCTCGTCGGCGAGCACCTGCGTGCCATTGCTGACCGTGATCTTCGCCCGGCGGGGGGCGTTCACCCACGCCGCTGGCCGGGTGAAGACGCCCACGAAGGAGCTACTGAAGCCAAAACCGCAGTAATCCAGGCCCGGCGAGTCGAGGTAGCTCGACGCCGAGAGCGCCTCCCGCCCGAGGATGTTGCCGACCAGGGGGCCGCCCGTGAGATTCACCAGCGCGACCTGGTCGTTGAACGCCAGCGCGGCGTAGCGGCCGTTGCGTGAGATGGCGGTCGGTCCCCCGCTGAAGGACTGCGGAGCCGACGTCAGGCTCGTGGAGAACGGGCCGCCGAAGGTCGACCACGCGCCAGTCTTGGTGTCGAACACCTTCGCCGGCTCGAGCACGCCATCGCGATCCTGCGTGCCGAGGGCAAAGGCGATCTTGTCGCCCTGCGGATCGACCCACAGCGGCCGCGCGTCGTAGACCTTCTCGAACGGAAGGGTGGTGGTCTTCGTTTGGCCGGTCGCCAGCTGATGGACCGTGAGCGTGCTCGGCTCTGGGTACTCACCGCCGCGCGTAAGGGTAAAGGCGGTGCGGCCGTCGCGGCTGAGCAGCGGCTCTCCGTCACCGGAGAACGGGTAGTTCTCGACGAGCACGCTGCGCTCGGCCCCCCGGTAGATCACGGCGCTGACCTGCAGCGTCTCGAAGTTGAAGTCGATCGCGGCGACGGTCTGGCCGTCGTCGCTCACGCTCGTGCGACCGATCAATCCAACCTGCGCGAGCTGGGTCCACTGGCCGGTGGCGATGTTGAGCCGGCGCAGCCCGAGCTCGTCGGACGAGATCACGAACCGTCCGTTCCCGCTGAGCGCCACCTGCGCGTAGGAAGAGGAGATCGGCAGATCCCGTGGCGTGCCGCGGCCATCCAGGCGAGCGATGCGGAAGAACGTCTTTGCAGGCTCGCCCTCCGTGCCAGGCACGGTCGCCCGGAAGAGGCCGGTCTGCTCGAGGCGGTCGGCAGAGATCAGCTGCCCTGCGCTCGAACCGAGGTTCTGCGAACGGTTGGTGAGCGTGTTTCGCACGACCGTCGAAGCCGGCGGCGGCTGGAGCTGCAGGAAGCTTGGGCCGTTCACGTAGGCCGCGGAGAGTCCGAGGTCGCTGGCGAACACCGGCTGGGGCGTTTCAAGTGTCTTCAGTGCAGTGGCGCCGCGCCCGCCGTCGGCTCGGGTGATCTGCTCGTAGGAGCGTGGGCTCGCTATCGAAGGATCCGCTGGGGCCGCGGCGGTGGCAGCTGGCGCGGTGAGCGCGATCGACAGGATGCCAAGCAGCGGTAGGTGGCGGGCGGGACGGTAGGACGCGGGCATTCGGGACTCCTGGGACGGTTGAGTCGGGGGAACGCGTCGCACCGTAGTCCAACGGAATCGGAATTACCGAATGGCGTTCGGGGGGACAACCCCGCCTGACGCCTGGAGGTGATCAGTGCAGCCGGAGGGGCGTGGAGCCAGCGCCGGATGCCCGCACTACTCAGGCCTTCTTGACCACGCTGGACTTCAGCTGCATGGCCCCGAAGCCGTCGACTTTGCCGTCGAGGTCGTGGTCGCCCACGCCGTCGATCAGGCGGATGCCCTTGACCTTCGTGCCGCGCTTGATCGGCTTGGGATAGCCCTTGACGGGCAGGTCCTTCACGATCACCACCGTGTCGCCGTCGGCGAGCGGGTTGCCGACGGAGTCCTTGATGACGCGCTCATCGGGTGCGTCGCTGGCCGGCGCATCTCCCGCGACCCACTCGTGCGCGCACATCGAGCAGACCGTCATGCCGCTGAGCTCGTAGGTGTACTCGCTCGCGCACTGCGGGCAGACCGGGGCCGTTTCACTCATCCCACAACCCTAAGCAAGTGCAGGCAGTCTTCGCCGGACGGTGGATTCCGCT
>JAEMRF010000513.1 GCA_016463515.1 Solirubrobacteraceae bacterium | reverse complement strand
TCCTTGCCCAGCGCGAGCAGCGCCCGCCGCCGCTGGACCGCCTGGTGACCGGCGTGCCGCCGTACGTGGCCTCGGCCGTCGCCCGCGCGCTGTCCTACGACCCCGCCGAGCGGCCAGCAACCGCGCTGGAGCTGCGCGAGCTGCTCTTCGGTGCCGACCCCACGCAGGCCACGCGGATCGGCGCAGCTGCCGAAGATGCGACCGGCGTGACCGAGTACGGCGAACCGACCGGCAAGACGCGCGTCTCGCGCCGCGCCGCTCTGACGGCCGGCCTCGCCGCTTCAGACGCTGGCGCCACGAGCGTGCAGCGCATCCAGCCCCGCCCCGCGAGCGGTCCTGCTCCTGCGGGAGGCGCACCCGGCGCGCCAGCCACTCGCGGCCCGAGCGCACCAGCTGGCCGCGGACCGGCCGCGGCACCGAAGGCCGCGAAGGCTGCCCGACCAAAGCGCTCGGCGGGCGCGCGATTCATGCGTGCCGCGGTCGTCGGCGCGATCTTCGCGTCCGCCGGAGGCGTCTTCGGGTTCTGGCTCAGCGACCAGATGTCCGGGATCGACGTCACCACCGGCGGCGGGGACCTGCCCACGCTCGTGGAAGACTTCCGCGGCGCCCTCGGGCAATAGCGGCCGCTTCGGGCCGTCGAACTCAGCCCCGCCACCTGGCGGCGGTACACGCGGGTACCGCAACTGACCGCCGGTCGGTTACACTCGCGCCATGGCTAAGCGCTACGACCTCAATGGCCGCGTCGTCCTCGTGACCGGAGCCGCGCGCGGCATCGGCGCGCAGATCGCCCGGGCCTCCGCAGCTCGCGGCGCCAAGGTGGCGCTCGTTGGCCTGGAGCGCGAGCTCCTGAACGAACTCGCCGAGGAACTCGGCGGCCTGGCCGTCTTCGCCGACGTGACCGACCGCGAGGGACTCACCAAGGCCATCGACGAGGCTGCAGAGCACTTCGGCGGCATCGACGTGGTCGTCGCCAATGCCGGCGTGGCACCCGTCGGCACGCTGCGCGGCCTGCGCGACAGCGACTGGGATCGCACGATCGCCGTGAATCTCACCGGCGTGTGGAACACGATCCGCGCCGCCGTGCCCCACGTGGTCGAGCGCAAGGGCTACATCCTCAACGTCGCGTCGCAGTCCGCCATCTCGCCGCTGCCGGGCATGATCCCCTACACCGCCGCCAAGGCCGGCGTCGACAACATGTCGCGGGCGCTGCGGATGGAGCTGTACCCCACCGGCACCCGCGTGGGCACCGTCTACTACTCCTGGGTCGACACCAAGCTCGTGCGCGACACCGTCGACAGCGAAGCCGGCGGCGGTCTGCAGGGCGTGCCCGAGTTCTTCAAGAAGCGCCTGTCCGTCGAGGAGGCGGTCGAGATCACCATGGAGGGCATCGAGAAGCGCCGTCAGCTGATCTTCGCCCCGCGCTGGGTGCGCGGCCAGTTCGCGTTCCGCGGCCTGATGCCGCTCATCGAGCTCGTGATCGCGCGCGACAAGAACACCAAGGCGATGGTCGAGCGCGGCGACCGGATCGCCCAAGCCGTCAACGACCCGGCCGACGCCAAGAGCGAGACGACCGCCTAGCCGGCGGCCGCCTCGCGGCCGCGCCTATTGAAGACTCAGCGCTCCCTCGGCCACAACCGGCGCGAGGGAGTTGCCGGGGGCGATCGAGCCACAGTTCTCGGGCGCCGGCACTCCAGCAAACCGCTGGCGCAGCCATGTGGTGGCCGACGGCAGGAAATGCAGCATCGCGCCGACGTGGCTGGCGTTGTTGTACTGGCGGTAGGTCACGTCGGTCCCGTCGGCGCAGTAGGCCCGAGCGAGCGACCGCACGTCGCCGGCAATCATGACGCCGTCGCCCGGACCGATGCCCGGCTTGTTGCCCGGCGTGCCTTCGAGCTCGCCCTTGGCACCCTGCGCGATGAACATGGGCGTCGTCGGCGAGCCACCCGCACTCATGATCAGCTGGTTGACGATCTCGACGTAGACGTCGACGCTCTCTGGCGTCGGGTACTGCGGTTTGGCGAGCTGCTTCCAGGTGAGCCCCGGGTACGCCCCGAGCACTTCGGCGATCGACGCCTTCTTCATCTTGTTGTAGACCTTGAGGCCATAGGCGCTGAGGTACGGCGTGATGTCGACGCCGAACGCTCTCGACGCGCCGATGATCGCCATCGGCATCACGCCCGCCCAGATG
>JAEMRF010000512.1 GCA_016463515.1 Solirubrobacteraceae bacterium | reverse complement strand
GCTTGCTCATCGCGCCGATCGTGCGCATGTTGTGCAGGCGGTCGGCGAGCTTGATCAGGATGACGCGGACGTCCTGCGCCATCGCGACGATCATCTTGCGGTAGTTCTCGGCCTGCTGGTCGTCGCGCGACTGGAAGGTGATGCCTTCCAGCTTGGTCACGCCGTCGACGAGCGCGGCGACCGTCTCGCCGTATTGCTCGGTGACCTCAGCGATCGATGCGGAGGTGTCTTCGACCGTGTCGTGCAGCAGTGCCGCACAGAGCGTCTCGGTATCGAGGCCAAGGCCGGCGCAGATCTTCGCAACCCCGACGGGGTGCGTGATGAAGTCCTCGCCGGATTTGCGCTGCTGGCCGCCGTGATGGCGCGCGGCAAACACGAAGGCGCGCTCGACCTCGGAGATGTCGACCTGCGGACGGTGGTCCTCGGCGTGCTCCGCGATGACCGCGCGCAGGTCGGCCAGGAGCCGGCGCTCCATCGGCGAGAGCTCTTGCCCGGCGACGACCTCGGCTGCCGCAGCCACGGTCACGGCGGAGGCCTCATCGACGAGGTGACGCGCCAGCTCGGCGGCGTGCGCTTCGCTCAGTTCAATGGCGGGATCAGCAGGCTCCATGCGCGTGCCTCCTCCACGACCGCGGCAGCACCCGCGAAGACGGGCGACGCCGACGGATCGACCTTGTCGCCAGAGATGAGTTCCACGTCGCTGAGGCCTTCGCCGACGCGAACGAGACCGAGTTCGTCGAGCACACGGATGGCGCGGCCGAGCGCGGCTGGGGCGTGGCCGTCGGGGACGAGCCCCAGCAGTCCGAGCGCGGGCACGGGTCCGTCGGCCTCGCGGAGACCACGGAAGAGGGAGACCATGAGCGGCCTGAGCGCGTACTCGCGTTCCAAGACATGGACTGCATACGTTAGCTCAGCATCGCTCCAGCTCCACCAGGTGTCGACCGAAGTGGCCGCGAGGGCGGCTGCGGCGCGCGGGTCGATCGGTGGATCGATGCAGATCACCACACCGTGCTCCGGTGCAGCTTGCGCCAACGCCGCAGGGAGTCCGGTGGGTCCGGCGACGGTCCCCTTCCACCCGAGCGACTCGAGCTGCACGGCGCGGCGCGCGGGGTCGGCGGCGTAGGCGATCGGCTCGCGCCCCAGCGCGGCGGCGACCCGCAGCATCACGGCGATCGAGCTACCGCGGCGGTCCACGGTCGGCGTTGGCGGCTTGACCGGAGTGGGCGCCTCGGCGTCAAACCCGGTCAGCAGGCTGGCGAGGGCGCCGGCGTCGATCCCGACCTTCGGCGGCTTGGAGGGCAGGCGCTCCAGCGGATGCACCGACTGGATCACGACCCGTGCTTCGACGGTGCCGCCGTAGGCGTTGCGCTCGAGCTGCACGACGAGGTCCAGCGGAGCGTTCATCGGGATCGCAGGGGAGCTGAACGCGACGGCGCGCGTGGTCACGCCGCCTGAAGAGATGACGGCACGACGGTGCTCGTTGCCCTGCCCCATGGGAGATTCTTCGATCACCCGCACGGCGGGCAGCAGCAGGCGCACGGCTGGATTGCCCTCACCCGTCGGTTCGAACGACGCGAGCTCGTCGGCGAGGGCCAACGTGAGGTCGCGGACTTCGGCGACCGCATCGACCACCGGCCCGGGGGCTGCTGGGGCGTCGGCTCTGGCGGCTGCGGCGTCGAACGCAAGCGTGAAGGCGGGGAGTTGTTCGGCCGTGAGTTCGCAGCCGGCGGCTTGCGCGTGACCGCCGAACTTCTCCAGGTGCTCGGCGCATTCACCGAGCAGCGCGGCGAGATCCAGACCGCGGGCCGACCGAGCGGAGCCGACGCCTTTGCCGCCGGCCACGCCGACGACGACCACTGGGCGGTCGGTCTGCTCGACGATCCGGGAGGCGACGATGCCGATGACTCCGGCAGGCCAACCTTCGCCGGAGAGCACGTAGCCAGCGCGATCACCGAGTGCGCGCACCTGCGCCTCGGCTTCGCGGCGGACCTTCAGTTCGACTTCGCGGCGCTGCACGTTGCAGCGCTCCAGCTCTTCGGCGAAATGCGCGGCTTCCTCGTCGGACCGAGCCCGGACGAGGGCGAGCGCGAGGTCGGCGCGCGCCATCCGTCCGGCGGCGTTGAGTCGCGGCGACAACCGGAAGGCCACGCTGGTGCCATCCAGCAGCGACGGATCCACCTTCGCCGACCTC
>JAEMRF010000511.1 GCA_016463515.1 Solirubrobacteraceae bacterium | reverse complement strand
ACGGCGACGCGCAGGGCGTTGCTCGACTGGTCGACGAACGACACCGCGACCTGACGACCGTTGGCCGTGAGCTGCGTGGTGTTGAGGCCGCCTTCCAGGCGCCCGAGCGGCGCGCCCGGGGGCGCTTTGATCAAGCGGGCGCTGTCTTCGCCGATCCGCGCGGCGTACATCTTGGATTTGGCGCCGGTGCCGCGGGTCCAGATGGCGAGCGCCAGCGAGCCAGCGCGCACGACCCGCAGGTCGTGGGCGTCGAACGCAGTACTGAACGCGCCGCGCGCCACGACATCGCCGACGTCGTCGACGATGGCCCACTTCGGCTGACCCTGCAGGTTCTCCGCGCGCGAGGACGTCTGCTGCAGCCACGTGACGACGGCGCCGCCACCGGCCCGTGCTGCCACGTCGACCTCGAGCGCCCGGCGGTCCGGCACGCCGCTGATCTCGACGGTCTCGTCGAGCGTGATGATGTCGTCTTCCTCAGAGCCGAGCGCCACCACGGGAATGCCGCGCTGCGCGATGTCGGCCGTTTGCTGCACCTCAAGCCCCGCGACCGCGACCGCGATGCCGGCCGTATCGACCGATCCGGCTCCGAAACGCTCGGCACCCAGGATCGAGTTGCGCGTGGGCGACTTGCCGACCTTGATCAGCGCGGCGACGCTCTTGGGCGCCTTGCCACCGCTCGGCTTGCTCGTCTCCCGGCGACCCGAGGAGATGGCGTGGCCGGTCGATGTCATCGCCCAGTTGCTGCCGTCGGCTCCGTGGGCGAAATCCCCGGTCTCCACGCCGCTGAGTGTCTTGCCGACCGTGACCGGCGTACCGCCGACGACGAACCCAAACGCGGCGGCGGTCGGCAGGCCCTGCGCGGTCGAGGTCGGGACGAATGAATTGGTAGCCGTCACCAGGAAGCCGGACTTGAGACCGAACGCCGCCGGCGCGTTGACCGCCGGCCCGGACTCCAGGGCACGGAAGGAGTATTCGGTGCCGTCCTTCTTTCGCGTCGCCACCCAGCTGGTCGCGGGGCTCCCCGCGGTCTGGCCGGACACGACGATGTTGGCGGACGCGTCGCGCGCGACCGATGCCGCGAGGCTGCCCTTCGTGACCGTGAGCGGGGCGGCGAGTGTCCCGCCGACCGTGAAGTCGCGCGACATGATCATGCCGGTGCTGGCGCTGTTCCAGGCCACGGTCCCCCGGCCGTTCGACGTCACGCCGACGCGGGTGATGAGCCCAGCTTGGCTCGCGGCCGGAGCATCGGTGATCGTCAGCGGCGTGGTCCAGGCTTTGGTCGACGCGCTCGCGGGCACGGCGAACAGGCCGCTACCGACGAGTCCGACGGCCGCTGCCAAACCAGCAACGGGCGTTGCCGCGCGCAGGCGCGGTCCACAGGCGACGTTTCCCCACATACCGATAGTGAACACGCCAAAGCCCAGAAGTTGCGCAGGTTTGCTGTCGCCGCGCGCCCGGCTTCACGCCGCCCCGTGACACCTGGGGCCCGTAGGCGCCATGATCGCCCCGTGGAAGAACCGCTCGCTGATCCCAATCTCGAAGCCGAGGAGCGCACGACGTTCCGCGGGTTCGTCGACGGCGAAGAGGTCGGTGGGGGCACGCTCGTGCTGCGCCCCGATGGCGCCCGCGCGCTGGTCCAGGAGATCAGCGGCGAGGCATTTGGGCGCCTCAGCGGCAGCGTGACCGTCAACTTCCGTCGGCGGTCCGACCAGCTCCTGGCGGAGTCCCAGACGATCGACCTGCACCACAAGGACAAGCCCGCCTTCCACGAGCAGGCCCAGTTCCGCGACGTGCAGGTCCCCCAGCTCGGCGGCGACGTGGCGGCCTACCCGCGCACGATGGTCCCCGCAGCCGGCCTGGCGGTTGCGCTCCGCACGCTCCCGTGGGCCGACAAGGCCCGCTTCGCGCCGCCCGTGTGGCTCACCGCCATCGTGCACTGGCCCCTTGACCTGCGTGTGGAGAAGAAGGAGAAGGTCAAGACGCCGGTCGGCCAGTTCGAGGCCTGGCGGATCCGCATCCGGCCAAGCCTCGTCGACGTCGCCCAGTCCTTCGACGAGCTCTCCGCCAACCTCATCCCGCCGGTCACGGCGCACATCGATGTCAAGACCGCCCGCCTGTTGCGCGTCGACTTCCCGACCGGGCCAGGCCGTCAGGACCCCTTCGGGTACATCGAAGCCGTCGACCTCGGGTA
>JAEMRF010000117.1 GCA_016463515.1 Solirubrobacteraceae bacterium | reverse complement strand
GCGATCCAGTCGAGCGTGCCTTCCGGGTCGAAGCGGCGGCGCACGACGGCCGTGCCGCTGAGCGACAGACTGAAGACCCAGTTGATGAAGCCCCAGGCGTGGAACACCGGCGCGGCGATCATCCAGGAGTCGCCGGCGCGGTAGGGGATGCGCTCGATGAAGCCGGCGAACGGCTCGATGCCCTTGGGCTCGGGACGCTGCGCGCCCTTCGGCATGCCGGTCGTGCCGGAGGTGAGGATGATCTGCTTGCCCGAGCGGCTCGGCGGCTCGTGATCGGCGTCGTCGCCGCCAGCAAGATCGTCGAGCGTCGGGTAGGCCGGTGTGCCATCGGACTCGACCCAGGAGAGCACGCGGGGCGCGTCGCTGCCGATCTGGTCCACGAGCGCGGCGAACTCCTCG
Source organism: Solirubrobacteraceae bacterium (assembly GCA_016463515.1). Lineage (GTDB taxonomy): Bacteria > Actinomycetota > Thermoleophilia > Solirubrobacterales > Solirubrobacteraceae > JAGIBJ01. The sequence goes on along the minus strand of JAEMRF010000117.1, from coordinate 8,248 downwards.
TCGTGGACGATGATCTTGACCTGCTCGCGCTCGCAGACGGCCTTGATCTGCGGCCCGGCGAACATCGTGTTGAGGAAGAGGACGTTGGCGCCGAGCTTGGCCGTCGCCACGGTGGCCTCGAAGAACCCACGGTGGTTGCGGGCCATGAGCGCGATCACGTCGCCTTGGCCGACGCCCTGCTCGGCCCACTTGCGCGCGATCGCGTTGGACCGCTGGTGGATCTCGCGGTAGGTGAGCTGGCCCCGCTCGTCGATGACGGCGATCGAGCCTGGGGCGCGCACGGCAGCTGCGGTGAACGCGCCAGCGACGCTGGTCCCCCACTCGCCGAGCGCGCGCACTGCGCGGACCCCGCGGTCGGGTCGCCCGAGGGTCGAGCCGACCACACCAGCGCGCGTCATGATGCGCGCCACATGAAACTTGTCCGCCGCCGTGCCGAGCATGGCGCGGAAGAATAGAGCTTCGCGCGCCGCTGCGGTTTGCGCGTGCGAACCGTCCTCATCCGAGGCGCTGCGCGCCGCCAGACTTCGGTGCGTGGCGCGAGGTCCAACGCGCCAGATGACGAGGCTCCCGAGCCGTCCGCTGGTGGCTCAGGCCTGCTGCTGCGCCGCCTCAAGCGCTCCTACGCGTGGGCGGGTCAGGGCAGGTCAAGATCTGGAGGGACCTCGCCGCGTTCGATGAGCGCGGTGATGTCGCCGGCGCGGCGCGACAGCAACGAGACGTGCCGCTGGCCGACGCTCGGCTTCTCGACGAGAAGCCCGGCGGCGAGCAACGCGTCCACCACGGCGCCGGCGAGTTCTCGATCGCTGCGGTCGAACCCGCGGGTGAGGTGCGTGACTTCGGTGTGAAAGCCCGCGCCGGAGCCGCCCGACCACTTCCGTTTGCCGGCGAGCGTCTGCAGGATGCGGCGGGCCATGCGCCGTGACGGGTCGGCGTCCTCATGGGGACGGTGGTCCTCGAGGACCGGCCCAAGGACCGCGTCCAGGAGCGCCGTCGCAGCAGGTCCGCCGTCGCCCCGACCGGCACAGACGGCCATCGACGTGGAGGCAGCCGCTTCAGGCGCCGGCAGACCCGCGCGCACGAGCACCTCGAGCTCTGCCAGCACGTGCCGGCCACCAAGTGGTGGCGTGGTGGCCACGCCACCGAACACCAAAGCGCCCGCGCTGGCCGGGAGCGCTGCGGCCACCGCGCGCAGGCGGTCGGCGCCCGCGAGGCGTTCGTCGAGCTGGAGCGCCGCGAGTTCCGCGTCGGCAAACCGCGCTCCGCCCGATCTCGCCCATGGCAGTCCAAGGACAAGCGCACCTTCCGCCTCGCCAAAGCCGAATGTGAGCGGGGCCGCCGCGGTGACCGGTCCCCGCTCCCCTGCCAGGACCAGCGCCTCCATCGCAGCCGCGACCAGGAGCAACGGGCGTGGACCGTCGTCGAGGAGCGCCTCAACCGTGCGAGCGCGAGCGTCGACGGGTACTGCTGCAAGCAGTGGTCCACCGAGTCCGCAGACGGGCAACACGAGCGGGCGGTCGTAGCCGGCCCGCGGCGTTCTGAGCTCCGACAGGCCGCGGGTGAGCTCGCGCCGGGTGAGTGCCGCGACCTGCGACGGCGATGCGGGCGCCGACGGGTCGGCCACGCCTCCGAGCAGTTCGATCAGCTCCACCAGCCGACCCTAGTCCCCGAAGCGGCCAAGCCGCGAATTGGCAGCAGGTCAGGCGGGTGCGGGCGACAGCAACGTGGTCACCTGCGCGGTGCAGGGCACGACGTCGCTGCCCTCCAGCTCAAAGCGAAGGTCGAGCACGAGCTCGGTGAAGTGACGGCCCCGGCGCCGCACGCTCGCGACGCCGACGTGCCCCCGCACGCGTGACCCAGATGGCACCGGTGCCTTGAACCGCACCTTGTCGACGCCGTAGTTCAGCGCCGACGCCACCCCGGTGAACTCGGCGACTTCGAAGACCACGGCCGTCGACAGGGTCAGCGTGAGGTAGCCATGGGCGATCGTCGTGCCGAATGGCCCACTTGCCGCGCGCTCGGGATCGGTGTGGATCCATTGCTCATCGCCGGTGAGGGCCGCGAAGGCATCGATGCGCTCTTGCGTGATCGCATGCCAGGAACTCACCCCCAGCTCGCTACCTACGAGGCCCGCAAGCTCAGAGAAGTCAACCTGTCGGGGGGAGCTGGCAGGGCCCGCCATGAGGGCGTCTGCACGGGTCATGCGACCGCCTCTGGCGCCACGTGGGATGGCGTGGGCTCGACTGGTGCGCGTTTGCCCCAGCGGGTCGCTTCGGCGTAGTCGATCAACCGGCCGAGGTAGTCGGACAGGTGCGGCACCGTGGCACCCTGTGCTGCCAACACATCAGCCGTGGCTGGGTCGCGGAAGTGGCAGGCCACGTCGAAGTACGGCAGGAGCGCATCGGCCTGTTCCAGCGAGCGGCGCGCCGTGCGCTGCTCGGCCGCAGGCAGGGTGTCGACCACATCAAGCAGCGTGGCCGGGTCGATCACGAATGCCGGCGGGCGCCCGAACCGGGCCGCAGTCAGGTCGACGAACTCACCGACCGTGGTCGCATTGGGTCCGGCGACGATGAGGTGCGTTCCACCGACGGGTTCCCGCAGCAAGGCGAGCATGCCGGTGGCGACCACGTCGACCGGCACGACATCGACCGGCGCGTCGTGACGCCCCGGGACGACCTGCATCACGCCGCGCGAGTACGCACGCATCGGGCCATAGACCACGTTGAACGACGTGGTCCACCCCGTGTGCTGATCACCGACGATGATGCTCGGCCGCACGACCTGGAACGGCAACCCGCTCTCGCGCACCAGCACCTCCGCTTCGAGCTTGGTCTGCTCGTAGGTGTTGCGAAAGCCTTGGCCAAGGTCCAGATCGCCGGGCCCGAACGTGCCTTGGTGCGTGCCAGCCACGTAGGCCGTGCTCACGTGCATCACGCGCTCGAGCTTTGGCAGCAGCGCGGCGGCGTCCAGCAGCGTGCGGGTGCCTTCGACGTTGATCGCTCGTTGCTCGGCCAGCGGCAAGTCGAACGCCACCGAAGCGGCGCAATGGATGACCGTCGACACGTCGCGCGGCAGGATCGGCAGCGGGCGGCGTTCAAGGTCGGCAGTGACCACCCGCAGGCGCTCGTGCTCGAACTGCAGTGGCCGACGCACCAGCGCGACCACCTCGCGGCGCGTCTCGTCCAGCAACCGTCGCACCACGAGCCCACCCAAGAACCCTGTTGCGCCCGTGACCAGGACTGCGCCTTCAGGCTCAGCAGGCAATGGGGCCTCCCATGGCGTGGCGTCCGCCGTCGACGTGCAGGATCTCGCCGGTCATCGCGCGCGACGCCGGCGACAGCAGGAAGCGCACGACCTCGGCCACGGGGGCAACATCGGCCGGATCCCAGCCGAGCGGGGCCTGGTCGGCCCAACCGCCGGCAAGCTCGTCGAACCCCGAAATGCCACCTGCCGCAAGCGTCTTCAGCGGGCCGGCGGCGACGAGGTTGACGCGCACGCCGTGCGGGCCCAGGTACCGGGCGAGGTAGCGCGACACGGACTCCAGCGCCGCTTTCGCCACGCCCATCCAGTCGTAGCTCGGCCAGGCGACCGCTGCGTCGAAATCAAGTCCCACGACGCTGCCTCCTGACGGCGACTCCTTCAGCAGCGGAAGCAGCGCCACGCTCAGCGCCTTCAGCGAATACGCGCTGACCTCGAAGGCCGTCGTCGCGCTCGCTTTCGGTGTGGCGAGGAAGTCGCCGCCGATCGCGTCGCTCGGAGCAAACGCGATCGCATGCAGCACACCGTCGACGGCGCCCCAGCGGCCAGCCAGCTCCGTCTGCAGCGCGGCAAGATCCTCGGGCGAGTCCACATCGAGCTCCAGCACGTCGGCTGGCGTGTGCAGCGAGCGGGCCGAGCGCTCCGTCATCCGGCGGGTGCGTCCGAAGCCCGTGAGCACGATCTCTGCGCCAGCCTCCTGTGCTTGGCGGGCGACCTCCCACGCGATCGACTGCTTGGTGAGGACGCCAGTGATGACCAGCCGCTGACGCGCCGTCGCCGGAGCAGCCGACCATGAGGCGGGCTGTGGCATCGGCGAGATCGCGTCAGTCGTGGGCGGGGCGGTGATGGTGGCGCGGGGCGTCATAGCGGCAGGTTCCGGATCGCTCGTTGGTCGGGGCCGCGGGTCTCCAGCAGCGCGTAGAGCGCGGCAACCCGGCGGCGGGTCTCTGAGGGCGGCACGACGGCGTCGATGTGGCCGGAGGCCGCCGCGTTCTCGGCGCCAAGGTGCTCGGCGGCGTAGTCGCCGGCAAGCCGGTCGCGGGCGGCGACCGGATCGTCGGCGGCGGCGATCTCGCGGCGGTGCATCACGCCGACGGCCTGCGGGGCACCCATCACGCCGAGCTGCGCCTGCGGCCAGGCAAACACTGCGTCGGCGCCCAGTCCCTTGGAGTTCATGGCGATCAAGGCGCCGCCAAACGCCTTGCGCAGCACGACGGTCACGCGCGGCACGGTGGCATCGGCGAAGGCGTGCACGAGCTTGGCGCCGTGGCGGATCACGGCGCCCTTCTCCTGCGCAGAGCCGGGCATGAACCCCGGGGTGTCGACCAGCACGAGCAGCGGAATGCCGAAGAGGTCGCAGGTGCGCACGAATCGAGCGGACTTCTGGCCGGCGTCGGCGTCGAGCACGCCCGCGGTGCAGGCTGGCTGGTTTGCGACGATCCCGACGCTGCGCCCCTCGATCCGGGCCAGTCCGCAGACCACGTTCGGCGCCCAGTTGGGTGAGATCTCCAGCAGCCGGCCGTGGTCGACGAGCGCGTGGATCACGCCGCGCACGTCGTAGACCTTGCGCGGGTCGCTCGGCACGGCCGCGCCAGGATTGTCGGACCCGGCGCGGCCGGCCGGGCGCATCGGCGGGGCTTCGCCGGTGCGCTGGGGCAGATGGTCCAGGAGTGCTCGGGTCGCGAAGATCGCATCGATCTCGGTCGACGCCTCCAGGTGCGACACGCCGTTGCGCGCGTGGACCGCCGGGCCGCCGAGCGTGACGGCGTCGACGTCTTCGCCGAGGACCTCCCGGACCACGCCGGGTCCGGTGAGGAACATCGCGGCGTTTGGCGCCATGACCACGAAGTCGGTGAGCGCGGGGCCGTAGGCGCCGCCGCCGGCCGCTGCGCCGCAGACGACGCTGATCTGCGGCACCTGACCTGAGAGGCGGACGTGGCCGGAGAAGATTCGGGCGTAGCCGTCGAGCGAGTCGAGGCCCTCCTGCAACCGGGCGCCGCCGGACTCCACGAATCCGACCATCGGCACGCGAGCCCGCTCGGCCACGCGGAGCGCCTCGACGACCGTCTGGGCGTGCATCTCGCCGAGTGAGCCGCCCAGGAACGAGCCGTCCTGGGCGTACGCGACGACCTGCCGGCCATCGACCATCCCGACGCCAGCCACGGCCCCATCGCCGGCCACCGCGCGGTCGCCGAGGCGACGCGAGCGCACGTCGGTGCGCACCACGTGCAGCGAGCCCGGGTCGAAGAGTGCCTCGAGCCGCTCGAGGGCCTGCAGGCGCTCGTTGGGGCGTGGCGCAACGGCGAGGGCCATCAGACGGTCTCCAGGCAGAGCACGGCGTTGTGTCCGCCGAAGCCGAACGAGTTCGACAGCGCCACGAGCTGGCCGTCGCCCAGTGGCCGTGGCGAGTCCGGCACGTAGTCCAGATCCAGACCGGGTTCGCGCTGCCCCCACCCGACCGTCGGCGGGGCGACGCGGTCGCGCAGCGCCAGCACGGTCGCCACGGCTTCAACGGCACCCGCGGCTCCCAGCAGGTGGCCGATGACGGACTTCGCCGACGACACGGGCACGCGCGCGGCGAAGTCGCCCAGGGCCGTCGTGATCGCGGCCGTCTCGGCGGCGTCGTTGAGCGGCGTCGACGTGCCGTGAGCGTTCACGTAGGACACGTCGGCTGCCGTGCGGCCAGCACTGGCGAGCGCGAGCCGCATGGCCTCGGCGGCCTGCCCGCCGTCCTCGCGGGGCGCGGTGAGGTGGTGGGCGTCGCTGGTGGCGGCGTAGCCCGAGAACACGGCGAGAATCGGAGCTCCGCGGCGCTCGGCGTGCTCGCGCGATTCCAGCACGAGCACGCCGGCGCCCTCCCCCATCACGAAGCCGTCACGCCGCGCATCGAACGGCCGCGAGGTGCCGGTCGGCGAGCGGGCCTCGAGGGCGTCGAACGCGGCCAGGGAGAGCGGCGTGAGCGCCGCTTCGGCGCCACCGGCCACGATCACGTCGGCCTCGCCGGCCTGAATCGCGCGCGCCGCGACGCCGAGTGAGTGCGCACCGGCCGCGCAGGCGCTCACCACCCCAAAGACCGGACCGCGCAGGTCGTGCGCCATCGCCACCGCCGCCGGTGCGGCGTTGCTCATCATCAGCGGAACCGAGAGCGGCGGCACCCGCTCTGCGCCCTTGTCGCGCAGCAGGTCGTGGGCGCCCTCGATGGTCGAGAGTCCGCCGATGCCCGTGCCGATGATGCAGCCGATCCGGCCGCGCTGCAGGTCGTCCAGGCCAGCGGCCTCGATCGCCTCAGCGGCGGCGGCAAGCGCGAGCTGCGTGAAGCGGTCGGCGCGGCGCGCCTCCTTGCGGCTGAGGAAGTCAGCAGGGTCGTACGCCGTGCAGGGTGCCTGCCCGTCGACAAATCCAGTGCGGCCCGAAAGCCAGCCCTCGTGCAGTGCGCCAGCGCCGTTGCCCAGCGGAGTGACGGCACCAACTCCCGTGATGACGACCTGCGTGGCGCTCATGCCTGGCGGGCCTTCACGGTCGCGATGACGTCGCCGACGGTCTTGATCTCCTTGAGGTCCTTGGACTCCAAGGTCACGCCGACCTCCTCTTCCACGAGCTGGGCGAGCTCTGCGAGATCGAGCGAGTCGATGTCGAGCTCCTCGAGGGTGGCGTCAGCCGTCACGTCGGCCTCGGTGCCGAAGCTCTGCAGCGTGGTGATGACGAAGGTGTCGATGTCGGTGGTGGTGCTCATGGGATTCCTTGCGGTGTTGGGGCTGGATCTGGTCTTGAGGTCGGTCGGCTCGGGCAGCGATGCGGGCGGTCAAGCGGCCATGCCGCCGTCGACGAAGAGCGTGGTGCCGGTCACGTAGCTCGCGCCGTCGCTGGCCAGAAACCGCACCGCGGCCGCGACCTCTTCCGGTCGGCCCGCACGGCCCATCGGAATGCGCGGCAAGCCATCGGCGGGCAGGTCAACGGTCATCGCGGTGTCGATGAAGCCCGGGGCCACGGCATTGAGCGTCACCCCGCGGGCAGCAACCTCCGCCGCCACCGTCCGCGACATTCCGATGAGCCCCGCTTTGGAGGCGGCGTAGTTGGCTTGGCCTGGGTTGGCATACGGCCCCACGACCGACGCGATCGACACGATCCGCCCGTAGCGCGCCCGCACCATCGGTCGCAGCGCAGCGCGAGTCAGGCGGAACGTGCTCGTGAGATTGGTGTGGAGGACTTCGTCCCAGGCGTCGTCGGAGAGCATCAGCGCAAGCGCGTCGTTCGTGACGCCCGCGTTGTTGACGAGCCCAAGCACTGGACCGAGCGCCGCAGCGTCCTCCAGCAGTCGCTTGGCGCCACCGTTGGTGATGTCTCCGCCGACGGCGATCGCCTGGCCCCCGCGCTCGCGAATGCCCGCGGCGACCGCTTCAGCTGACTCCTGCCCGCGGTGGTAGCCCACGGCCACCCGCCAACCGTCGGCTGCGAGCTGCTGGCAGGCCGCCGAGCCGATCCCACCCGAGCCGCCGGTCACGAGCACCGTGGCGCCCTCTGGCCGCTGACTCACCATTCGAGCACCCCTGCTCCCCAGCAAAACCCAGATCCCGCGGCCCCAAGCAAGACGCGGGAGCCCGCCCGGAGCTGCCCCTGCGCGCGAGCCTGGGCCAGCGCCAGCGGCACCGACGCTGCGCTGGTGTTGCCCACATGCGCGATGGCGTCGACCACGCGTGCGGGATCGACACCGAGGCGCTCGGTGAGCGACGCGAGGATGCGGCGGTTGGCTTGGTGGTAGACGAAGAGGTCGACGTCTGCGAGCGAGAGGCCTCCGCTGAGCTCAAGCGCCTCGAGCGTGGCGGAGTGCATCGCGGTGATCGCGCGGCGGTAGGTGCCTTGGCCGTCCATCTCCAGGATCTGCCGGCCGCGCGGGATACGGATGAGCGCGCGCTGTGACGCGTCGGAGTGCAGGACGACCGGCCCGATCGCGCCAAGCCCGTGGCTGGTGAGGACGATCGCTCCGGCGCCGTCG
>JAEMRF010000116.1:3479-8677 GCA_016463515.1 Solirubrobacteraceae bacterium | reverse complement strand
GAAACGACACCGGCCACCTGGGCTCACCGTCGGGGAGAACGGCGAGACCTGGCGGCCGGGGGCGTGAGGGGGAGAAGTTGGGGCTACTTGCGAAGGGGCATGGTGATCTCTCCGAGCGGTGGAGGGCTAACTCGCCGACTGGCAGCGGGCTCTTGCACTCTGGGAATCGGCATCCCTGCCCAGGAATGACGCTGGTATGGCCGGATGATCGAGCGCTGCTGGCGCAACCAGCTGACGAGCTCCCGCCGGGGCAAGATGCCCCAGAAATGCGGGCGTTGCGGGTGGTCGCGTTGCCGCTCCCACCCGACCACGCACGACGCGTTACCCGGCGGTTGCGCCGGTGCCGATCTGGCACGCCACGCCGGTACCGCCGAGGCCGCAGTAGCCCGCGGGGTTCTTGTGGAGGTACTGCTGGTGGTAGGTCTCGGCGTAGAAGTAGTCGCCAGCGGGCGCGATCTCGGTGGTGATCTCGCCGAGGCCCTTGGCCGCCAGCGCCTTGCCGTAGCTCTCTGCTGAGGCGGCGACGGCCGCAGCCTGCTCAGGGGTCGAGGTGAAGATCGCCGAGCGGTACTGCGTGCCCACGTCGTTGCCCTGGCGGTTGCCCTGGGTCGGGTCGTGGCCTTCCCAGAAGGTCTTCAGGACCGTGTCGAGTGAGAGCTTCGAGGGATCCCACACGACCTTGACGACCTCGGTGTGCCCGGTGCGGCCGGTGCAGGTCTCCTCATAGGTCGGGTTGGGGGTGTAGCCGCCGGCGTACCCGACCGACGTGGTGTAGACGCCGGGCAGCTGCCAGAAGAGCCGCTCAGCGCCCCAGAAACAGCCCAAGCCGACCGTGAGCTCCTCGAAGCCCTCCGGGAACGGCGGCGTGATCGACGTGCCAAGGACCGCGTGCTCGCCAGCGACCGGCAGCGGCGTGGAGCGACCCGGCAGGGCGTCCTCCGGGCTGACCATCGTGGCCTTGCGTCGCAGTGCTTCAAACAGCATTCGAGTCTTCCTCCTCAGAGACCCGGCCCGGGCCGAACTTCGGCGCACTTCTGCGGGGTCTCTCTATGTTCAGGGTAGTCCCCGCGATCGTCACGCGCGAAGCCTCATTGCTTGGTCTCGGCAGGCCCACCCGCGTTACACGGAACGTCCCGGTACGGCTGGGCTCCGTGGCGTCAGCCCGCAGGTGGGCGCGCTCCAACCCGATTCCCACCCGCGACGCCTGCTCAACGCGTACATTTACTGTGCTCGCGCGCACGCACTCTGTCCATTTTTGGGTGCGCCGGGTGGAATCCATGTCCACCGTCTCCGTTCCTCCGCAGGTCCCGTCGCCACGTCTGGTGCTGGTGATGGCCGGCGCGGCTGGGCCCACCGACCGCGTCCCAACGGCCCTGGAACTCGCAGCGATGCCCCAGCTCGCGGGCATCGCGCGCACCGGTCGCGTCGGCCGACTCCATGCCGTCGCCTCGCACCTCCCTGTGTCCGAGACCTCGGCCGCAGCCACCGCCCTTGGCACCATCCCGCCGATGGCACTCGACCCGGGAGCCGTCGCGATCGAAGCGCTCGGCCGGGTGCTTGCTTCCGACGAGAGCTGCACCGTCGTGGTCGTGCTGGATCACCATGGCGACCCGGCCCCCGCGCTCGACGTCGAACGCGCCGCTGCGACGCTCCGCAGTCAGCTGCGGTGGCAACGCGTGGCGGGCGTCACCCGTGGCAACCAGATCCTGATCGCCGGCGCGGTCCCGTCGGTGCTGCCGCAGGTCGACGGGCTCCGCCTGGAGCCGATGGCGGCAGGCTTCCTGCCTTCGCCGATCTTGAATCGCGACACGGTCGTCGTCGCTGCCGATGGGTCGATGATGCTCGGCGTCGCGTCGCTGCTCGGGGCGACGGCCATTCCCGTCAACCCCGCCAAGGGCGACGTCCACGACCCCGTTCCCGGTCGGCTGCGTGCCACCGCCACGACCGCGCTTCTCCAAGGTGCTCACACCGTGGTCGTGGAGACGCGCGCGCCGCTGCTCGCGCGGCGAGGTCAACGCGACGACGCCGCCCGTCAGCGGCTCGTCGCCGGCGTGCTCTCGCAGGTCGACCGCGAACTGATCGGGCCGCTGCGGACCGCGACCTCCTGGGTCAACGCCTGCATCTCCGTCACGGCCGACCTCTCGCGCCGACCCGACGGCACGCCCGTGCGCGGCGACGTGCCGATCGCGATGGCCGGCCCACGGGCCGTCTTCATGCCCGAGCCCGCGCCGCTGCTGGCCCCTCCGGGGACGACGTTCGTGCCTGCCTACAGCGAGCGCGGCGTCGCCGATCAGCCGGCGGTCTCCACGCCGTTCACCATGCTTCCCGCGCGCGAAGCTGCGCCCCTGCGGCGATTCCGCCGCGACCCGGTCACCGGGCGCACCGCGCGCGACATCCCCGCCGCCGCCTAGGCGCGACATTCGCGGCGCATGCGGTTGGGCGCCCGCCCCAAGCCCGCGCGTGCTCCGCGACGTAGGCTGCGCGGCATGCGGGCGCTGCGAGTCGTGACCGAGGACGGCCCCAGCGCCGTCGAACTGCACGACGTGCCCGAGCCGACCGGCGAGCTCATCGTGGCCGTGCGCGCCGCAGCGGTCGCCTTCCCCGACGTGCTCATGACGCGCGGCAAGTACCAAATCCGCCAGAACCTGCCGTTCACGCTGGGCTGGGAGGCCGCTGGCGACGTGATCCGCGCGCCCGCGGGCGGGCCGTTCGCCGTCGGCGATCGCGTGATGACCCTCAGCTTCGGCGCGCACGCCGAGCAGGTCGTGGCCTACCCCGAGGCCACGTTCGCCCTGCCGGACGCGCTGACCTACGAAGAGGGGGCGGCATTCCCGCTGAACTACCTCACGGCCCTCGCGGCGCTGGAGCGCCGCGGCCGCCTGGTTCCTGGCGAGCGCGTGCTCGTGCACGGAGCCGCCGGAGGCGTGGGGACGGCCACGATCCAGGTCGGCAAGGCGCTGGGTGCACACGTGATCGCGTCGGTCTCCACCGAAGACAAAGCGCAGGTCGCGTGGGCGGCCGGCGCCGACGAGGTGGTCGTCGGTGATGACTTCCGCGCGGGCCTCAGCGGGCCGGTCCACCTGATCATCGACTCCGTCGGCGGGACCGAGCGCTTCAAGGAGTCGCTTCGCTCACTGGTTCCCGAAGGTCGCCTGGTGGTGGTCGGCTTCGCCGGCGGCGAGATCCCCGAGGTGCGCGTGAACCGCCTGCTGATCGGCAACGTCGACGTGATCGGCTGCTCGTTCAACATCCTCGCGACCGAGGCCAGCGGCCTCGCCGACGCGATGGCCCGGCTCACCGAACTGGTCGGCACCGGCGCGCTGCGGCCGGTGATCGGATCGACCTACCCGCTCGAGCAAGGAGCGGAGGGCCTCCGCGAGATCGACGAGCGCCGCGCCACCGGCAAGGTGATCCTCACGGTCTGAGGAGCAACGGCGCTGGTCGAATCCCGGTCAGCAATGCGCCCCGCGATTCGACCAGCCCCGGAACCTGCGAAAGGACGGAGGGGGATTCGAACCCCCGAGACGGGGGTTACCCGCCTAACGGTTTTCAAGACCGTCGCATTCAACCGCTCTGCCATCCGTCCGCGAGCGTTTTCGCCCCCCGCATGCAAGCACAACCGGGCCGTCGGCGGCGGCGCTACGTGACGGCGCTCCGGCGTCTATGCTCTGGAACCTCTTGGAGAGGTGGCCGAGTGGCTGAAGGCGCCCGCCTGCTAAGTGGGTATGGGGTTCATAGCTCCATCGGGGGTTCGAATCCCCTCCTCTCCTCTCGCCCCGGCGAACACATCTCCGAACCGGCCACACGTGTGCGCCGCACCGGAGTCGGCAGTTGGTCACGACCGGTGACCGGCCACACGGTGATAACACCGTTCGGGTGACGGCGACCTAGCCTCCGGCGCGCTGGCGCCCCGCGCCTAGCTTGTCGCCCCCCGTCGGAGTTTCTTAGATGTCCAATCCTCAGCGCGCCCTTGGCGCGCCGACGCGAGGCCGCGCTCGCCTCACGCTCAGCAGCGTGGCGCTCGCCACGGCCTTTGCCGCCTCGGCATTCTCCTCGGCTGCAGCCACGGCTGCCCCGGTGAGTTCCGTCGACCTCTCAAACTACGTCCGTGTGGGTCGCTACGACCTGCCGGAGCCGACCCGGACCACCGCGCCCGCCGGCAACCTCCTGGCCCAAGAGGCGTCGGGCGTCACCTACAACCCCGACACGGGCACGCTGTTCATCGTCGGCGACGGCGGCACCTCCGTCACGCAGGTCACCAAGACCGGTCAGTTCGTGGATGCGATGACGCTTCCGGCCGGCGGCAGCTCGCAGAACACCGAGTTCTACGACACCGAGGGCATCACCTACATCGGCAACGGTGAGTTCGTGATGACGGAAGAGCGCGATCGCCAGCTCGTGCGCTTCACCTACGCTCCGGGCACCACGCTGACCCGCGCGCAGACCAAGACGGTCAAGCTCGGCACGACGGTCGGCAACGTGGGCCTTGAGGGCCTCACCGACGACCCCTCGACCGGCGACTTCATCCCGGTGAAGGAGACCTCGCCGCTCGGGATCTTCCAGACCAGCGTCGACTTCGACGCCGGCACGGCTTCCAACGGTTCGCCGACCACGGTGAACTCGACGGATCTCTTCACTCCGGCACTGGCCGGCGTCGCGGACTTCGCCGACATCTTCGCCCTGTCGAACCTCCCCGCCGTGACCGGCGCTGAGGGCGACAACCTGGTCATCATCAGCCAGGAGTCCGGCAAGGTCGTCGAGGTCACGCGCGCAGGCGCCGTGCAGTCCTCCCTCACGATCAACGCCGACCTCGATACGACGATCTCCGTCGCCGATCAGACCCACGAGGGTGTGACCATGGACGACGAGGGCAACCTCTACGTCGTCAGCGAGAACGGCGGCGGCAGCATCAACTTCCCGCAGCTGTGGGTCTACGCCCCGGCTACGCAGCCCAACGAGGCGCCGACCGCGGTCGCGCTCGTCAACCGCGTCGCCTCGGTTCTGGAGAACACGCCGACGACCAGCCGCTTCAAGGTTGCCGACGTGCGCGTGGGTGACGACGGCCTCGGCACCTACCAGCTGGGCGTGACCGGCCCCGACGCCGCCTCGTTCGAGGTCGATGCTTCGGGTCTGTACCTCAAGGCGGGCGTGACGCTCGACTTCGAGACCAAGACCTCCTACAACGTGGCCGTCACGGC
>JAEMRF010000116.1:0-3379 GCA_016463515.1 Solirubrobacteraceae bacterium | reverse complement strand
GCCGGCTTCCTGATCGGCACCTACAGCGGCAGCGGCGTTGGCTTCGGCAACGGCGGTGACCAGGTCAACGTGTTCGACACCACGGGCGCGTTCCTCACGGGCATCGCCTTCGGCACCGGCACCGCGGGTCGTTCGTTCGACAACGCAGCCGGACTCGGCAGCAAGACGCTTCCGCTTCCCGTCGTCTCGCGCCTGAGCGTGAACGGTGAGAACGGCGCATTCGTGGCCACCGGCGAGACCGGTTCGCCGGGCACCATCACGACGCCCGTCGAACTCCGCGTGACCGAGACGTCGCCGTGGAGCAGCGGCAACAGCTCCTACGGTGCGGACTGGTTCGAAGTCACGAACGTCGGCGCAGCGGCCGTGAACCTCACGGGCTACAAGGTCGACGACAGCTCGGCCGCGTTCGGCAGCGCGCTCGCTCTGAACGGCATCTCGTCGATCGCTCCCGGTGAGTCGGTGATCTTCATCGAAGGCACCGCAACCACGGCGGCCGCATTCGCAGGGTTCTGGTTCAACGACGCGTTGACCGACCCGCAGATCGGTACCTACTCGGGCGGCGGCATCGGCCTCAGCACGGGTGGCGACGAGGTCAACCTGTTCAACGCGCTCGGCGAGCGGGTGACCGGCATCGCGTTCGGTTCCTCGACCTCGGGCCGTACGTTCGACAACGGTGACGCCTTCGGGAGCGCCACGCTCCCGCTGCCCGTCATCTCGTCGCTCAGCGTGGCCGGCATCTCCGGTGCACGGACCCTCGGCACCGAGACGGGCTCGCCCGGCACGATCCGCCAGGACCGGACCGACCCGACGGTCACGTTCGTCGGCGCCCTGCCGACCTACACCGTCGACAGCATCGTGAACATCACGTGCGTTGCTGCCGATGAGCCGCGCGGCTCGGGCCTTGCGTCCACCACGTGCGCCGACGTGTACCGCCGCGGCGCCACCTACGGCGTTGGCACCCATCAGGTGTCGGCAACCGCTGCCGACTTCGCCGGCAACGGCGGCAGCGGCTCGGTGTCGTTCGAGGTCATCGTCACGCGCGACAGCCTCTGCACGCTGATGAACCGCTACGTGACATGGTCGGCGGCCTACAAGGCGCTGTCGCCCACGGACCAGCTCGCGTTCCGCGTGGCACGCGTGGCGCCGATCTGCCGTGACGAGCTCGCCAAGATCCGCCCGGGCATCGACGCCGGTCGGCGCACGACCCTGATCTCGCGGTTCAAGACCAAGACCCGCCAGCTCAAGCTCGACGGCTACATCACGCACCCCCAGCAGCTGCAGCTCTGGGACTTCGTGGACCAGCTCCCGGCCTAGGGAAACCGGGCGCCCTTCGGGGCGCCCGCCTAAGCAACGTCGAAGGCCGCCTCCGGGCGGCCTTCGGTCGTTACAGGCCGGTCTGCGTGATGGTCCAGGTGTCGCCCGAGCTCTTGAGGACCCACTTCTGGCCCTCCAGCGACCAGGTGTCGCCCGAGCCTTCGATGGCCTTGGCCTTCTCGGCAGCGGCCCGCAGGGAGGCGATCTCGTCTTCGCGCTGGCTGGCGACGAGCTTCATGGTGCCCGGGCACGTCTT
The DNA here is from genome assembly GCA_016463515.1 of Solirubrobacteraceae bacterium. Taxonomy (GTDB): domain Bacteria; phylum Actinomycetota; class Thermoleophilia; order Solirubrobacterales; family Solirubrobacteraceae; genus JAGIBJ01. The sequence continues at coordinate 1,809 of JAEMRF010000116.1, read as the reverse complement.
GCTCTCTTTGTTGGCCTTGAGCAGGGACGCCATGCGGTCCTCCGGGGCCCCTTCGGGCGCCAGGGTCATCAGGGTGTTGTTGCGGACGGTGGCGAACACCTCGGGAGCGAGCGCGGCGCAGGCCTCCTCGGTCTTGCCGGCCTTCACATCGTCGAGGAACTGCAGCACCGTCGCGCGCGGTTGGTCCTCGGAACTCGAAGCGCTGCTGCTGGCGCTCGATCCACTGCTTGCGTTGTCGGTGCTGCTGGTGTCGTCGTCGCCGCAGCCTGCCAGCAGGGCAGCGAGGGTGGCAAGAGTGAGCAAAGCTGGGACAGGGCGACGCATCGACCAAACGTAACGCGCCCGCGCCGCCAGTAGCTCAGTCCTTGGCGAGCTCGTAGCCGTAGGACCCGCGCTTGTAGGCCAGGCGGGCGATGGAGCGCATCGTGGCGTCGCCGTTGTGCTCGACGGAGTTCAGCAGGCCGGTCACGCGACTCGCCGCGCTCGTGCAATAGGTCTTGGCGATCAGCATCTCCTGGCCGGAGGCCTCCACGCCCTGCTCGGCAAACAGCGCCGTCACGCGCGAGATCACCGCGACCTGGGCGAAGATCGCCGAGACGGCGTCGGAGATGCGGCGGTGCTGGAGTCCCTGGTGGATGATCGCCTTGCGGTGCTCGCGCAGCAGCTTCTCGCAGACGCTGCGCAGCTGGCCGACCTGATCGCCGACCGAGTCCGCGAGCGGCTTGAGGTCCGGATGCGCGTGGGTCATGCGCTCGCCGCCGCGGATACGCCCGCCGACGTAGTCCGCCAGGAGCCCGATCGAGCGGATCGGATCACCCAGGCCGATGCCCCCGAGACCGGAGAGCTTCTCCCCGAGCGGCTTCATGCCGGTGAGCGCCACATAGGAGCGCAGCACGTCGTTGGCGCCTTCGAAGATCGGGAAGATCCGGATGTCGCGCAGGATCTTCTCGTAGCGGTTGCCGCGCATGTAGCCGGCGCCGCCAGCCAGCTGAAGGGCGCGGTTGGCTTGGTACCAGAGGAACTCGGTCCCGGCGATCTTGCAGACGGCCGACTCGATCGAATAGTCCTCCACGCCCGCGTCGACGAGGCCGGTGGTCAGGTAACACATCGACTCCAGGCCGAAGAGGTTGGCGACCATCCAGCCGATCTTCTCCTGCACGAGCTCCAGGTCGGCCAGGGGCGCCCCGAACTGCTTGCGCTCGCTCACATGCTCGATCGTCATGTCGAGCAGGAGCTTGGACCCACCGACCGAGCCCGTCCCCAGGCCGATGCGCCCGTTGTTGAGGATCGCCATCGCGATGCGGAAGCCGTCGCCCGGCTCGCCGAGCACGTTCTCGGGCGGAATACGGACCTCGTTGAAGGTGAGCTGGCGCAGGTCGTTGGCGCGCAGGCCCATCGTGTCGTAGCGGTCGCCGACCTCGAAGCCCGCCATGCCCTTCTCCACGAGCAAGGCGATGTGGCGGTCCTTGCCGTCGATCTCGACCCGGGCAAACGTGGTGAGAACGTCCGCTCGGGAGCCGTTGCCGATGTAGCGCTTCTTGCCGCTCAGCTTGTAGGAGCCGTCGGCCTGCAGGACTGCCCGGGACTCGATGCCCCACGCGTCGGAGCCGGCCGCGTCCTCGGTGAGCGCGAAGGCCGCGAGCTTCTTGCCGGTCGCGAGGTCCGGGAGCCAGCGCGCCTTCTGGTCGTCGGTGCCGAAGAGCGCGATGCCCTTGTAGCCAATCGACTGGTGCACGCCCAGGACCACAGAAAGGGTGGGGTCGATGTGGGCGATCGTCTCGAACACCCGCGCGTAGCCGGTTTGCGAGA
>JAEMRF010000510.1 GCA_016463515.1 Solirubrobacteraceae bacterium | reverse complement strand
CTGGTGGCCCGTGCCGCCGGTCGGCAGACCGCCGACGTACCCATTGTCGATCAGGCGAAGGTCGCCGCTGCCGTGTTCGTTCAGGAGCTGCTGTGCGACGGCGACGTTGACGTCGCCCCGGAACAGCACCGAGACTTCGCGCCCGGTGTGCCACGGCGTGTGCAGCTCGAGGTAGCCGCTGAAGTGGTGGGTCAGCAGGTCGATCACGCCGCGCGAGACCATCTGCTCGAACACGTTTCGGTCGTCGTCTGGCTGTAGCTCGCCCGTCTGCCAGAAGTCCTCCCCGTCGACCACGAGCCCGCCGCCGATCTCAAACGCAAACGCCGTGGCGCCCATCGCGCGCGCAGGCTCGCGGACGGTGTCGCGGCGGCGCCCGCTGACGGGCACGATCTCCACGCCGGCGCGGTGGGCGGCCTCGATCGCGCGGGGCCCCATCAGCGAGACGGCACCCTCCTCGTCGTGGAAGAGGGAGCCTCCGCGGCCCACCATCGTCCCGTCAAGGTCGACGTATACGCAACGCAGCACGCCCGTCACGCTAGCGACGCCCTGCGATCGGCGGCGCCTACGGGCTCGACACGGTGCTTACGGCGGTGTAACTTACGCCCCCGTAGGTACCGCCGAATCGATCTCTGGGTACCGACCGGGGGAGCACCGATGAGCACGACCAGCACGAAGCGCACCGACGTCCCAGCGACGGCCGACCCGGGCGCGAGCGGTGCCGGTGGGGGTGGCGCCGTTCGCGAGACGCGCGTGCTGATCGTCGGCGCGGGCGTGTCGGGCATCGCGGTCGCCCACTACCTGCGCAAGGCGGGCATCCACGACTTCGAGATCGTCGAAGCGGCCGACGAGGTTGGCGGCACCTGGCGGGCCAACACCTACCCAGGGTGCGCCTGCGACGTGCCGTCGCTGCTGTACTCGTTCTCGTTTGCGCAGAACCCGGACTGGTCGCAGTTCTTTGCGCCTCAGCCCGAGATCCAGGACTACGTGCGCCGCGTAGCGCGCGAGGAGGGCTTGCATGGCGTGGTGCGGTTTGGTGTGGAGGCGACCGGCGCGGAGTGGGACGAGGATGCGCACCGGTGGATCGTCGACACCACTGCCGGCCAGTACCGCGCGCAGTACGTCGTCGCGGCGACCGGCCCGCTCAACGAGCCTGCGCTCCCCGAGATCCCGGGCCTGGAGGACTTCCCCGGCGGCGTGTTCCACACGGCCCGCTGGGACCCGTCGTTTGATCCACGCGGCCAGCGCGTCGCGGTGGTCGGCACGGGTGCCTCGGCGATCCAGCTCGTACCCAAGATCCAGCGCGAGCTCGACCAGCTGGTGCTCTTCCAGCGCACGCCCTCCTGGGTGCTGCCGCGGCCTGATCGTCGCATCTCCAAGATCGAGCAGCTCGCCCTGCGCTACGTCCCGGGCCTCCAGCGGCTGTCGCGCGGCATCCTGCGCGTGGTGCTCGAGGGCCAGCAGCTCGGCCAGCGCCACCCGAAGGTGATGCAGCAGGCCCAGAAGATGGGCCTCTGGAACCTGAGGCGTCAGGTGCCGGATCCTGAGCTGCGGGCCGCGCTCACGCCGTCGTTCACGCTCGGCTGCAAGCGCATGCTGATGTCGAACACCTACTACAAGGCGCTCTCGGCGCCCAACGCGACGGTCGTGCCGCACGCCCTGCGCGAGGTGCGCGGCAGCACGCTCGTGGGGGCCGATGGCTCCGAGCATGAGGTCGACGCGATCATCTTCGCGACCGGCTTTCACGTGACCGACCCGCCGGTCGCCTCAGCCGTCCGAGGCCGCAGCGGCGCCACCCTCGCCGAGGCCTGGGGCGACCACCCCCAGGCCTACCTGGGCACGGTCGCTCCGGATGCCCCGAACGCGTTCATCATGGTCGGCCCGAACCTCGGCAATGGCCACACCTCGGTCTTCCTCCCGGTCGAGGCGCAGGCCGGCTATATCGCCGACGCGATCACCACCGCCGCCGAGGCCGGGGTGGAAGCGATCGAGGTCCGCCGCGACGTGCACGACCAGTGGAACGCCGCCGTGCAGGACGGCCTGAAGGGCACCGTGTGGAACGTGGGCGGGTGCTCCTCCTACTACCTCGACAAGTCCGGCAAGAACTCGTCGATCTACCCCTGGACCACGTTCGACCTGGACCGCCGCATGCGCGGCTTCAGGCTCGTGGACTTCCACACCGCGCGCCGCGGCCAAGCGCTGCCGGCGCCG
>JAEMRF010000509.1 GCA_016463515.1 Solirubrobacteraceae bacterium | reverse complement strand
CGTAGAGGGCAAGGTCGGCGTCGCGCAGCAGGTCGTCGACGCCTGCCAGCGCCGCGGGGCACGTCGCAATGCCGATCGACGCGCCGACGCGTTCGGCCATCACGCCACAGAGCCGTTCCCCGAGCGCCACCGCCTCACCGGCCGATGCGCCCGGCAGGAAGATCGCGAACTCGTCGCCGCCGAGCCGTCCGAACGCGGCGTCGTCGTTCAGGAACTCGGGGATCTGGCGGCCGACCCACGCGAGCACCTCGTCGCCCGCGGCATGACCCTGCGCGTCGTTGATGAGTTTGAACCCGTTGAGATCGATCACCAGCAGGGCGACCGGAGCGCCGTTGCCGTGGGCCTGGTGCAGGGCCCAGTTCATCTGCTCGAGGAAGCCGCGACGATTCTGGGTCCCAGTGAGGACGTCGGAACGAGACAGCAACAGCGCCTGCCGCGACGCGCGGTAGTGCCCGAGGCGCGGGATCAGCCCGACGAACCACCCGGCGACGCACAGCACCATCGTCGATGCTGCCTCGATCAGGTCGGCATCGGGCCGGATCACGTGCACGACTGGCATCGAGAGCAGCACCACCGCAAGCGAGATCCGAGACCACTTCTTCGGGAAGACGAGCCCGATGTAGGGCATCACGAGGATGACTGCCGTGTAGGAGACCGTCGCGAGGCCGCGGTCCAGGGCGGCAGTGGCCGAAAGCGCGATGAGCACGAACGCCGACCAGGCGAGGTAGATGGTGAATCGGCCGCGTCGACGTTCGGCGCCGGCGGTGTCTTGCAGCAGCGCGCCGGCCGCACTGACCACGCCGAAGACGATCGCACCGAGGATCACGAACTCGTCGGCCCAGGGCGCCCATGGCCGCGCAGGCGGCCGCAGGCCCTCGCTGAGCGCGAGCGCGAAGGCGCTGATGCAGATCACCATCAGCGGCACGAAGGCCACGTCACGGCGTTTGAGAATCGCCATCCCGTCGGAGAGATCGCGGCGGCGATCGTGCACTCGGGGGCGGTGCGGGCGCTGACGGCGAGGAGAAGACGTCATCGCACTGGCAATCGGCACGTCACCGGCCGAAACCAACCCCGGGCTCGGCGTTCATACGCCACACGTGCCAGAACCGCAGGTCACTCGGCGGCGCCCGGCTCGGTGATCACCGTGTCGTCATTGGAGTACGCCGGCGCGCAGCAGCAGAGCAGTTGCAGGTCCTCGTCGGCCGCTGCCCAGAGTTTGTGTTCGACGCCGGGCGGGATGACCACGGTGTCGCCAGCGCGGACGTCGGCTTCGTCGTCGCCGAGGCGCATCCGTCCGTGGCCGGCCGTGAAGAAGTAGATCTCTTCGCTGGTGTGATGGAAGTGCTGGTCGGTGGCGGTACCGGCGGGGATCGTCGCCTCGGCGAGCGACTGATTCTGGGTCGGGAGCGACACGCGCCCCGCGACCTCGCGGATCGTGGAGCCGTCCATGGTGGTGAAGGGCTCTGCGGCGTCGAGGCGTCCGATCTGCATCGGCCCACCGTAAAGGTCTGAGTCCTCCATTCAGGCGACACCGGTCACTCATGGCCGGTTGCCGGTACGCGGTCAGCCGAAGACGGCTGCTGCCGACCGCAGAAATGCGGTGCGCGCCGCCGACGGGTCCCCAAGATAGGCGGCGACCTGGCCGCCGTCGCGCAGCATCACGAGCAGGTCGGCGGCGTATTCGGGATCAGGGTGCCCGGCCGAAGCCAGCAGCTCGGCGATCGTGCCGCGAAACCAGGTGCGGTGCGCCTCGACGACCTGCCTGACCGGGGCAGCGCTATCCGGATACTCGGCGCCAGCGTTGATGAACGGGCACCCGCGAAATCCCTTCGCCGTGAGCTGACGACCGACACCTTCGATGATGGCCGCAAGTGCCTGCGACGGATCGGGTTGACCCTCCACGAGGCCGGCCGCCTGCGCCCGGAGCGTGTCGTCCCTGATCTGCAAGCAGGCCACGACGAGGTCCTCCTTGCTGGCGAAGTGCCGGTAGAACGTCGCCCGGGTGATCTGGGCTTCCGAGATCACCCGATCCACGCCGACCGTGTGGATGCCCTCTGCATAGAAGAGGCGTCCCGCCGTGGCCAGCAACCGCTCCCGCGCCGCCGACGGCTTCCGCGGCGTAGGCGTCGCGTCAGGGGCAGGCTGCGTCTCCCGGCTCATGCACGCGAACGTAGTGCACCGATCGTTCTACCGGCGCAAGAATCGGACCT
>JAEMRF010000508.1 GCA_016463515.1 Solirubrobacteraceae bacterium | reverse complement strand
ACGCGCGTGGCGATCACGTTGTGCTGGTGGATGGTCTCCAGGTTCTCCTGGCGGGCCCCGATCCACACGTCGTCCGGAAGGTCGGGAAGGCGCTCGATGACGCCGGCGATCGTCTCGCGCACGCAGTCCTCCACGAAGCGGGGGTTGCGATGGGCCTTCTCGACCACGGCGCCCTCGTCGGAGCGCTTCATCATCTCGTAGATCTCAGCGCTCATCGACGCCTCGACGATCTCCACGAGGAGACCAGCGTCGAGGGTCACGCCCGACCCTTCCGGCAGCCCGATCTCAAGCGTGCCGAGGCCGCGCTGGTTGTGCGTCGCGACGGGGACGGCGGTGAAGATGCGCTCGATCTCGTCGTCGGAAAAGCCGTCGGCGGTGAGCAGCTCGTGGGCGCTGGCCTGGACGAGTCCCTGGGCGCACGGGCAGGCCGTCATGCCCTGCGCCTGCACCCCGATGATCTGGCGGGTGCCGGTTTCGGAGACCGTTGCCGTGGCGAGCAACGTGTACATCTCCTGCGTTTGAATCCCGCTCACCGGCGCCGGCTTGTTCTCGGGGTAGCGAGCGACCATCGAGACCTCGGCGCGGCGTGCGCCCTGACGCTCGCGCACGACCGTCGCGATGCGCGCCGCCAGATCCTCGGCGCGAACGGCCGTGTGGCCGCCGCCGAGCACGATCTCGCCGATCGCGTCGTTGACCGTTTCCTCAAAACGCGACATATGCGCGCCTTTTTGCTCGCCGCCGAGATCGACAACGCACTCGAATGTGGCGGTATACATCTGCTCGCCCTCGGGCGTGTGCAGGCGGATGACCTTTTCGGACTCGTTCACGCCGACGCGCGTGAGGCTCACGGGGACCCGCGGGCGGGACGCCTGAACGTCGGTCTGAAGGGTCGAAGGAGAAGTGGTCACGAGTGATTGTTTCCCGGTCGGGTGACGGCAAATGGTCCGTTGGGTTATGTGAGATCCGTCCGGTTTGCTACAAACCAATGAGTCAACGGATCAAGCCGTAGCCAGCAGCCTAGGCGGTGGGCCTCGTTTACGAGGCGCGCCGCGTCGGCCACGAGGGGTACGGCCCACACCCAAGGCAAGAACAACGTGAGAGGCAGCACGACGATGAGAGAGCTTCTGGGTTTGGGGACCCGTGGCGTCGTGCGGCCTGAATTCTTTGGGGGAGAGCATTCATGAGCGGGCGCATTGTGGCGATCGACGAGTCGACGCTGAACGAGAACGAGGAGCCCACGCCGGTCGACGGCGAGCTGGCTGCTCTGGCATCCGTCAAGACGCCCAAGCGTCGAAAGACCGACGGTGAGGAAGACCCGACCGACGGCGGCGTCGACGCGCTGCGCATGTATCTGCGCGCGATCGGCCGCGTTCCACTGCTGACGGCTGCCGAAGAGATCGAGCTCGCCAAGCGCATCGAAAAGGGCGACCTGGCTGCCAAGCAGCACATGGTCGAGGCCAACCTGCGGCTCGTCGTGTCGATCGCCAAGGGCTACCTCGGTCGCGGTCTCGGTCTGCTCGACCTGATCCAGGAAGGCTCGCTCGGCCTGATCCGGGCCGTCGAGAAGTTCGACTACCGCCGAGGCTTCAAGTTCTCCACCTACGCCACCTGGTGGATCCGGCAGGCCGTCTCCCGTGCCATCGCCGACAAAGCGCGCACGATCCGCGTGCCGGTGCACATGGTCGAGAAGATCGGCCGCGTGGCCCACGCCGAGCGGCGACTGGTCGCCCGCATGGGCCGTGAGCCCTCGCTCACCGAGCTTGCCGAAGAGCTCGAGATGACCGAGCACGAGGTCCGCGAGATCCAGCGCTACGGCCAGCAGCCCGTCTCCCTCGACAAGCCCGTCGGCGACGAAGACGACACGAGCCTTGGCGACTTCGTGGAAGACACGGCATCGCCGAGCGCCCTCGAAGTGGCCGCCTCCAGCATGCGTCGCACCCACGTGGACGAAGCCCTCGCCGAACTCGGCGAGCGCGAGCGTCAGGTGCTCAGCCTGCGCTACGGCCTGGATGGCGACGAGCCGCACACCCTCGACGAGGTGGGTCGCATGTTCGACATCACCCGTGAGCGCGTGCGCCAGATCGAAGGCCAGTCGCTGCGCCGCCTGCGCCTGCTGCCGCAGTCGCAGCCGTTGAGAGATGCCGGCTAGCAACAGCTCCCTGGCCCGCGGATGGGAACGCCTGCGGCGGGCTGGGCGCGACGCCGGCTAG
>JAEMRF010000507.1 GCA_016463515.1 Solirubrobacteraceae bacterium | reverse complement strand
ATCTCGGTGCGTCTGCGCGCCGTGCTCACCCATGGCGCGGTCGGACGCTACCGAACGACGTCTGACCCCTCCCGGGACTCCGACTTCCACCCCATCCCGTCAGCCGATGCGGGCTGGACGGACCCGTTCGCGCTCCCTTCAAGCGGCGGGACGCTCTCGACGTTCGATCTCGCCTTCGTCGAGCAGATCTCCATCGGGGACTTCGTCTGGAACGACATCGACAACGACGGCGTTCAGGACTCGGGTGAGCCAGGGCTCGAGGGCGTCACCGTGGAGATCTGGGACGACGCCCGCACCGTCCTGCTCGACAGCACGACGACCGACGCGCTCGGAAAGTACGTCGTCCGGGTCCGTGGATCCGGCGACTACGCCCTTCGTATCGTGAAGCCGCCAGGGCTGTGGCGGTTCAGCCCGCGCGAAGCCGGCGCCAGTCGGACAGTCGACTCAAACGTGGACAGCACAGGCTGGACCGACGTGGAGGTCCTCCCCACCGTCATCGCCATGGCGACACTCGACGCTGGCCTCTCGCGCATCACGCTCACCCCAGGACTCTTATCCGGCGAGCCGCTCGGCGTAGGGCGGCAGACGCGACGGGCTGGGCGGCGTTCGGGAGGTTGGCGGCGGCGGATCAGCGGGCGCTGCCAGCTTTGCGGGCGGTCCGCACCGAAGGCGGAGCGGACTCCGACGTCTGAGCTGGTTGGCGGCGGTGGATCTGCGGGCGATTCGCGGTTTCCGGGCGCGGACCGCGCCCGCGGGGCCAGCCGTTGACGAAACGCTGCTGGATCGCCGCGCTCGGTCAACGCCTCCGGCCGCTCGGGGCCAGCCGTCGACGCAACGCTGCTGGATCGCCGCGATCGGTCAACGCGTGCGTCTGGGCGAGATCGGCTGGGATGACCACGTCGAGTCAGCGGAGACGAGGGGACCGGCACCGCGCCCCAGAACGACAAAGACCCGCCGCTCAAGAGCAACGGGCCTAAGGCAGCAACAGCAGGCGGGGTGGCGGGGACCCGAAGGGTTCCGTGAAGGAACCAAGCCCGCAGGGCGCAGGTGACGAGGAACCCGAAGGGTCCCCGCCACCCCGCCGGAACGAGGCTAGATCAGCCCGAGATCCTTGACGGCGTCGCGCTCGCCAACCAGCTCGGCGACGGTCGCGTCGATCTTCTCCTGGGCGAACGCCGGGATCTCAAGACCCTGGACGATGCTGTACTCCTGATCCTTCACCGTGACCGGGAACGAGGAGATGATCCCCTCCGGCACGCCGTAGGAGCCGTCCGACGGGATGGCCATGGAGGTCCAGTCGCCTTCGGGGGTGCCGTCGACCCAGGTGCGGATGTGGTCGATCGCAGCCGAGGCAGCCGATGCAGCCGAGGAGGAGCCGCGCGCTTCGATGATCGCGGCGCCACGCTTGCCGACGGTCGGCTGGTACACGTCGCGGTACCAGTCCAGGTCGGAGCCAGCGGCTTCAAACGCGTTGCCGCCCTTGACCTTGGCGTTGTAGAGGTCGGGGAACATCGTCGGCGAGTGGTTGCCCCAGATCGCCATGTTCGTGATGTCGGTGACGTCGCAGCCGGTCTTGGCGGCGAGCTGCGCGATTGCGCGGTTGTGATCCAGGCGCGTCATCGCGGTGAAACGCTCCTTGGGCACGTCCGGAGCGTGCGCGGCGGCGATCAGGGCGTTGGTGTTGGCGGGGTTGCCGACCACGAGCACCTTGATGTCGCTCGCGGCGCCGGCGTTGATCGCCTCGCCCTGGGGCTTGAAGATGCCGCCGTTGGCCTCCAGGAGGTCGGCGCGCTCCATGCCGGCGGTGCGCGGGCGTGCGCCGACGAGCAGGGCGACCGAGGCGCCGTCGAACGCCGTCTTGGCGTCGGACGTGATCTCGATGCTCTTCAGGAGCGGGAACGCGGAGTCGTTGAGCTCCATCGCGGTGCCTTCGGCGGCCTTGAGGGCCGGCTCGATCTCGAGCAGGCTCAGGGCGACGTCGGTGTTGGGGCCCAGGAGGGCGCCCGACGCGATACGGAACAGGAGGGCGTAACCGATCTGGCCGGCAGCGCCGGTGACCGTGACCTTGACAGGAGCCATGTGAGGTCTTCCTTGCGTGGTGTGGTGGTGGAGAAGCGCGGGCGTGCGGCGGGAGCCGGCTACGCCATCGCCTTCTGGAGGTTGTCGTCGATCGCCGCGAGGAAGTCCTCGGTGGTGAGCCAGCCCTGGTCGGG
>JAEMRF010000506.1 GCA_016463515.1 Solirubrobacteraceae bacterium | reverse complement strand
CACATCTCTCTGGAATTGGCACCGTCTCCGCTTGCGCGGTGGTTGCCGGAGCTTCAAAGGGCCAGTCCCTCCACTCCTCTGGATGTGTCAAGCAGGGCGCGTGCGCCGTGCTGGCCTCAGGCTACCAAACCCAGGGCGAGGTCCAACGCGCCGCGTGCCGCGGGCAGCCCCGTCGGCCGCGCCGGTAGACTGGTCAGTGCAGGCCGGTTTGGCCGCACCGACGACCGACGACGATGACCGACGAGCCTCCAAGTAGCCATGCGCAGCCTGATGACATCGCGGCCTTCGCTGCCGCGTCGCACGCGCGGCCGAGTGGTCTCGCCCGGAACGCCGCCTGAAGATCTCGTCGCTCGCGCTGAGGTTGTCGAGACCGACAATCTGCGCTGGATCCACATCGAGAAGCCCACGGCTGTGGATCGCGCTTGGCTCGAAGAGCGTTTTCCGGCGTTCCACGAGCTCGACTACGAGGACATCGCGTCGCGCAATCAGCGGCCGAAGGTCGATGAGTACGACGACTACCTCTTCATCGTGCTCCACTTTCCGCAGTACGACAAGACGGTCGGCCGCCTGAACGGCGTCGAACTCGACATGTTCATCGGGCCGGACTACGTGATCACGTTGCCGAACGATCCGATCCAGCCGCTGTCGTATCTGTTTGATCGCTGCCAGCGCAAGCAGTCCGCGCGGGACGACCTGATGGCCAAGGGGGCTGGGTACCTGCTCTACAAGATCGTCGATACCTGCGTGGATGCGGCGTTCCCGATGTTGCGCAAGATCGGCAACAAGCTGGAGCGCTCCGAGGAAGACATCTTTTCCGGTCCATCCGCGAGCACCGTCCGTGACATCTCCAATGCCAAGCAGGAGATCATCAACTTCCGGAAGGTCGTACGGCCGCAGCGGATCGCGCTGAAGGACCTGGAGCGCACCAAGCGCTACTTGATCGAGGACCAGGAGATCTACTTCGACGACATCAACGATGCGTCCGAGCGCATTTGGGACATGCTCGAGAACTTCAAGGAGGTCGCCGAAGCGCTGGAGCGCACGAACGAGGCGATGTACTCCCATCGCGCCAACGACGTGCTGCTCGTCCTCACGTCGATCAGCGTCATCGTCCTGCCGCTGACCTTGGTGGCGTCGGTGTTCGGCATGAACGTGAAAGTTCCCGGCGAGAGCAGCATCGAGGCGTTCTGGGTGATCTTCGGTCTGATGCTCGTGCTGCTCATCGGGATGGTCACGGTGTTCCGTCGGCGCGGCTGGCTATGACGCAGACCGGCGATCCCGAGACCTCCCCCGCCCCCGCTCCTGCTCGGCCGGGTCGGCGTAGCCGGTTGACGCTCATCGTGAACCCCACCGCCACGACGGTGTCGCCGAAAGGCGTTGCCCAGATCCGTGAGGCGCTGGCCGAGCGGTTTGACGTCGACGTTCAGATGACCGATGCGCAAGGTCATGCCACGCAGATCGCGCAAGAGGCCGTGTTGGCTGGTGCCGACGTGGTGGCGGTCTACGCAGGCGACGGGACGACGAACGAGGCGATCCGCGCGCTGGCTGGCACGCAGACGGCGCTTGCACATCTTCCGGGTGGTAGCGCCAGCGTCTTGGCACTCATGCTCGGGATGGGCTCGGATGGGCTGAAGGCAGCGCGGCGGGTGGCGCAGCTGGGTCAGGCGACCCGCTCGATCGACCTGGGCTACGTCGACGGCCGACCGTTTTCGTTCACGGTCGGCATCGGTCTCGACGCGGCCGTCGTCGAGCTCGTCGACGGCGACCAGGAGCGCAAGGAGCGCTTCCGCTGGCGCGCCTTTTGGATGGAGGCGGTGCGCGTCGCCAAGGACCAGTACTTCGCTGCCGACGCGTGCATGACGATCGAGTCCGGCGGCCAGCAGCTGCGGGCGATCACCGCGATCGTCCAGAACGCCGAGGCATACACCTATGCCGGTTCTCGGCCGCTCACGGTGGGTGAAGGCAGCTCCCTCGAGAGCGGGACCCTGGCTGCCAGCGGCCTCCTCCCCGGCCTGCGCTGGCTCGACGTTCCGTCGATCACGTACCGCACGCTTGCCCCGGTTCGCGCCGCCGGCCACCCCAGGATCGACGTGCTCCCCGCTTCCGAGACCGTCACGGTCCGCTGCGATCGCCCGATGCCGATGCAGGTCGACGGCGACTTCTGGAAGTACGTGACCGAGGCGACCTTCACGGTCCGCCCCGGTGCGCTGCGCGTCGTCTGCTGAG
>JAEMRF010000505.1 GCA_016463515.1 Solirubrobacteraceae bacterium | reverse complement strand
GGTGACGCGCTGGCGCTGCTGTGGTTCACTCGCGCCATGTCGCCGGCACCGCGCAAGCCCGCCAAGCCAACTTCGGGACCGCCCAAGGCGTCCGACGGGAAGCCGGTGAAGCCGCGAGCCGCAACGCCGAAGCAGCAGGCCGCGCTGCGCGAGGCACTGGACCGGGCGCAGGCTGGTCAGGGGCCCGAGCTCACCGTGCGCATGACCGGCAAACCACCGTCGCGCGCCGCGCTGAAGCGCTTGGGGCTCACGGACCCCAAGGTCGATGAGCTTGCCCAGCACCTGGCCAAGCACGCCGACGCGATCGCAAGCAAGCTGCGCGCAGACCGTTCGTTGGCCGCGCTGCTTGCGTCCGACCCGTCGGCCGCACTGCAGCAGCTCGACATCCCCGAGCACCTGCGGCCCGTAGGCGATGCGTCCGAAGTCCATGACCTGCTGGACCGCTTCCGCGGCGTGAAGTTCGACGTCGGCGCCGCGGATGGTCCGGCCATCGACGACCTGCGCCCGACGCCGGCGCAGACGGCAGCGCTGCAACTGATCGCCGATAGCTTCGCCCGGGCCGCCGCGAGCCCGACCACCTTCGCGACGCTGAAGACCGATCCGCTGACGGTCGTGACCGCTGCAGCCAACGCCAAACCGCCGGCCGGGATGACGGCCGGGTCGCTCGCGTCGGCCTCGGTCGTGTTGGAGGTCAGCCGGCAAGTCGGGGCCGTCTATGGAGCGCCGCAGAAGCTCACGCGCCCGGCCACCGAAACCATCCACGTGCCTCGGCCCGCGAAGGGGGCCTGAGCCATGGCGCGCGCAGACAGCGGCGGGTTCGATCTCGTCTTCGAGCTCTCGATCGCCGCGATCCGCCAACGGCTGGCGCCCGCGATCGGGGCGCCGCTGCCAGACACCAACCTGCCGGTCGAGGGCTGGGGCACGCTCGTGCTCGACACCCAGTTCTCGCTCACCGACCTCACGCTCCTCGCCGACGCGACCGTGCGAGCCGAAGTCGGCGCGAGCATCACGCTCTCATGGCCGGCGTTGGTCTTTGGCGGTATCCAGCTCGCGCCGGCCGGGAGCCAGGTGTTCGGGGCGTCGGTCTCGGTCGCTGGCCAGCCAGCGGCGTCTGGCACCAGCCTGAGCCTGGAGTTCGGCCCCACCGCGGTGCAGGTCGAGATCACCCCGGGCACCCTTGAGGGCGTCCTCGGGATCGGCGCGTACCTCACGGCCGTCGGGCAGCTCTTCGGCGATGCTGCACGCGAGGCCGAGCGCGAGCGGATCTACGAGAACACCGAGCAGGCGCTGGAGGGCTCGCTGAACGCTGGCCTCCCGGCCGCGATGCCGCTCGGCACCCTGCCCCAGCCCCCGGTCTCGTCGGTCGAATTCGCCGCGACCGGGCAGGAACTCCGCGTCCTGATGATGATCGGCGGGCGCCGCGCCGACGCCAATCCGGCCGCGATCACCCGTTCGGCGATCCGGCTCGGCCCAGGTGGCATTCCGCGCGACGTCGCGGCCGTGATCCTCGGCAACGGCTGTCTCCTGCGAGACATCCTCAGGCCGGTCTTGCGCGACGGACTGAACCTCACGAACGCTGGGTTCGTGGCGAGCCACCCCTGCGCATGGGCAGGATCAGTCGCCTTGCCAGAGAGCGCCACGGTCGCCGGGGTCCGGCCGCGGGTCCGAGCGGTCGTGAGCGGGCTCGACGCGGCCGGGCAGCTGCATGTGCGCCTGGCGTTCGACGGCGAACACAGCACCGGTGCGTTTGGCATCGAGGGTCAGCTCGACCTGAGCTTCGCCATCTCGATCGCCGAGAACAGCGACGGCACCCGCACCCTGACGCTGAGCGTCGGGACCGGGGTCGTCAGCCAGCTCGACATCTGGATCGCGTGGTGGGTCTACGCGGGCGGCATCCTGGTGTCGCCGCTGCTGGTGCTGGCGCTGATCCTGATCGATGCCTTTGCGGGTGGCGGACTCGCGAACACCATCAACGGCGCAGTGCGGGGCGCGCTCGGCAATGGCACGCTTGATCTTCCGCTCCCGGATACACCGTTCGGCGTCGCGACGCTCTCCTCATCGCAGGCCGACTCGGCCGTGCAGAGCGTGACCGTCGGCCCGTTCACCGTGAGTGACCTGCGCGCCAACGATGTGATCGTGCGCATCGGCTGAGCGACCAACCGTGGCACCCGGCCGGAACGTCGCCACCGAGGGGGCGGCTGATGCTCCGGCCGGGTCCATGCCCGGAGTCAG
>JAEMRF010000504.1 GCA_016463515.1 Solirubrobacteraceae bacterium | reverse complement strand
TCGGGCTCCTCGTTGCCGATGCGCAGGCACTGCTCAGAGCGGATGGCGTCGGCCACGCGCGAGCGGTCAACGGTGATCCGGTCAGCGTCCATGACCTCGGCGATCGCGAGGCCCACCGCAGTGATGGCAGCAGCGCCGAACTCCTCGACGCGAAAGCTCGATGGCAGCGCGCCGGTCGGGACGAACACCTCGCTGACCCGGCCCAGTGCGGCGGGGTCGCCGCCGATTGCCGCCCAGACCGTTGCCGTCACATCCACGCCGCCACGCTAGCGCCAAACCGCTACGCACGGTGGCGCGACGCGGTCAACGGCCAGTCGCCGGAGCCGACTCGTAGACTCACCCTGGTGCGCCTGCTACTCACGAACGACGACGGCATCGAAGCGGCGGGGCTCCATGCCCTGCGGGACGCTCTGCTGCGGATTCCGGGGCTTGAGGTCATGGTCGTCGCGCCCGACGGCAACCGTTCGGCGACGGGTCGATCGATCACGACGCGCCGCCCGATCGTCAGCCGCCACGTGACGTTCGCCGACGGCGGTGTGGGCTGGGCGATCGACGGAACGCCCGTGGATTGCGTGCGCCTTGGCTGGCACGAGCTGGCCGGCGGCAAACCCGACCTCATCGTCGCGGGCATCAACCACGGCGCCAACTTGGGCGACGACATCACCTACTCGGGCACGGCCGGCGCGGCGCTCGAAGGCCACCACCTTGGGTTGCCAGGCTTGGCCGTCTCGCAGGTCGCGCGCGACGCGGGCCTGGGCTTCACCGACGAAGGTGGCTATGACTTCCGTGCGGTCGCAGCGTTTGCAGCGCAGCTCGTGGCCAAGGCGCAGGACGTCGGCCTCGTGAAGGGCACCGTGCTCAACGTCAACGCGCCAGCTGGCGACCCGTCGCACGCCGAGCTCACGCGCCTGGGCCGCCGGGTCTACAAGGACGGCCTGCGCCGCCTCGAAGGCGAGGCGCCGGAGCGGGCGGCTCGCCATGGTGCCGCAGAGCCCGTGGTGACCTACGGCAACGCCGAGCGCATCTCCATCTACGGCGTGACCGCCACGCACGACGAGGAGCCCGGAACCGACCTCTACGCCGTCGCGCGCGGCCACATCTCCGTCACGCCGGTCACGCTCCGTTGGACCGATCTGGCTCGCATCGAGGAGCTCCACACCCCGTCGATCGACGCGGCGCTCGTCGACAGCGGTGCTCACATCGTCAGCGACGAGGAGGCCGCCCTGGAAGCCCACGGCCGCACCTCGCCCGCCGGCCCGCTGGTGCAGTCCGCCGCCCCGGTCGACGTGGAGGACCTCACGCACGCCGCCGAGTCGCCGAGCGCCGCCGAGTGACGGGCTCGCCGCAGGCGGGCGATCCGGCGCAGGTTGACCCATCTGCTCCGGTCGACGCTGAAGGGATCGACGCGGCACGTGCTCGCGCAGACGCCCTGCGAGCCGAGATTGCGGTCCACAACGCCGCCTACTACGAGCACGACGATCCCACGATCGCCGACGACGACTACGACGCGCTGCAGAGCGAGCTGCGCGACCTCGAGGCGCAGTACCCGGAGCTGAAGACGGCGGACTCGCCGACGCAGACGGTCGGCGGGCGCGCTGCAGGCCACCTGGCCAAGGTCGAGCACCCACTCCCGATGCTGTCGCTGGCCAACGCCCGCAACGCCGACGAGCTGCGCAGCTGGATCTCGCGGATGGCCAGCCATCTGGCGCGCGAAGGCATCGAGGACCCAGAGTTCCGCTACGTCTGCGAACCCAAGATCGACGGACTGGCGATGTCGCTGCTGTATGAGGCGGGCCAGCTCGTGCGGGCTACCACTCGCGGCGACGGGCGCGTCGGGGAGGACGTCACCGAGAACATCAAGACGATCGCGGACGTACCGCAGTCGCTGCCAGGCGATGACCTCCCGGCGGTGCTCGAGGTGCGCGGCGAGGTCTACATGGCCACCGACGACTTCCTGGCGCTCAACGAGCGCCGCGCCGCAGCAGGCGAGTCGACCTACATGAACCCGCGCAACACGGCTGCAGGCACCATCCGTCAGCTGGATTCGCGGTTGGCGGCCGAGCGGCCGCTGCGATTTTGGGCCTACTCGATCGGTGTCTGGGCGCAGACCGACGGCGACGAGCTGCGTCCGCTGGATGAACGCGCGGCCACACTCGTGCGCACCGTCGGATCCGGCCAGGCCGCCGCCGAGCTGCCGGTAGAGCACTACGCCGCGCTGCAATGGCTCAAGGA
>JAEMRF010000115.1:3561-8817 GCA_016463515.1 Solirubrobacteraceae bacterium | reverse complement strand
GCGCCCATCGTGCGCACCGCGTAGGCCTCGGCCCGCTCGCGCTCGCG
Source organism: Solirubrobacteraceae bacterium (assembly GCA_016463515.1). Classification (GTDB taxonomy): domain Bacteria; phylum Actinomycetota; class Thermoleophilia; order Solirubrobacterales; family Solirubrobacteraceae; genus JAGIBJ01. Next base: position 8,770 of record JAEMRF010000115.1, on the reverse strand, counting down.
CGCCATCGCCGCCGGCACGGTCGGGAGCGTGACCAGCTGCGCGTGCGTGTGCGGCTGGGAGGCCCCAGCGCGCGCCCGCTCGTTCATGAGGAGCACGCGGGCAGCGGCCCCGGAGTGGGCACGCAGCCGGCGCTGCCACATCGCGACCACCCGCTGCACCTGCGCAGGATCAACCTGCGCGAGCGACTGCACCGAAGCAGGCGACTGCACGATCACCTCGTGCGCGCCCACCGCAGCACTGGCGCCAAAGAGATCCGGCAGGGCCTCCAGCTCGGCCTCGGGTGCGTCGCCAGCCACCAGCGGAAAGAGATTCGGGACGACCCGGGTGAGCCAGCCGGGCCCGTCCGGCGCGCCGCCGCCCGGCCGCTCAGCGTCGACCTCCGGCGGGGTCTGCGCCTCATGACCCTCGAGGAACGGATCGCTCGCCGGGTCGAGCTCGGGCAACGGCTCGACCGTCTAGCCGCCGCCCGGGCGGCCACGACGGTCAGCGGCAACGATCGTCTTGGCGCCGTCGAACGGACTGGCGCGCAGTTCGTGGTCGCTCACGAGGCGTACCGCGCGATGTCGGCCAGGAGCGCGGCCTCGGTCTCGTAGGGCCCGTTGTGCACGAAGCGCTTGCCGGTCCGGTCGTAGAAGAACGTCTTGGGGAGACCGTCGACGCCCGTGCCCTCGATGACCTTGCCGTCTTCATCGATGACCGACGGGTACGGCAGCGCGATCTGCTCGCGGAGGTACGCGACGGTCTTGGCTTCGGGCGCCTGCGAGGCCACGGCAAAGAACGCGACCTTGCCGCGCTGATCGAGGGCCACGCGCTGGAAGATCGGCATCTCCTTCTTGCACGGCTGGCACCAGTCCGCCCACACGTTCACCACCACCGGCGTGCCCTTCAGCTCGCCGACCTTCGTCTCCACGAGCTTGGCCGGATCGCTGCCACCGCGCAGTACCTCGCCGGCCTGCTCCTCGAGCTTGCGCGCCGCTGGCGGCTGCCCAGCCACAGGCTCGGCCAGTTGCTCCTGCACCTGCGCGGCCGTGAGTTTGGCAACCGGCGGAGCCTCGTCGCCGCAGCCGCCGACCGCGAGCAACCCCACCACACCGAGCCCAGCCATCGCACCACGCCAGTTCGCCGCGCGCACGGAGCGAAACAGAGTCGCAGAAGGATTCGTCACGTCCTGAGCCTGACACAACCCGAGCGGCCCTCAGCGTGCGCTTGCGCCGAGCCTCCGACGGGGCGCCGACTGCCCGCCCCAGACCGACCGCGTGTCCAGGCTGTGAACGGCGCGCTTGGCGGGGTGGCCGCCCTGCGGTAGAGTGCTGCACAGTTGCTCCGGCCTCTCGCCGAGTGCCGTGTTCTCGCTCCGGCAGATCACGAGACTGCTTCGGATCGCGGCGATCCGCCCCTTCCCCGCCGCCAACCCCTCGACCGCTCTCACGGCGTCGCCTACGCGCAGACGCCTTTTCGACCTGAGCGGTCGACCTGAATACGACCATTCCTTCGCTCGTGACTGCACTGTCCAGCTGCATCTTTGAGGCCATGCGTGCCTAACGCCGCCCCGCTTGCCGACGTCCCGTCGGAAGCCGAACTGGCTCTCGCCGCGGAGTTCATCCGCGAGCCGGTGCTGCTCGGCGACGAAGACGCGTCCGTCGCGCTCGGCCACGGCACCGCCCGCCGCCGCGCCATCGACCAGGCACTGGCCGAGCAAAGCGAAGGCCTGCCTGCGCCGTCGACCGCCTGGCGCCGCCGGTGGTCGCTGCTCCTGGGCCTGGAGCGCATGCTCTCCGTCGACGAGCCGACCCTCGCCGACGGCACCACCCAGCTTGGCCCGCACCAGGTCGACGCGCTCTCGGGCACGCTCACCGCGCTGCTGACCGAGAACCAGTCCAGCAGCGCGTTCGTCCCGGCCGACGTCGATCTCGACGCGCCGCTGCCGCGCAACGGCAACGGCCGCAAGAACGGCGCAGCCAAGAACGGCGCCACCCCCGAGGCCAAATCCGCTGCTGCTGCCGCGAGTGCCCCGGCCGACACCGTCACGAGCAAGCGCGCCACGCCCGACCTCGACGACGAGCGCGACGAGGACTACGACGATGAGGGCGTCTCGGGCGAAGGCAGCGACGTCCACGGCCCCACGATCGAAGACCTCGCCCCGACCGCCGACGAGCTCGCCGAACTCGATGCGATCGACGCCGCCGACGCGGAAGAGATCTTCGACTCCAGCGACTCCGACCAGATGGAGGAGCAGGCCGAGGACCCCAACGCCGCCAAGCGCTTCTGGTTCGAGCACGCCACCGGCGCCGGCAAGACGGTCGCTGCCATGGGCTTCGTCGACGCGTGCCGCCTGGGCGGCGTGCTGATCCTGACCCACCGCCGCAACCTCGTCGAGCAGTTCATCGACGAGATCAAGACCCGTGGCTACAAGGACCGCCTGAGCCCGCCGCTGCTCAAGGGCGAGGATCCCGTCAGCGAACGGAACACCCTTGGCCCGGTCACGGTCGAGACCTACCAGTGGTTCGTCCGCCACGCAGGTGAGATCTCCTCGGCCTACACGGTCGTGATCTGCGACGAGGCCCACACGGCCCTCGGCGAGAAGACCTCCGCGGCGATCCGCGAGTGGACGGGCCCGATCTTCATCGGCATGACCGCGACCGGCGCGCTGATCGCCCGCCACGTCGCCGACCTCTTCCCCACCCAGACCTCGCGCTTTGACCTCGCGCAGGCCGCCCGCCGAGGCGTGATCGCGCCGCTGCGCTGCATCCGCATCCCACCTGGCGTGGGCGTGCGCACGATCGCCAAGGTGCCGCTGCGCCGCGGCGAGGTCGACATGGAGTTCGACCAGGAGATGCTGGCCGAGGTCCTGGACCAGCTGCCGTTCAACCTGGCCGCCGCAGATCTCTACAAGACGCGCTTTGGCGGCATGCCGGGCGTCGTCTACGCCGCGGGCGTCAAACACGCCTACAACCTCGCCGACGCGTTCAACGAGTTCGGCATCAAGGCCAAGGCCGTCTCCGGAGAGACGCCCAAGCGCGAACTCTCCCGCACCCTGGCGGACTACGAGAACGGCAAGATCGACGTCCTCGTCAACGCCCAGCTCCTGGCCGAGGGCTGGAACTCCCCGCGCGCGACCGTCTGCCTGCACCTGGCGCCGACCGCCTCCAAGCGGATCTATCAGCAGCGCGTGGGCCGCGTGACGCGCCGCGAACCCGGCAAGGAAGCTGGCCTCGTCGTCGACTTCGTCCACCCGGGCACCAAGCACGACGACCCCGTCGTCACGCTGCACTCCCTGCTGGACCGCGACGTGTACCGCGGCGGCGCGATCGTCGTGGGCCCGGTCCGCCGTGGCCGCGGCCGTAAGGTGCGCGTCGAGCGGCGCGTGTTGCCCGTCGCTTCGGACCTGACCGTCCGCCACGAGGTCTTCAAACGTGAGCTGTGGCGCATCGCCGTCGAGTTCCTGGACTACGGCGAGCAGGTCCAGTGGGCCGCCCTGGCCGGCGCGGGCGTGAGCTCCGCCAACTGGCGCAAGGCCCGCGCGATGCTGCACTTCGACCGTGGCGGCGAGCTCAAGCGCGCGTTCCTGGTCACGGCGATCAAGCGCAACCCGAGCAACCAGGTCAAGCTCAAGGCCGTCCAAGACATCGCCGCGCTGCGCGACCCGGAGGCGTTTGCCGACGCCGTCGACGAGGTCGTCACGTGGAGCAAGAACGATCGCCGCGACGCCGTGCGCGTGCTGCTGCAGTCGATCGCCGACAAGCCCGTCGGCCGCCGCGACCAGGCCACCGCGTGGATCTGGCAGCTCGCCGAGGCCACCGCCGACGAGCATGAGGAATACGCGACCCAGCGCTGGAAGGAAGGCAAGCGCCTCCTCGGGCTGCTCGTGAACTCCGCCGGTCCCGCCCACGGCCGCAACGCCCGCCGCCTCGTGCAGGCCACCCGCGAGCAGGACCGTCGCCTGCAGGCCGCGATGCTCGCCTCGGCGCGCCCGCACACGCCCGAGGCCCAACAGGTCGTGACCGGTGCCCGCACCCGCCTGGCGCGCAAGCCCGGCGCGCTGGCTCGTGAGCTCCTGCGCAACATTCCCAAGGCCGGTAGCCAGCCGCAGTCCAAGGGCAAGCCCACCGAGACCGCATCCGCCGCGGCGTCGCAGACTGCTGCCGACGCCAAAGCGACGGACGCCCTGATCGAAGACGGCGAGACGGTCGACGGCGCCGAGACGACCAAGACGGTCGAGCCCGTCGAGTTCGAGGCGTACACGTTCGAGGGCGAAGCGGCTGAGCACGCTGCGGAGCGCTCGAAGAAGTCGCGCCGCAGCCGCAGCCGGCGCCGCAAGAAGAAGCCCGGTGGCGAGAACGGTTCGGCGCAAGGCGCCGAACAGCCGAAAGCGCAGAAGGCCGCCGTTGAAGCCAAGGCGAAGGCCGGCAACAACGGCAACGGCGACAAGACCGAAGGCGAGCCCGCCGCCGAGGGCACATCACGCAGCCGCCGCCGCAACCGCGGCCGCAGCCGCCGCAAGAACGCCGCCGCAGCCGACGCGAGCACCGAAGGCGTCGTCGCAGCGGAGGGCAGCGCAGACATCCCCGGCGCATCGACCGACAACGGCAACCGCGCAGATGCCTCGCCAAAGGGCAGCGCCTTGACCCCGACCGACGATGCTGCGTCTTCCACCAAGGGAGATGCCGACACGTCTGCGGCCAAGACCAGCACGCGCACCCGCCGAACCCGCAAGCCCGCTGCTGCCCAGGCAGCCTCGGAACCCAAGGTCAGCGACCCAGGCGCCGTGAAGGACGCCATCGCGGCCGCAGCTGCAGCGCTCGCCGCCGATAGTGGCCCCGCAAGACCTGCTGCACCCGCACCTGCCGCAACGTCAACGGCAGCTGCAACGCCAGCCGCCGAGGCATCCCCCGCGCCAGCTCCGAAGACCACGACGGCCAAGCCGCGTGCGCCGCGCACCACGGCAGCAAAGACCACGACCACGACCCGGGCCAGGACGACGGCCGCCGCCAAGACGACGGCGGCGAAGACCACCGCCGTGACGAAGGCCGCAACGGCCCGCAAGTCCGCTACCGCCGCGACGTCGACGGCAGCCAGCACCCCAGCGCTCAAGACCACCGCCACGAAGACCGCGGCCGTGCGCAAAACCACCGCCGCTGCCAAGACCACGGCTGCGAAGACAACGGCCGCCAAGACCACGTCGGCCACTGCCAAGACCACCGCAGCGAA
>JAEMRF010000115.1:0-3461 GCA_016463515.1 Solirubrobacteraceae bacterium | reverse complement strand
GCCACGCGAACCCGCAAGCCCGCGGCCGCCAAGGCTGCCGAGGCAGCACCCGCCAGCGAGTAGCGGGGCGCTACAGCAGGTGGATCTCGCCGCCGTCGAGCAGGAGCTCGGCGCCAGCGGCGGTCTGCACGCGGAGCGAGCCGTCTTCCGCCATGCCGGCAGCGATTCCGTCGCCACCGGCCCAGCGCACGGGCTTCCCCACGAGCGCGTCGCGGGCAGCCAGTGCAGCGACGACCTCGGGGGCCGTCAGCGCCAGCGTTTCCTCCAAGAGCTCCAGCAGTCGATCCTGAGCCGCGTCGACGTCGGCCGCCTTCAGGCCTAGCGTGGCGGCGCGCGCGGCCACGTCGTCCGGAAGGTCCGCCAGCTCGACGGCCACATTGACGCCGATCCCCACGATCGCGGCCGAGCCCTCGGCCTCCACGAGGACCCCGGCGACCTTACGGCCGTCGACCAACACGTCGTTGGGCCACTTCACGCGGGCAGCCGGCCCAGCGAGTCGCGCGACGGCCAAGCCTGCGCGCAGCGGCAGCAGCCGGTCCACAGGCTCGCGCACCACCACGCTGACGGCGATCGCGCCGTCAGCACCAGCCCAGTCGCGGCCTTGGCGGCCTTTCCCGGCGGTCTGGCGGGCAGTCGACACGACGGTGCCGTGCTCGGCACCCTCTTGCGCCAGGCCGCGCGCCACGTCGTTGGTCGACGGGGTCTCGTCGAGGCGGTGATGCGTCGCTCCGATGGGCATACGCCCACCCTAGGGCCCGCTCAGGCGACCAGCGGACCGTCGTCGTCTGCGTCGTCGCCGCCGAACGCCAGCGTGAGCGCGTCCGCCGGCCCGGAGTGCAGCAGCGCGGCCGCCGAACCATCGCGGCGAGCGAGCGCAAGCGCTCCGTCGCTGTCGACGAAGAGCACCAGGCCGCCATGCGGCGCATCGGCAAACGTCTGCCCGAGCACGAACGCCTCGCCGCCACCCAGCGCAGAACGCACCCGCCCGGACGCACCCAGCGGCGGCAATGGCCCGAGCCCGGTGAGCTGCTCGTCGAGGGCGAGCACCAGCGTGCCGAAGTGGTCGACCTCCAGCACGGTCGCATCGATCCCTTCTACGGTGCGCCGCGGCGCGGGAAGGGCGAGGACCATCAGCGACGCCGGCTCGACCTCCACGCCGACGTCCGACAGCGGCGTGCCGGCGGCCAGCGCGCCAGCGACCGGTCCGAAGAGGTCGCGACCGTCGAACGTGCGCGCCGGACCATGGATGCGCAGCGGCGAGCCGCCCAGGTCCACCAACTCCGTGACGCCACCCAGGCGACGAGCCGCCGGTTGCAGCAGGCCATTGTCGGGCCCGACCAGCACATGGCCGGTGGCGGTGCGAAGCGCGACCGCGCGGCGGGCCGTGCCCACGCCGGGATCCACGACGCCCACACACACGCAAGGCGGGAGGTGCGGGAGGGTGCGGCGCAGGGTGAGCGCGCCGGCCCGCACGTCGCCAAGGGCCACGCCGTGGTCGAGGTCGAGCCAGTCGATCCCGACGGCAGCCGGGTAGCGCGCGGAGGCCTGAAGGAGCGCTGCGTAGGGCCCGATTCCGTAGTCGGTCAGGGCTGCGATCAACGGGGAACGCGCGCCGGGGCCTCCGAATCGGTCGGTCGGCCTACCCACGGCATCGGTCATATGTCGAGTCTGACGGGTTGGGACTTCAGGTGCAGGCAACCACAACCGACTTGCGCGCGGCGTGTAGCGCAGTTATGTTGGCGTCGAGTCCGGTTGGTTACCAGGCTCGGCCCCACCCATAGTCCGGCGCTGCACCATGTGGCGCCCTCCTCCGAGGACGTTCCCCCCATGCCCCGTAGATCCTGATAGGCGATCACTCATCACAGTGACGCAGCGTTTGAGGGTCCGGGCCGCATCGCGGCGGCGGACCCTCAAACGTTTCTGGAGTCGCTCACGCCGTCGCGACGCGCCGCACCGGCCAACCGTTCAAGATGCTGGCGGCCACACCGACTTCTCGGGTAACGCCATCATTTCGACGATGCCTCCCACCACCCCACCCCAGCCCGCAGTCCCGTGACGATCGACGACGACGACGCCGAACTCACGTACCTCGATCTCGAGGAGGCGGTGCGCACGCAGCGTGAAGAGGCCCCCGACCACTCAACCACGCGCGAACTCGCCAGCGAGGTCGTCATCTCGGTGATCTTTGCGATCTGCGCGGTGGCGCTGGCGTTCGTCGGACCTATCGACGTCGAGGAGCCGCTCCTGCTGGCGGCCCTCACCGTCGCGTTCGCGTTCACCTCGCGGGTGGGCTTCCCGATCGAACGCAACATCGCGATCCCCACGCAGCTCGTGCTGTTCCCGATGCTCATGCTGGGGCCGCCCGCGCTCACGCCGTTGCTGGTCTGGCTGGCCATCGCCACTGCCGGTTTCGTCTCGTCAGCGGTCAAAGGTGGCAGTCGCAAACGCAGCCTCACGAGCGGCGGAGACGCGCTCCACTCGCTCGGGCCAGCCGTCGTGTTCGTCGCCGCCGGCAGTCCAGGCGTCGATGCCGCCGCGTGGGTGATCGTGCTCGCGTTCGGCACGCAGGTGGTGCTCGACGCCATCGCCTCGTGGGTTGGCGAGCGCTGGCGCAACCAAGGCGAGAACCGCTTTCCGATCCGCCCCTACCTGCTGGTGTGGATCGTCGATGCGCTGCTCACGCCGATCGGCATCATCATCGCGTTCGCCAGCGTGGTCACGATCTGGGCCCCGCTGGCGCTCTTTCCGCTGGTCGGGCTCTTTGCACTGGCCTCGGTGGATCGCGCCGCGCGGCAGGAGGAAGCCCGCCAACAGCTGCGCAACGTCACGCGCGAGCGCACGCGACTGCGGGCGGCCGTGCACCGCATCGGCGATGCGTTCGCCAGCACGCTGGACCTCGATGCCCTGCTCACCATCACCACGCGCGCGGCCGTGGAGGCCGTCGACGCAGAGGCCGGGCGGGCCAGCTCAACCACGGGCCTCGGGCGCAAGATGACGCACCGCGTCACCATCCACGAGGACGACCGCAACACGCCGATCCTGACCGCCGTGGAAGACCGCGCAGTCAACGGCCAGGAGCTGGCGCACGCCATCGTGGGCGGGATCTACGCGATGGCCGCCCCCGTGGGCGACGTGGAAGCCGGCGGCGTGGTGGCCGTGGCCCGCAACTCCCACGAGTTCACCGCTGAGGAGCGGCAACTCTTCCTCTACCTCTGCGAGCAGGCGTCGGTCGCCGCGCGCAACGTCGCCCGGCACGCAAGCCTGCACCGCCAGGCCCTCACCGACGACCTGACCGGACTCGCCAACCACCGGCGCTTTCAGGAGCTGCTCACCGAGGGCCACGAGCGGTTCCTGGAGACCGGCACCCGCGTTGGGTTGATCCTGCTGGACATCGACGACTTCAAGATGGTCAACGACCGCTACGGCCACCAGGTCGGCGATCAGGTGCTGCGCAGCGTGGC
>JAEMRF010000503.1 GCA_016463515.1 Solirubrobacteraceae bacterium | reverse complement strand
GGCGAAGAGGCCAACGTGCTGCGGGAGCGTCTGCTCGGCGCCCTCGGCGCGCTGGGCTCACGCTCGACGCCACCACGGATCTGCAGCACAATTGATCCATGGCCCCAGCCGCACGCCGCCGCCTGACCGCCCGCGCGTGGCCCGTCGCGACCACGCTCCTCCTCACCGTGGGACTGACCGCGATCAGCAGCCTGGCGCCGAGCGCAGCGCTCGCTGGCCGCGTCGCGATGCCGGAGCCTCCGGACGTGACCAAGGGCTCGCCGTTCCCTGACCTCGCCACGTTCTCGGCGTTTCCCGGCGAGCGCAACCAGCTGACGGTGGCCGTCCAACTGGTCGGCCCCGCGACGAGCCAGCAGCTCCAGTGGACCTTCTCCGACGCGGGCGCAGCGCTGGTTGCTGCCGACCGCTGCGTGCAGGTCGATGCGAACACCGCCACCTGCACGAGCCCGTTTGCGACCCAGCCGACGGCCGACCTCGGCGACGGCGACGACCAGATCACCGCGAACAGCGCGATCACGGTCTTCGGAGGGGACGGAAGCGACACCATGCGGGTCGCCGGCAACGTAGACCTGGGCGACCGCCTGCCCGGCGCAGCGGCCAGCTTCGATGGTGGCAGCGGAGACGACCTGCTCGACGCCGCGCTGGCCCCCACCGCCCGTCTCTCCGGCGGAGATGGCAACGACCAGCTCATCGGCTCCGCCTTCGACGACACCCTCCTCGGTGGCAGGGGCGCCGACGAGCTCCGCAGCGGCGCCGGCAACGACACCCTCGACGGCAACCGCGGCGCCGACCGGGTCACGTGTGGCCTGGGCGACGCTGACAGCGTCACTCTGGATGCCGTCGACCGCCTCGTGGATCCCGGCGCGCCGCTGCTGCAACGGCGTAGCGCGGGCCTGTGGTGGGCGCGCACCGCAGCGCAAGCAGCCACCGAGCAGACTGCGCTGAGGACCGACTGCGAGACCCTTGGCCTGCCGTCCGGCGGCGCGTGCCTGGCGCGCCTGGCGCTGGCGCCCAGCCCCAAGGCGATCTCGAGCGGCCAGCTCACCCTCGGCCGCCGGGTCGGGCCGCCTCGGTCCTACGACCTGCAGCTTCGCGACACCGCCGGGCGACTGGTGGCCTCTGGGCCACTGACTCGCAAGTCCGTCACGCTGCGCCTCACGGCCCGCGGTGCGGCGGCGCTCACACCCGGTGCGCGCATCACGCTGCGCCTCCTGACCCGCCCCCGCGGCGCCAAGGGCGCGGTGCCCAAGGGCCGGCCCGGGGTGCAGGTCGAGCTGACGATCGGGAGCTAACGCCCCCGCCGGCGGGACGACGTCAGTCGTAGTCCTCGTCGAAGTCGTCTTCTTCTTCGTCGTCGATCGAGTCAAAGCCGAACTCACGCTCGCGGCCAAAGCCGTCGCGCTCGAGCTCCTCGAGGTCTTCGACGTCGTCGTCGTCCTCGTCTTCGCCGGTGGCTTCGATGATCGCGGCGCGGGCCGGGTCGATCACGGCGTCGTCGCCGACGATCTCCTCGTCGCGCAGCGCGTCGAGCGAGTCGGTGGCGAGTTTCTCCTCGACTGGGTCCTCGGCCGGGGCCCCGCCGCCAAGCAAGGCGCCAAGGTCAACGGTGGAAGGGAAGTCGTCTTCTTCGGTTTCTGGGGACTCGTCGAACGGATCCATCGCATGCTCCTGCGCGGGTCTAGGCACGAGCACTGTACGGCGCTCGGCAGACGATCGGCTCAACGCCTCCCGGCAGGCCGTCCTGGAGCGCGTTCGGGGCGACTAGGCGCCGGTGTCGAAGTCGCCGCCGAGCTCGTCGGCGTCGCCGTAGATGTCGTCGTCGACCTCGAGGTTCTCGTCGATCGCGTCGAAGAGAATCTCGCGCGTGCTGCCCTCGCTATCGGTGGCGTGATCGATCAGCGCTGCCTCGGACTGCTCGAAGCCTTCCGAGACGCCGCCGCCCGCCTCGATCACCGCTTGGAAGGCCGGATCCACCGGGCCGTCGTCGCCATAGACGCCGTCGACGACCGCACGCTCGTCATCCGCGATCGCGCCCACGATGTCGACCGCAGTGCCATCGCCGCGCACGGCGTTCACGTCGTCGAGCGAGATCGCCGGCTCACTCGTGCCCGTCACGTCGTCATCGTCGGTGTGATCGATCGGCTGGCTCATGCGGCTACTCCTGGGGACTCGGAACGTAACCCCACCATAGGCCGACTGCGGCGCCCGATGTGAAGGGTTCGTGAGGCAACCCCGGGCGCGTG
>JAEMRF010000502.1 GCA_016463515.1 Solirubrobacteraceae bacterium | reverse complement strand
GCGACGGCAAGATCCTCGACATCTTCGAGGGCACCCAGCAGATCCAGCTGCTCGTCATTGCGCGCCGCCTGCTCGAGCTGAGCAGCTCGCAGCTGCGCTAGGTCTCGCCGGGCCCGGCCGGTCTACGGCCGGCCAGTGCGCCACACCGGAAAACAGACGCTGGTTTGTGCCCACCCGTTGGGCGCCAACCAGCGTCTGTTTGTTGGTGCTTAGGCGTCGATGCCGAGGTTGATGGCGGCGATATAGGCGTCGCCATCGGCCTTGGCGGTCACGAGACCGGAAGCGTCGTAGATCGAGTCGCCGTCGTTGAACGTGTCGCGGCCAGTGCGGCTGGAGTACGGCGCCGTGTCGAAGACCTTCGAGTTCAGCTCCTCGTCGAAGTAGAGCTGGGTCGTGAGGACGTTCTTCTTGTTCACGTGCACCTTGAGGTGGATGTGGACGGTGCGCCCGCGGTACCAGCCGGGGTAGATCGTCGTGAACTTGGCGATGCCGTCCTTGTCGGTGACTTGGGCACCGCGCAGGTAGGTGCTGTCGTCGGTCGGCGTGGCCTCCTGGACGCCCTCGGAGTACTCGCCGTCGGAGGTGGTGCCACCGGATTCACCACCGCCGGGCGGTCCGCCGCCCTGGCCGGAGGAGCCGGATTCAAAGCCGGAGTAGCTGCCGCCAGCGTCGCAGTGCCAGATCTCCACGACCGCGTTGTCGACCGTGGCTGGCGTGCCGTCGGCGTCGCAGTTGCCCGCGTCGACGACGCGTAGCGCCAGCTGCAGCTCGGTGCCTGGCCGGTCTTCGGTGATGTCGCTGCGGATCGAGTCGACGTCGAACCAGTACGGCCCTTGCGTCTGCTCCTTGGCCAGGCTGCAGGTGTTGGCCTCGTCGAGCAGGGCGACGAGGTCGTTGCTTGCCCCCGCGCTCGTCCCTGAGGAGGTGGTCGCCGCCGGAGTGGTCGGCTCGATCGTCGCGGTGGTGCCTTCGTTCGTGGTCACGGTGGCGGAGCCGCCGTCGGCGCTGTCGCCGCAGGCCGCAAGGAGCGTCCCGATCCCGATCGAGCCGCCCACGGCGAGCAGGCGCCTGCGACTCACGGCGGCGCGGCTGGCAAGTACGTCTTGGTCCATGGCGCCAGCGTACGTCCGGACCCTGGGGCGTCTGCGCGCCTTTCCTGGGATGACGCTGAGACTGCGCAAAGTTGGTGCAAACCGCGGCAGACACGTCACACGTGCGTCGGCAGTCTGGCCCCATGGACCGGATGGATCACATCGAAGACCTCTGCAGGCGGATGGAAGACCTGTGCGCGAATGGAGGCATCCCGCGGTTTGACCGCGTGCGCTGGGTGTCCGAACCCGGGGAGGTCTGGTTCATCTGGGACCCGGATCGCGTCGTCGCGGTCCCACTCCGCTCGACCGCGGAGTCGCTCGTCGACGCGCTCGCGAGCGCACCCACCAGCGACCCCGCCTTCAACTAGGAGCCTCCGATGCCGCGTAGCCGCATTCCCACCTTTACCGCCCGACTGGAAGTCATCTGCGACGAGGCAGGTCTCCCCCGCTTCGACGACACGCACTACGACATCCTCCAGGACACTCTGGTCTTTCTGTGGCACGACCCCGAGTTCTGCCTCGCGGCGCCCCTGGCGACCGCCAGCATCTACGGCCTCACGGCCGACGGCCTCCGCGGCGCCTGGGAGCGCAAGTTCGGACCGGACGCGATCGCTGCGTGACGAGAGCCCAGATCGCCCGGCCCGTTCGCCGACTCGGGGCCCGAGTCTCGGTTTGCGGCGCAGACCCGGATCAGAAGCCCGCCGCGACCTTCGGCGTCGGCGCGGCCTGGCGAGCCTCGTCGCGGAAGGTGTAGATGCGGTCGATGAGGCCCCACTCGATGGCTTCGTCTGGGCTCATGAAGCGATCGCGCTCGATGTCGCGGTGAACGGACTCGCGCTCCTGGCCGGTGTGGCGCACGTAGAGCTCCTCGATCTTGTCGCGCATCCAGAGCATCTCCTTGGTCTGCAGCTCGATGTCGGTCGTCTGGCCCTGGGCGCCGCCGTGAGGTTGGTGGACCATGATGCGGCTGTTCGGCAGCGCCGCGCGCTTGCCCTCGGCGCCGCCGCAGAGCACGAGCGACCCGCCAGACATCGCCATCCCCGTGCAGATCGTGGCGACGTCGCACTTCACGAACCGCATCGCGTCGTAGATCGCCAGGCTCGCGTAGACCTCGCCGCCGGGGGAGTTCACGTAGAGCTGGATGTCCTTGTC
>JAEMRF010000501.1 GCA_016463515.1 Solirubrobacteraceae bacterium | reverse complement strand
CCAACGCCTTCACCGGCAAGCAGATGTACGTCGAGGCCACCGAGGTCGGCGACGAGCTCAGCATCACGCGCGAGTCGCTGGACGAGTTCGCCGCCCGCTCCCATGAGCGCGCGCTGGCCGCCCAGGCCAACGGCAACCTGCCGGCCGAGATCGTTCCCGTCACCGTGCCGGGTCGCAAGGGCGACACGATCGTCGAGGCCGACGAGAGCCCCCGCGAGGGCACCACGGCCGAGTCGCTGAGCAAGCTCCGCGGCCTCGTGAAGGACGGCACGCACACCGCAGGCAACTCCCCGTCGGTCAACGACGGTGGCGCCGCCCTCGTGCTCGCCTCCGAAGAGTGGGCCCAGAAGAACGGCAAGCAGATCCTCGGCGAGATCGTGGGCCACGCTCAGGTCGCTGACGACTTCCCGTACCTCGCGAAGACCCCGGCCGCGGCTGCCCAGAAGGCGCTCGACAAGGCCGGCCTGAAGGTCGAGGACATCGACCTCTGGGAGTTCAACGAGGCGTTCTCGTCCGTCGGCCTCAACTCGATGAACGTCCTCGGGCTCACCCCCGAGAACGTCAACGTCAACGGCGGCGCGGTGGCCCTCGGCCACCCGCTCGGCATGTCCGGCGCCCGCATCATCGGCTCGCTCGTCCTCGAGCTGGGTCGCCGCGGTGGCGGCCTCGGTGTGGCTGCCATCTGCTCCGGCGGTGGCCAGGGCGACGCGATCATCGTTCGCGTGGGCGGCTAACGCGTCCACGACACCCTCTCGCGCTTGGAGGCGCGCACTTCGGCCCAGGGGCCGGGGTGCGCGCCTTTCGCGTTTGCGGGCAGCGACGCGGTGTCGGCGGGTTGACCTCGTGCAGTTCTTCAGGAGGGGTCTGAAGAAGTGCAGGGGTTGGCTGGCGGCTGGCAGTGCTGGTCGGCGGCGCCCGTGCTGGTTGCGGCAGTGGGTCTGCGGGCGCTTCGCGACTTTCGGGCGTTCTACACCGAGGACGGTGTGAGTTTCGCCGTCCGAGCTGGTCGGCGGCGGTGGGAACTTGCCGTTCTGGTGCGTGGCGCAACCGTTCGCGGTTGCGAGGTCGGGCTGCGAGAGCGGGATCGCGTCGAAATGCTCGGACCGTCGGGTGTTTCAACGCGATCCCGTCCAAAACCGGCCCTGGAGGCCAACTCGACCCCTGAAACTTTCCTCAAGGGGAAGTTTCAGGGGTCGAGTTGGCAAGTCGCCGCCGCAGACTCGCTGCAGCCGCCCCGACGCCCGCCGACGAACAACTGCCCGCAGGTCCGCCGCCGCCAGCCAGCTCGGACGCCGCCGGTCCGCCGCGCCCCCGGTGTGGACCGCCCGTCGGCCGCAAAGCGTCCGAGATTCCGCCGCCGCCAACCAGCCCGGACGCCGCCTTCCGCCGCGCCTTCGGCGTGGACCGCCCGCAGGCCGCGAAGCGTCCGAGATTCCACTGCCGCCAACCAGCCCGGACTTGCCCCGAGCCCCACACGCATCCGCCCCCTGACCCGCGAGTTGCGCATCGCCGTAGTCCATACGTGAGAATCGATCGCGTGAGTACGGCAACCCCAGACGAGTCCACACCCGCGGTCGGAGCGCCGCCCGTGACCCGCCCCGCGGCCTTCTTCGATCTCGACCGCACGCTGGTGTCGGGCTCCAGCGGGTTTTCGATCCTGATCGAGATGGCCCGAGTGGGAATCGTCTCCCGTCGCCAGCTTCTTCGCGACTCGATCGTCGGCGCACGCTTTCGCCTTTGGGGGCTGGACGACGCCACCACAGATGCCGTTCGCGCCCGAGTCGGGTCCTACGTGGCTGGGGTGGAGGAGCACCGCCTGTCGGACATCTCGACCGCGGTCCTGGAGCGTGTACTGCCGCGGATCTACCCGGAGGTACTCGACCGTGCGCACGAGCACCAGCGCCGGGGAGAGCCCGTCTACCTGGTGACCGCGTCAAGCCAGGAGTTCGCCGACCTTCTGGCCGAGGTCCTGGAGCTGGACGGCGCCGTCGGCACGCGCTCTGAGGTCGTTGACGGGCGCTACACCGGGAACCCCGGCGGGCCCTTCATCTACGGCGAGGGCAAGGTCGAAGCGATGCGCGAGCTCGCCGACGAGCACCACCTCTCCCTGGAGTCCTCGACGGCCTACAGCGACTCGATCTCCGACCTTCCGATGCTCCGTGCCGTGGGCCGACCGGTCGCGGTCAATCCTGACCGCGCCCTGCGCGCGATCGCCCGCCGTGAGCGCTGGGAGGTGCTCTCGATCG
>JAEMRF010000114.1 GCA_016463515.1 Solirubrobacteraceae bacterium | reverse complement strand
CGCACCACGTGGCGCAGTCGGCAGAGCAGGGCGACCTGGAGGCGGTCGCGGTGCTGGAGGCCGCTGGCCGAGAGATCCTGCCGCGGTCACCGGCCAGCGCCGCCGAGTGGCTGCTCGCGGCGTGGAACCTCTTGCGCGCCGACGATCGCGCCGCCCGCGAGCGCCAGACCCTGCTGTATCCCCTGTCGGTTGCGCTGAGCGTGCGAGGTCGCGCGGAGGAAGCGCTCGAGATCCTGGGGCAGGCGCTCGCGACGGTCCCGCCGGACGGCCCAGAAGCACGGCGGCTCGTACTGGGCTGCGCAACGGTGGAGGCCACGACGGGCCGCAGCGAGGCTGCGCTGCTGCGCGTCCGCGAGGCGCTGCGGCACGCCGAGGAGTCCGGCGAGCACCACATGGAAGGCGTGTTGATGTACCGGCTGCTGGCCGTCACGTCGCTCGGCATCGGCGACACCCGCGCCGCGCGCGCCGCAGCCGCCGACGCGCTCGCGGAAGCCGATCGCGCCGGGCTTCCGCAGCTGCGCACGGCCTGCCGGTCAACGGCGGCGCTGGCGGCCTGCCTCGACGACGACATCGCTGAGGCCGCGCGCCTGACCGACGAGAGCGAGGCTGAGTTTGCAGCCATGGACGACGCCATGCTGCCCTGGGTGATCGACGCGTTCGTCGGGCATGTGCGGATGGCAGTCGGACTGGAGCGCGGAGACGGCACGGCGCTGATCGCCCGCGGACTGCGCGCCACGAGCGACGGTCTGCGGCCGATTCTCGCCGTCGACCTCCTCACGCTCCGAGCCGAGGACGCGCTGCGCTCAGGTGATCTGGTGGCTGCGCGCCGCGCCGCACGAGCCGCCTTCGACGAGGGGGCATTGCTCGCCGACGCCTCCTCGGGCTTTCATGCCAGCTGTGCTCGAGCGCTCGTGTCGGCCGAGCTCGAGCCGGGGCAAGCGGCGGTCGATGCTGCCGAGCAGGCCGTCGCCGCGGCCCGCACCTACGGGATGCCCTCGGCGTTGGCGCTCGCCGGTGGACTCCTTGGTGCCGCACGGCTGGGGGCTGGCGATCCGGCAGGCTGCCGCGCCGCCATCCTGCAGACCCACGGCCCGCGAGATCTTCAGGGCGCCAATCCGATGACCCGCCTCAAGAGTCTTGGGGTGTTGGCTCGCGCGTCGCTGCAGCTCGGCGATCAAACCGGTGCGGATGAGTACGGCGCCTCGTGTGATGACCTCGCGGCCGAGCTCGCTCCGGCGTGGCCGGCAGCGCAGCGTCACGCACTTGCGACGCGCGCCTGGGTGGCCGTGCACCACGGTGACGGTCAGGCTGCGCGCGAGGCCGGTGAGATCGCCGTGCGTGCCGCACGGGAGGCAGGCGCTGAGCTCGAAGCGATCGAGCTCCAACTTGTCTGCGCGCGGGCGCGCGGGCTGACCGGCGATCTCGACGGAGCCGCTCGCGAACTGCGCGCGCTGCAGGCGGTGCTGGCCCAGGTTGGAGCGGTGCGGCTGCAGGCCGACGCCGAGCGCGAGCTCCGTCGGCTGGGGCGCGGTCCTGTCTCCCGGCGCGAGCGTGCCACCGCCGGTGGTGCTGCGCGGCTCACGGCCCGCCAACGTCAGGTCGCAGAACTGGCAGCCGCGGGGCGATCCAACCGCGAAATTGCCGAGGCGCTGGTGCTGTCGGTCAAGACCGTGGAGTCGCACCTCGGCGCAGCCTTCACGACCCTGGGCGTGCGCTCCAGGCCGCAGCTCCGCGAGCACCTGGGGTGATCGAGCTCACGAGCTGGTCCACGGCGAAGAGACGCCGTAGCCACCGCGCTCCAGGCGGAAGTGACGGTCGTGGCGCTCGCTCCACGCCGCCAGCACCTGTTGCTCACCGGGCCGGTGGGCGTCGTCGAGCACGACGGTGGCTCCACGGGTGAGCAGCGGCGCGAAGTGATCCAGTGCGGGCTCGCGAGCCAACCCCATGCCCGGCTGAAAGGCCGGCGGGCCATCGATCACCAAGAGGTCCACCTCGGACTGCGTCGGGAGGGCTGCCCGGTCATACCAGCCGTCCTTCAGTGGGGCATGCACCACATCGACAAATGCCGAGAGCTGCTCGCGGGCCAGGGCCGCGCCCGTGGCATCGGCCCACTGCGCGTCATGGTCGACCGTCGTGATCTGCACGGTCAGGCCATGCTGGCGAGCCAGACGGGCGAGGTACACGGTGGAGTTGCCGCTCCCCAGCTCGACCACCCGCTGCCGGCCGGCAAGCAGCACATCGGTGAGAACCGCCACGATCGCAGACGGCCGCATGGAGTAGTCCGTCCACGGGAGAAACGGTCCCGGCAGCGCAGCGAGCTGGCCCAGCGCCACCGCGTCAAGGGCGTCGTCTGCGGCGAGGACCGCCGAATCGCCGGACAGCCCGGGGGCCAACTGCTGCGTCATTGCCGCCACGCTAGGCGTCCGCCCGCGCGCTGGCCCGTGCGATCACCGGACGTCAACAAGGCGGGGGCTAGCGAAGGTCCTCTTGGAGCACGCGGTCCATCACGCGCTCAGCCAGCGCGGTGATGAGCATCGTCGGGTTCACGCTCGCAAATCCAGGCACGAGTGCACCGTCGGTCACGTAGAGGTTGCGGTAGCCGTCGACGCGCCCGTAGAGATCGGTCGCTTCACCCAGAACGCAGCCGCCGAGCGGGTGCCAGCAGCTGCGCACGCCAAAGGCGCGGTTGCCCTTGTAGAGGTCGGTGCGGTAGATCATCTTGCTCTTGTCGACGATCGGATCCAGCGTGTTGCGCAGGGCATGGATCGCGGGATCGGCCTGGGAGCGGTTCCAGTCCAGGTCCATCCTTGCGGTCACGCGGTCGTAGGTGAGCGTGGCGCGCTCGCCCGTGTTGGTCACTCCCAGGTAGCTGGTGGTGAAGTTCTCAAAGCCCGTCGGTTGCGCGGCGATCTCGGCGAAGACCGGATATCTGGGATCGTCGCGATTGTCGATGCCGATGGCGGGCATCGTCGTCTGCGCCAGACCGGTCGGTCGATTGGTCTGGTTGAGGCACGACACCGACACGTTGCCGTTGTTGCCCCAGCCGCGGCCGATCTGCTCGCTGAGGTCCGGGAGGTCGCCGGTTTCGCGGGCTCGCAGCAGCAGTTCGTTGGTGCCCATCGTGCCGGCGCCGAGGAACAGGTGCTTGCAGGCGATCTGGCGGCGGCGAACGACGGTCCCGCGCGTGTTGATCTGCTTCACATCCAGCAGGTAGGTGCCGTCGCGTTGCTGCTGGATCCGGGTGACCTCGCTGAGTGCGTTGATCGTCACGTTGCCCGTGCCCAAGGCGTCGCTCAGGTAGGTCCGGTCCAGACTGCGCTTGCCGTAGTTGGAGCCGTAGTAGATCTCCTGCGCCGTGGCCGAGCGGGGAACCTGGCCCATCGTCTCGCGCTGCAGGTACTCGTAGTCGTAGACGCTGCCCACGAACGAGGTCTTGAAGCCTGCACGCGCGGCCGTGGCCCGGCCCACGCGCGAATACTGGTGCACCTGCGTGCGCTCGAACCACTCCCGCGGAACCTGGTTGACGCCGAGGGTCCTGCTGGCCAGTGGGAAGAAACGACCGTACATCTCCTCCGCATCGATCTGCGGCAGGAAACGCTCGAAGTCGACGCGGCGGGGCGCCTCGCTCACGCCGCCATGGATCAGTGAACCGCCGCCCACGCCGCGGCCCACGTAGACACCCATGTCGCGGTACTGCAGACGGTCGAGGATGCCGGCGCGGCGGGGCACGGGGATGTCTGCGGGGACCCACAGGAACGAATCCAGCGGCACTTTCGTGCGCCCCGAGAACCACATGGCGCGCTCATCCGGGAGCAGCGTGGGGCAGAACCGCTTGCCGTCCCACCCCTTGGAGTTCCATAGGCGTCCCATCTCCAGGACGAGCGTCTGCACTCCAGCCTGGCCGAGCCGCAGGGCTGCGACCGATCCACCAAAGCCGCTGCCGACGACGATCGCGGGAACGTATTCGAGGGTGGGGTCGGCGGCGCGCGCAAGCCCCGGCAGCGTGACGCTTGCAGCGCCCGCCGTCGCCGTCGCCAGCGCGGCCTGCCCGAGGAGACGGCGGCGGGTAATGGTCGGCGAATGGGGGGACACTCCCGGACCGTAGCGGCGGCGCACCGAAAAGCGGAGGTCGGCTGGCGCACGGGCGCTCATCGCCCGGGCTGAGAACGCGCGAGACGTCCGGCTCACGACAGCAGCGCTGTGGCTCAGCCGCTCAGCGGTGCGCGCTGCGCCCAGCACCCACGAGCTCGGCTGCGATCTCTGCGCATCGGCGGCGGAAGAAGAAGTGGGTCTCGTCGGGATCGATCGCCACGCGGCAGCAGGGCAGGGCGGCTGCCAGTTGCCAGGCATGCTCTGCTGGGGCCACGCGGTCGCGCAGGCCGTGCCAGATATGCACGTCGATGGCGAGCGAGGCGGGGTCAAACCCCCACGGTCGTGCGCACACGAGGAAGTCCTCGACGGCTCCGCGAACGCCGTGCTTGGTCGCTGCGCTCAGCGCATGGACGGCAGGTGCACGGCTCGGGCCGAGCAGGCGCGCAATCCAGCGCTCGTGCGCATGCAGCCCGCGAGCCGCCACGTCGAGCAGGCGAATGCACCGCTCGGGTGCCGCGACGAGCGCAGCCATGAAGGCGCGGGTATGCAGTGGAAGGCCCGGCACCGCATGAGGCGGGCGCAGCGACGACAAGGAGGCTGCGATCGCGACGGCACCCACGAGCTGCGGGAGCGCCGCGCCGCACGCCAACGCATACGGCCCGCCGGTGCTGACGCCCACGACGGCGATCTGCGTCCACCCTCGCCGCCAGGCGAGCTGCTCGATGTCGGCGGCAACGGTCAGCATGCTGCGTTCGGGATGCCCGTCGGATGTGCCGAACCCGGGGCGCGAGACGGCCACCCACTGGATACCGAGCTCGTCGACCGCCTCGCTCAGTTCCGGCGAGGACGTCAGCGCAGTACCGACGCCTCCGTGCAGGTAGACGATCGGGAACCCATCTGCAGGCCCGAGCGTTGAGAACGCCAGCCGGCGGCCATCGTCGAGGATCACGCTGTCGTGCAGGAACTCCAAGCCAACTCCTGCCTGCACCTTGGCGCCTGCTCAGGGGCGCGGCGTCGCCAGGGTGTGAACGTCGTCGAGTCGCGTGAGGAGCTGGCGAAGCACGGCCGCGAACGCCTGCGGCCGCTCCATCATCGGCACGTGCCCGGTCCTGGGCAGCAGTTCGAATACCGCGTCGGGGCGCGCCGCCCGGATCACGTCAGCGGTCGCGGGCCTGATCACGCGGTCGTGGGTGCCGAAGAGCACGCCGAGTTCGCGGGGCGCCTGCACGAGGAGTGGCCGCAGGTCGGCCGCGACGACGGCCTGCAGCGAACGCGCAAGCCGCGTGGCTCCCGCGGAGGCCATTGCCATCTCAACGACGTCGTCTTGGCTCACGGAGTCGCCGAGGGTCGTGGCGCCGAGGAGCACGCGCCGGCCCCATTGGGTCGACGCCAGCGGCGTGACCTGGCGCCGAAGTCCGGTCGTGAGGGCGCCGAGCGGAGCGACGGCCGCGGCGGCGAATGCGGGCTTCGGTTGCAGCCCCGCGGGAGCGCACAGCACCAGTCGGCTCGTGCGCGCTGGCTCCAGCGTTGACGCCATCAGCGCGAGTGCCCCGCCCAGCGAGTGGCCCACGAGCGTGACCGGCCCCTGCTCGGGCAGGCCCCGCCAGATGGCGCGCGCGACCTCTTCGAGCTCAAACCCCGGCCCGGCCGCAGGGGAACGGCCGAATCCGGGGACATCGATCGCGATGACCCGCCGATCTCCGAGCAGTGGGCGCACCGACTGCCAGATCATGCGGCTGGTTCCCCATCCGTGGATCAGGACGAGCGGGTCGCCGCTCCCCGTGTCGTCAAAATCGAGCACCGGAAGTCGAGCGTAGCGGCCACCGGCGACGCTCCGACGGCTTCGGCCCGCCAGCGGCGGGCCCCAGGCTCACGCGGGAGCGTCCTGGCTGGCGAGCGTCTGCAGCTCGGCGATCGTGCCCCGCAGGAGCTCCACGAGCTCGGCGGTGCGTCCGCCTTCGGCGCCCAGCTCGGCGAGTCGGGCGTCGAACGCTCCGGCGTATTCGCCGTAGATCCAGAGCTGGTCGTCCTTGGGGGCGTTGAACCGTTCCCACAGGAGGTCACCGTCGCGGCGCAGATCGGCCACGAGCGAGCGGGCGTTGTGGAGCTTGTCGGCGGCCGACACGCGCAGTGCGCGCTCGTCGACGCTCTTGAGGTGCTCCAGGTAGGCCTCCTTGCGCGCACGCCACGGGGGCTTGGGGTCCTCGTCGGTGTCGGACACCGCGCGCACGATCCGCGCGACCTCAGGGCCGAACCGCTCGGTCAGGATGCCCTCCATCTCGGCGCCGCCAGCGTCCTCGATGGCGTCGTGCAGCAACGCAGCGACGCCGTCCGTCTCGTTGCCGCCGTGTTCGAGCACGAGCGCGGAGACCGACATCAGGTGGGCGACGTACGGGGTGCCGACGAGGTCCTTGCGGACCTGTGGGCCGTGGTGCTCGACCATGAACGCGAGCGCGGCCGCGAAGGCCGGGCCGGTCGTGGCGTCGTCGCTGGGGATCGTCGGCGTGGGAGCTGCGGGCGTAGAGACTGCCGCTGCGGCCGAGCCCGCATCGTTCTGGGCTGGCTCGTTGCCCGGGTCGGTCGGTGCACCTTCGGCCGCGTCATCGGCGCTCGGAGCGTTGTCCTCGGCACCGGGGAACACGCCCGGGGCGTCGGGAATCCACGGCGGACCGCCAGGGAACACGGACGCCGGTGGTTCTGGCGTCTCACCTTCTGGCACATCGATCGTGCTGACCTCGGCCTTGCGCTCGTACGGCTCGATCGACAGCAGACGGACCGTGATGCGGTCGCCAGGAAGGACGAAATCGTCGACGTACTCCACGAAGCCGTCGACGATCTTGCTCTTGTGGAGCAGGCCTTCGACGCCTGGCATCAGCTCGACGAACGCGCCGAAGTGCTTGATCTCGCTGACGATGCCCTCGATGAGGTCGCCGACGCCATAGACCTCGGTCAGCCGCTCCCACGGGTCGGGGGCGAAGTCGCGCAGCGACACCGACACACGGCCGGCCTGGGCATGCCAGGGGCCGACCTTGACGGTGACTTCCTGGCCGGGCATGAGAATCTCGCCCGCGTGGTAGACGTCGCCGTGCTGGATCAGGTGGCCGGTCGACGCAAAGGCGGGGTGGCCCGAGGTGAGCTCGATCTCAGCACCAGCCTTGCGCACCGCCGTGACCAAGCCGTAGGCCTTGGTCCCGAACGCCGGGGGCGGGTTGTCGAGCATCTCGGCGTAGGCGAGGATCTGGTCGTGGGCCTTGGCGGCGTCGCCCTCGGTGAACACCGTCCACTGCGGGTGGTCGGTGGGGTAGGGGGTAGAGCCCGCCGCGATCGGCTGCCACGCGCGCACGGCGCCGCCGTAGACATCGATCTTTGGAGGCAGGGCCTCGGTCAGGGCCCAGGCGTGCGTGGAGTCGGTCACGACCCAAACCTGTGCGCGGTCGCCCAGCGCGGTTGCCAGCGCGTCCGGATCGAGCAGCGGACGGCTCGCGGCGTTCTGCGTGGTCACGCAGATCAGCATCGAGGTCCGCTCGGGGTCGACGACCAGCGCGGCAAGCTCCTGCGCCTCTGCCTCGCTCTGAATCCAGCGGGCGGTGTGGTCGATCTCTTCGGGCATCCGAAACAAGGTAGAGGGATGCGCGTTCTGACGACAGTGCGGGCAGATCGCTCGCGGGTCGACGGGAAGCGCAGGTGGGACTACGCTCCGGGTATGTGCCGCAACATCCGGGTGCTCAACAACTTCGAGCCGCCGGCCACCGGCGACGAGATCCAGGCCGCCGCGCTGCAATACGTGCGCAAGGTCAGCGGGTTCACGAAGCCCTCGCAGGCCAACCAGGAGGCCTTCGACGAGGCGGTTGCCGAGGTCACCCAGGCGACCGCCGCGCTGCTCGAGCGGCTCGTGACCACGGCGCCGCCGAAGGACCGCGTCGAAGAGGCGGCGAAGGCCCGCGCCCGCGCCGCCAAGCGGTATGGCACCGTGCTCGCCGAGCGCCAGCAGCCCGCCGCCTGACCACCGCTGCCGGCGGTCGGCCGCCGTTGACCACCGGTGCAAAAGCGCCGAAACCACCCCGCAGGTCGTCTGGCCTTGCGGCTGAATGTCGACTATCTGTCCAGAAACCGGGCGGTCAGGGGCGTGGAAGGCCGCAAGATCTCGCCCACGCCGGCCCACGATTGGTTGCGGAAAATCCCAGCAAATCGATGGTTTTTCTGCGAGCTCGATGCCGTCGAGGAGGCTCTTCTCGGCCTCCTGCGGTTCTCCGGGAGATCACGGTGTACGGTGGCGCCACCGGTACTTGGCCCCCGCCCTGCACCGTGTTCGATCGGCCCGCCTAGGCCAGAGGTAACAACGCAATGACGCGATCACGGTTCACTGCAGCGCTCGTAGCGCTGTCTGCGACGGCGGTGCTGGCTGCCGGCTGCGGCGACGACAACGACACCGGTGGCAGTGCCGACACCGGCGGTTCCGCCGCCGAAGTCAAGAAGGGCGGCACCTTCACCGGCTACTACACCTCCTTCCCGGACTCCCTGGATCCTGCGCTCTCCTACACGCAGGAAGGCTGGACGGCGCTGTGGACCGTCTACACCCCGCTCCTGACCTACAAGCACGCTGAGGGCGCTGAGGGCGCAGAGCTCGTTCCGGGCCTCGCCGAGGCGATGCCGGAGATCAGCGAAGACGGCCTGACCTACACGCTGACGCTGCGCGAGGGCCTGAAGTACTCCGACGGCTCGCCCGTCAAGGCCAACGACTTCGAGCACACCATCAAGCGCGTGCTGAACCT
>JAEMRF010000113.1 GCA_016463515.1 Solirubrobacteraceae bacterium | reverse complement strand
CCGTTCGGCTGGAACTGGTTTAGGGCGGCAGCCCGGGCCAGTTTCAGCCGGACGGAAGATGCAAGCGAGAGCCGCTGAGAGCTACTTGAGCTCGACGGATCCGCCTGCCTCTTCGAGCTCAGCCTTGAGCTTCTCGGCTTCGTCGCGCTCGATGCCTTCCTTGATGGCCTTCGGAGCCTCGTCGACGAGGGCCTTGGCCTCCTTGAGGCCGAGGCCGGTGGCGGCACGGACGACCTTGATGACGCCGATCTTCTTGTCGCCAGCCGAGGTCAGGACGACGTCGACGGTGGTCGAAGCCTCTTCGGCCGGGGCGTCGCCGCCGCCTGCCGGAGCTGCGCCTGCCGGAGCGGCCACGGCCGCAGCCGAGACGCCGAACTCTTCTTCGAGGGCCTTGATGCGCTCGGAAAGCTCGAGCACGGTGATGCCCTTGAGCTCTTCGATCCAATCAGCGGTGCTGGTAGCCATAGTCGTTACTCCTTGGAATCAGTGTCGGAAGCGGCATCCGCAGGTGCGGCTTCCGCAGTGGCGTCGGCGGGTGCCTCGGCCTCGGTTTCAGTGGCGTCGGCGGGTGCCGCAGCCTCAGTCGTGTCGGCCTCGGCGGCCGGAGCAGCCTCGGCAGCGGGGGCTTCAGCGGCCGGCGCATTGCCGCCGATGAGGCCCTCGTCGGCGATCTTCTGCAGCTGCACGGGGACAGCGGCGAGGATCGCGTTGAGCGTGCGCGCGGTGCCGGAGATCGGCTGCGCGATGAGCGTGACGAGCTGCTGGACCAGCGTCTCGCGGCTCGGGAGCTTGGCGATCGAGACCACATCAGCGCTCGTGAGGGGCTTGCCGTTGAGCAGGCCACCCTTGAGCTCGAGGATGTCGCCGGACTCCTTGACGAAGCCGTTCAGGATCTTCGCCGAGGCGGCTGCGTCGCCACGGACGAATGCCAGGGCGGTCGGGCCGGCCAGGTGCTCGTCGATGGTGGAGACGTCAGCCTTGGCTGCAGCAAGCTTGGTGACCGAGTTCTTGACGACCTTGAGGGACGTCTCGTTCTCGAGCAGGCGCGAGCGCAGTTCGCTGATCTGCGCAACGGTCAGGCCGCGGTAGTCGACGGCGTAGACCGCCTCCGCTGCTTCGAACTCGTATGCGAGGTAGCCGACAGCGGCTTCTTTTTGTTGCCGGTTCATAGGCCTCCTAGGTCGGACTTCTGCCGCGCAGGAGCGCGGCCGCCGACGGTCTGCGGATGCCTTGAGGCGTGAACGCTTTAGGCCGCGGCTGCGGTAGCGCTCTCCTCAAGGATGTCGCGGGTACGGGTGGGATCGACCTTGATGCCAGGGCCCATGGTCGAGGCGATCGTGATCGACTCGAGGTAGCGGCCCTTGGCGGCCGACGGCTTCGCGCGGATGATCTCGTCGATCACGGCGGCGTAGTTCTCAAGGAGCTTCTGCTTGTCGAAGTCCTTCTTGCCGATCGAGAGGTGCACGATCGCGTTGCGATCGGTGCGGTACTCGACCTTGCCGGACTTGCTCTCTTCGACGGCCTTGGCGACGTCCATGGTCACGGTGCCGACCTTCGGGTTCGGCATCTTGCCCGAGGGACCGAGGACGCGACCGAGGCGACCGACGAGCGGCATGAGGTCCGGCGTGGCGATGACCACGTCGAAGTCGTTGAAGCCTTCTTCGATCTGCTTGGCGAGATCGTCGGTGCCGACGATGTCGGCGCCGGCCTCTTCAGCGGCCTTGGCCTTGTCGCCCTGGGCGAACACGACGACCTTGACGTCCTTGCCGAGACCGTGCGGAAGCGCGATCGTGCCACGGAGCTGCTCGTCCGCGTGGCGGACGTTCAGGCCGGTGCGAACGTGGACTTCAACGGACTCGTTGAACTTCTTGTTCGGGAGGCTGGCGAGGAGGTTGATGGCCTCAGAAGGCTGGTACTCGCGAAGGCGGTCGACCTGGGCGAGCGCCTCCGTGTATGCGCGGCTGTGCTTCGCCATTAGTCAATGACCTCCACGCCCATGGAACGTGCGGTGCCGGCGATGATCGGAATCGCCTGGTCGACCGTGTGGGCGTTCAGGTCGGGCAGCTTCTTTTCGGCGATCTGACGCAGCTGGGCGGTCGAGATCTGGCCGACTTTGACGGTGTGCGGGGTGCCGGAGCCCTTCGCAAGATTGATCGCCTGCTTGATGAGCACGGCGGCCGGCGGCGTCTTGACGACGAAGTCGAACGAGCGATCTTCGTAGACGGTGATGACGACCGGGATCGTGACCCCGGCGTCGGAGGCCGTCTGGGCGTTGAACGCCTTGACGAACTCCATGATGTTCAGGCCGTGCTGACCCAGGGCGGGGCCGACCGGCGGGGCCGGTGATGCCTGCCCACCCGGCGCCTGGAGCCGGATCGTAGTGAGAACCTTTTTAGCCATCTTTGCGTCAGACCTTCTTGACCTGGTCGAAGCCAACCTCGACCGGGGTCTCACGGCCGAAGATTGACACAAGCACCTTGAGTTTCGCCGCGTCCTCGTTGATCTCGGCGATCTCGCCAGAGAAGTCGGAGAGCGGGCCGGAGATGACCTTGACGGACTCCCCGATCGTGAACTGGCTGACCCGGGGGCGCGCCGTGGCGCCCGCCGTACCAGTTTGTTGCGCGCTGGCGCCACCCGTGGGGGCACCGCGCTTGAGCAGACGGTCGATCTCGCCCTGCGTGAGGGGGATCGGCTCATCGCCTGCACCGACGAAGCCGGTGACGCCGGGAGTTCCACGGACCAGGCCCCACGTGTCCTCGTTCAGGTTCATCTGAACGAGCACGTAGCCGGGCATGGTGCGCTTCTCGACGCTCTTCTTTTCGCCATCCTTGAGTTCGCTGACCGTCTCCGTGGGGACGACGATCTGGCGCAGCGCGGCGCGGTGGCCGAGCGTCATCGCGCGATGCTCGAGGTTGCTCTTGACCTTGTTTTCGTGGCCAGAGTAAGTGTTGACGACGTACCAGCGGTACATAAAGGAAAGGTTCCCGTCCCTCTAGATGATGAGGTTGACGATCTGGCGGGCAACGACGTCGGCGACGCCGAGGTAGGCCCCGGCGATGACGACGAACCCGAGGGTGACCGCGGTGCCCTGGGCCACCTGTTGACGGTCGGGCCAGCGCACGCGCTGAAGTTCCGCCCAGGAAGCTTTGAAGAACCGGATGACTCGCGGTCCACCGCCACCGGCAGTGGACTCGCCGCCGACGACCTCGCCACCGGGGGCGGGATCGAAGTCGGTCTCGACGAGGTTGTCGCCGAGCATCTCCGTCACGTCGACCGGTGCACCGGTGATGCCCTGACGGGCCTCATTCTCGGCACGGGCGGTGTCGCCGATGACCGGCGTCAGCGCGTCGTCAGGCGTCGAGTCGTCCGGCGCAGGGGTCGTCGACTCCGGGGCCGGATCGGCCTCGGGGTCGTTGCCCTTGCGCTTCGCGCGTCGGCGCGCTGCTGCGTCGTCGTTACGAGCCACAGGTCAGCAATCCCGACTAGCGGGTCTCCCGATGGGAAGTATGGGTTTTGCACCACTTGCAGTACTTGCGAATTGCCAGGCGATCTGGCGTGTTTCGCTTCGACTTCGTGGTCTGGTAGTTACGGCGCTTGCACGTCTCGCAAGCGAGCGTGACTCCGATGCGCACATCTCCGCGGGCCATGGTGGCTCTCCGGGGTGTTGAGCAGACAGAACAAGGACCTGCCCGAGGACAGGTCCGAACGAGCACTGTAGCGCTCCGCGGCGGGCGGTGTCGCGTGGCCCGGGTCCGAGCTACCAGGCGCACCCCCGGAAGCGATCGCGAGAGGCCAGCCACTACGGTCCTCGCGTGCCCTCACGCTCCCCCTCGCGAACGATCGCGCTGCTGTGGTTCGCCACGTGGACGGCGTTCCTCTGCGTAGGGATTCCCCTCGCCGTGTTGCCCCGCTATGTGCAGGGGCCTTTGGGGGGGACCGACCTGATGGCAGGGTTTGCCGTGGGATCGCTGTCGTTGGCTGCGATGGTCTTTCGGCCCTTCGGCGGGCGACTGGCTGATGAGCGTTCGCGGCGGGTCGTCGTCACGGGTGGGATGGCGATGTGCGTGGCCGGTGGGGTGCTGCTCTGGCGATCCGGCGACTACACGACGCTCATCGTGGCGCGGATGGTGTCCGGTGCCGGGGAATCCTGGGTCTACGCCGCCGCGATGGCCTGGGCGCTGGACCTCACGGCACGAGAGCGTCACGGCAGCGCCATTGCGCTCTTCGGCATGGCGATCTGGCTCGGAGCGACCGCGGGAACCGCCATCGGGGAGCTGCTGCTGAGCGCGACGGGGTCGTTCAAGGTGGTCTGGGGAGCCGTCGTGGTGATCCCGATCGCCGGACTGATCGCGGTGCTCGCGACCGAGCGCGAGACGCCTCGCGCCCCCCGGAGCGGGCCTCGGCCTCCGCTGATCCTGCGGGTGTCGGTTCGCCCGGGCATCGCGCTGGCGCTCGCCAACCTGGGGTACGGAGCGGTGGCCAGTCTCGTCACGCTGCACCTCATCGACCGCGATGTGGCCAGTCCGGGACTGACGCTCACCGCCGTGGCCGCGGCCGTGGTGATCACGCGGCTCGCGGTGGCCTATGCGCTCGACCGGACCGGCCCGTTCGGCGTGCTGGTGGCGGGATGTCTGTCGCAGGTGGCCGGACTGGTGCTGATCGCCACCGCCCACGGGCTGGCGCCAGCGCTCGCCGGGGGGTTCTTCCTGGGTGCTGGATATGCGGCGGTCTTCCCGGCGCTCGGCCTGATCGTGGTCAACGCCGCCCCTGAGGATCAGCGGGGCGCTGCGCTCGGGGGCTTCACGGCCTTCCTGGACCTGGGCCTGGCGATCGGAGGGCCGCTCGCCGGCCTGCTCGCGGCCCTGATCGGTCGACAGGACGCGATCCTCGTCGCTGCCGGGCTCACGCTGCTGGCGCTCGCCGTAGCCCCACGCCGGGGATCCGCGAACGAGCCGCCCGGACCCGACTCGAAGCTGCGCGTTCCAGCTGAGAGTGACGCGCTCTAGGCCAGCCCCTGCGCCGCATCCGGGGTCGACCGTCCTTCAGGTCGGGCTATGACCCGACAGGAAGGACGGTCGACCCTCGAACGCCCCGACGGCCCCGCGTCCGGACGTGCGTGACGCAAGTGCGGCATGGTTCGGGGCATGGGCTCGCGGATAGTCGTCGTTGGCGGGGGACCGCATGCGCTGGCGGTGCTTGCCGCGCTCAACGAGCGCCCGGAGCCCTGGCCGGAGTCGGTCGCCGTCGTGGACCCACACGAGCGGTGGACGGCGGCCTGGGAAGACAAGCTGGGGCGCCTCCTGCTCGACCGCCTGCGCTCGCCCCAGGTCCACCACCCCGGGCCCCGGCCGATGCAGCTGCGCGACCTCGTCGAGGCCTGCCCAGCTGCTGACCAGCTCGCGCTGCGACGGCCTGAGGACGAGCGGGCTCCCACCCCGGCCGGCATGCGCGCGCTCGTGGATGAGCTCGTCGCCGGACTCGGGCCGGTCGAATGGATCGTCGGTCGGGCGGCCTCGATCGAGCTGGCGCCCACCACCCCGGTCCCAGCGGACGACGCACCGCCGCCGGTGATCGTGCGCCTGGAGGACGGCCGCCCCCTGCACGCCGACCTGCTGGTGCTCGCTCACAACCCGTCGATTCCGCGCATCCCGGGCTGGGCCGAGCCGATGATCACGTCCGGACTGGCGCGGCACGCATCGACCGTCGACCTGCGGACCGAGACGCTCGCGGGTCGCGCGGTCGCGGTCGTAGGCGGAGGCCTTACCGCGGCCTGCCTGGCGCTGGAGACCACCCGTGCCGGTGGCCGAGTGACGATGCTGAGCCGGCGGCCCCTGCGCGCCCGCCCCTACGACGTCGACGCGAGCTGGCTTGGTCCGCGACGACTGACGGAGTTCATGGCAGCCAGCCCAGCCGAGCGGCGCAGCCTGATCGATGTGGCTCGCGACGGCGGCACGATCCCGCCGCGCGCACTGAGCGAGCTGCGCGCCGCGGCAGCCGACCCCGGGTCTGGGCTGGTGCTGCGCGAGGCCGTCGACGTGGAGGCCGAGCTCGAGGAGCTGCTGGAAAGCGCGTCTGATGAGGCATGCGGAGCGCAGACCGAGCCGTCGGTCGACGCGGTCTGGCTGGCGACCGGATTTGCGAGCGACGTCCTGACCGACCCCCTGGTCGGCCCGTTGATCGAGGCATCGCACATCCCGGTCCACGGGGGGCTGCCCGAGGTGACGGACGACCTCCAGTTGCCCGGGCTGCCGGTCTTCGTGGTGGGCCCGTACGCCGCCCTGGGGGTAGGCCCGGCGTCGCGCAACCTGTCTGGAGCGCGACCCGCCGCGGCAGCCGTGGCTCGGGGCCTTGCTCGCGCCAGCAGCGCCGACTAGGTCGATCGGCGACTACTCGCCGTCGAGCTGGACGAGCTCGTTGCGGTGGTCGTGGTCGACCTGCAGGGTGCAGTGACCGACGCCAAACTGCTCCTTGAGCAAGCCTTGGAGGCGGAAGCGGATGCCGTGGCAGTCCGCGCCTGCACTGACGAGCACATGCGCGGTGACGGCCGGAAAGCCTTGCGTGAGTTCCCAGACGTGCAGGTCATGGACCTCCACTACGCCCGGTGCCGCGGCCAGCGCCGCGCCGACCTCTTCCGGTGAGATGCCCGACGGCGCAGCCTCGAGCAGGACCCGGGAGCTACTGGCGAGAATCTGCCAGCCGCTGCGCACCATCAGCGCGGTCACGAAGAGGGCCAGGAGCGGGTCGACGGCGTCGGAGGCGCCGGCCAGGATGAGGCCGCCGGCGATGATCGCCGCAACCGACGAGATGGCGTCCATGAGGGCGTGCTGGTAGGCGCCCTCGACGGCGAGACTCTCTCGGTTGGCCTTGGCGAGCGCCCAGGCGGCCAGCACGTTGGCCAAGAGGCCGAAGAAGCCCGTCACCACGACGAGCGTGCCGTCGACCTGCGGCGGGTCCAGAAGACGGATCACCGCGCCGACGGCCAGCATGCCGGCGAGCACGAGCAGGGTCGCGCCGTTGGCCTGGGCCCCGAGGATCTCGACGCGCCCAAGGCCGTAGGTGTAGTTGCCTTTCGGGGGGCGCCGGGCGACGGTGATGGCTGCGAGCGCGATTCCGATGGCCAGCGCGTCGGTGAGCACATGCGCCGCATCGGAGAGCAGCGCCGTGCTTCCGGCCAGGATGCCGGCAATGACCTCGGCCACGGCAATGGCCACGTTGAGCCCGAGGGCGATCCACAGCCACCGCGGTTCGGCGACGCTCTGCACGGTCACATGCTGATGCCCGTGACCGTGATGGTCATGGCCGTGGTGATGGCCAGCACCGTCGTGGCGGTGCGCGTGAGCCCCAGGACCATGCATCGATCCAGTGTCGCAGGCACCGTGGCGCCCACGGAGGGTCAGCGGCCGAACAGCACCCACACCGCGAGCGACACGAACGCGCCGCTGGCGATCAGAAACGAGGTGACCGTCAGCGCCCGGAACGGCAGGCCCTCGTCGAGCTTGGGCGCGAAGGCGAGCGGCACGAACAACAGCGGGTTGAGCACCGTCCCGATCAAGAGCAGCACCGCGATCACGTCGGGGATGTCTGGGAAGGCGACCGCGACCGACAGCAGGATCAGGCCCATCATCACCTGATCCAGGTGCACCTGCATGATCCGCCTGGGCACCCGGACGCCGATCTTCTTCAGCGCCTCGGGCTGGGCCCGCTGCAGCGCGATGACCCAGCCGAGCAGCGCCGCCGACGCGAGTTGCAGCACGCCTGCCGCCAGAAGAACGTCGGTCATGGGAGCAGTGTCCCAGGCCGAGGCGTAGCGCGGTAGTGCGCCGACTTGCAGGCAATTGCGGCGGAGTCGGGGCTCGCGGCGCACTGGGGCCGACGACCCTCGTAACCTCTGAGGCTCCCCCTGATGACGATCCTGCCCCCCGTCTCATCGCGATCCTCACTGCCTGCCTCCGGGGCCGGCGGCCAGCGCGCGGGCGACGAGCTCGAGCTGGTCGTCTCAGGGATGACCTGCGCCGCTTGCGCCTCGCGGGTGGAGCGCAGCCTCAGCCGCCTGGATGGCGTCCACGCCCACGTCAATTTCGCGCTCGGTCGGGCGGCGGTCCGCTTCGATGGCGCGGCCACGTCGGTGCAGGACCTCGTCGACGCCGTTCGCTGGGCCGGCTACGACGCCGAGCACGTCGGGACCCACGACGAGGCTCGCGCGGCGGTCAAGCAAGAGGAAGACCGTCTGCAGCTCAAACGCCGCGCGCTCATCAGTGCCGCGCTGAGCCTGCCGCTGGTGCTGATGGCGATGGTGCCCAGCTTGCAGTTCGACTACTGGCAATGGGTCGCGCTCGCGCTCGCAACGCCGGTCGTGTTCTGGGCTGGTCTGCCGTTCCACCAGGCTGCCCTGCGAGGCCTGGCCCATCGGACCACCACGATGGAGACGCTCATCTCCCTCGGGACCCTCTCCGCCTACCTGTGGTCGGTCGTGGCGCTCTTGTTCGGCTCTGCCGGCGCCGTGGGCCTCGAGATGACGGCCACGTTCTTCCCTGACCGTTCCGGCGGGCTCGACCACCTCTACTTCGAAGTCGTCGGGGCCGTCACCACGTTCTTGCTTGCTGGCCGTTACTTCGAGGCCCGCGCCAAGGGGAAAGCCGGCACAGCCCTGGCTGCCCTGCTGCGTGCCGGCGCGCGCCGCGCCACCGTGATCCAGCCGGACGGCGCCCACCGCGAGGTCGCTGTGGACGCGCTGCGGCGCGGCGACCGTCTCTTCGTGCGCCCCGGCGAGACGATCCCGACCGACAGCGTGATCGAAGAGGGCGAAAGCGCCGTCGACGAGTCCTTGCTCACCGGCGAGTCCGTGCCCGTCGAAAAGCATGCGGGCGACCCGGTCACCGGCGGGACGCTGAACACCAACGGCGCGCTCA
>JAEMRF010000500.1 GCA_016463515.1 Solirubrobacteraceae bacterium | reverse complement strand
GCCGGCCGCAGGTGTATCTGGACGCCTTTGCACCTGCGCCCAGAGCTACGCTCGGCGGCATGCGCCGATGGCTCTTCCTGGTTCTTGCAGTCGTCGGTTTGGTCGCTGCGCCCACGGCTGGATCAGCGGCAGCACTGGAGTCCTTCGGGCCGGCTGCGGCCACGTGGGGCGGGACCGGCGCGACGTTCGTGCCGATCGCGGTGGCCTCGCCTCCGAACGACCCGCGGGTGTTCGTGGTGCAGCGCGGCGGCGTGGTGCGGATCGCCGAGAACGGCGTGGTGCGGCCGACGCCGTTCCTCACGGTCCCGGGTGTCGACGTGACCGGCGAGCGGGGGCTGCTCTCGATCGCGTTCCCGTGGGACTACGCCGCGACGGGCCGCTTCTACGTCTTCGCAACGATCGGCGGCACGCCGGCCCAGATCCGCGTACTGGAGTACCGCGTTGGTGGCGATCCAAACGTGGCCGATCCCGCGTCTGCGCGCACCGTCCTCACGCAGGACCTCAGTACGGCCACCAACCACAACGGCGGCCAGCTGGCGTTCGGTCCGGACTGGCGGCTCTACGTCACCATCGGCGACAACACCAACCGCGACGCGGCGCAGGCGGTGGCCAGCCAGCTCGGCAAGGTGCTGCGGATCGATCCCGCTGACCCGGACGGTGTAGGGCCAGCGTCCTACTCGGTGCCCGCCGACAATCCGTTCCCCGGCAACCCGGTGTGGGCGATGGGCCTGCGCAATCCATTCCGCGCGTCGTTCGACGCGGCCGGGCGACTCATCGTGGCCGACGTCGGCGAAGGCACGTGGGAAGAGCTCAACGTCGGAGCCCCGGGGGCGAACTTCGGCTGGCCCACCTGCGAGGGCGCCTGTGCAGCGCCGAAGCCAGCCGGGCTCACCGACCCCCAGCACACCTACCGCCATACCGACGCGGCCCCGCTGGGTGGGTGCTCGGTCATCGGCGGCGTCGTCGTGCGTGACCCGCGCGTGGTCGGACTGGCCGGGCGGTATCTGTTCGGCGATTTTTGCCGCCGCGACCTGCGCTCGGCGGATCTCGCCGTCGCTGGCGGTGATCCGCAGCTGGCAGGGCTCGCGACTGCCAACGGGTTCACGCTGATCGGGTTCGGTGACGACGCTCGCGGCTGCGCCTACGCCCTGGCGGATGGCACGGTCTACCGCGTGGCGAGCGCCTCAGGTGATGGCGCGGCGTGCGGCCTCACATCGTTCCTGCCGGTCCCGCCCGACCCGAATGCGCCGCCCGCGCCCAGCGCGGCGCCACCCGCCGTGGCCCCGCCGGTCACGCCAGCGCTACCCGCGACGCCTACGCCGATTGCGGCGGCGCCCAAACCCAGTTCCGCGGTCGTGCCGAAGAACTGCGTGCGCGACGGCGTCATGTCGATCCGCGCGGCGGGTGGGCGCCGGATTACGTCCGTCCGACTGGTGCGCGGCAAGCGGCAGACACCGCTCAAGATTCGCCGCCGAAGCGGCCGGGCCGAGCTGCGCGGCCTTCCGTCGACGGCGACGGTCAAACTCAGCATCTCGGTGCGTGGGGAGCGTGGCAAGGTCGTGCGGGTGACCAAGACCTACAAGCGCTGTAAGGCTGTCGCGGCCACCTAGCCGAGCACGCTCTGGGGCCCCGCGATTACGGCTCGGCACCCGACCCTCGGGGGAGTGTGGGTCGGATGCCTTGCCATGCCGGATCATGGCGCATTGACAGATCTCGTGGCGGTGTCAAAACGTTGTCATGGCGCCCGCGCGCTCAGCGAAACGCCCCTGATCATGGGGTAGTTGGACCGGTCACTCCGTAGTTGCTTGTTGCGCTGCGCGGCGGAGTGTGACCACCGTCACGAACGGGCCTATTGAGCAATCCTCAATGGTGGGTGACTCGTTGCTGGGTTTCGGTCAAGGAAGCCGCGCTTACCAGGCAAAAACCCTGGACATTCGTCTTGCTTCCAACGCTCAACGGACGACCGTGGTCCCCACACGCTGAGGCTGGACGACGGTCCGTTTCGAGGGTTGGGGCGGGCGCGGCAGCCCTGCGAGAGGCGCCACGCTCGTGGGTGCGGCGCCTCGGCTGGCCGGCGGCAGCGGATTGGCGGGCGCTCCGGGACCTGCGGGCGGTCCACGCCGAGGGCGCGGCGGACTGGCGACCCCGGAGCCGGTTGGCGGCGGCGGACCAACGGGCGCATCGTGGTTTGGGGGCGACGGGCTGCGCAGCTGTTGACGGATCGCCGCTGGATCGCCGCGTTTGGTGAACGGGTGCGGC
>JAEMRF010000112.1 GCA_016463515.1 Solirubrobacteraceae bacterium | reverse complement strand
CGAAACCCTCCGTGCGTCGGGATCGCCAGTCCGAAACATCGACGGCCGCAAGCGACTCGGGCCTGCGGTCTTCTGGGGCAGCTCGGCGGGTGATGCGGCGTCTAGATGGCCTTGGGGAACATCGGCTCGAGCTTGTCGATCGCGAAGCCGAACTCCCCTCGCAGCTTGGCGGCGTCGTAGGAGAAATCGGCTTCGCTGCCTGGGTTCAGGGTCTGGAGGAGCGCCGCGGTGGAGGCCGGCAGGTAGGGGTAGAGCAGCAGCGCGACGACCCGAACGCCGTCGATCAGCGTGGTCAGGACGGTGTCGAGCTCGTCGGCGCGCTCTGGGTCCTTCGCGATGGCCCATGGGGCCTGCTCCTCGACGTACTGGTTCAGGCGACGCACGCCGGTCCAGATCGTCTCCAGCGCCGCGCTCGGGGCGCCGGCATCGATCTGCTCCGCGACCGTGGCGGCCAGCGGATCGATGATCGCCGCGATCTCAGGATCAACCGAGGTGGACTTCACGACGCCGTCGCGGTAGCGGTGAACCATCGACACCGACCGGCTGGCGAGGTTGCCGAAGTCGTTGGCCAGTTCGCTCTCGTAGCGCGTGACGAAGCCGTCGACGGATACGCCGCCATCCTGCCCGAACGACACCTCACGCAGGAGGTAGAACCGCAGGGCGTCGGCGCCGTACTTGTCGATGATCTCGAACGGATCGAGCACGTTGCCCAGCGACTTGCTCATCTTCGTCTCCTCGCCGGAGGCGTCCTTCATGAGCAGGAAACCGTGGACGAGGATGTGGTCCGGCACTTCGAGCCCGGCGGCCATCAGCAGCGCCGGCCAGTAGATGGCGTGGAACTTGAGGATGTCCTTCCCGATCACGTGGAAGGTCGCCGGCCAATACGTGTCGGTCTGGTCGTTGCCTTCCTCCGCGAACGCCAGGGCCGTGACGTAGTTCAGCAGTGCGTCCCACCAGACGTAGACCACCTGATCGGTGTCCCAGGGGACCGGCACGCCCCACCGCAGCTTGCTGCGAGACAGCGACACGTCGTGCAGACCGCGCTCGATGAAGGCCTTGGCCTCGTTGGCGCTGCGCGGCGGCATCACGAAGTCGGGGCGGTCGGCGAAGAGCTGCTCCAGCCGCTCCTGAAATGCCGAAAGCTTGAAGAACCAGTTGTCTTCCTGCTCCCGGGTGAGTTCGATCTTGTGGATCGGGCAGCGATTGCCCTCGGCGACCTCGGACTCCGTTTTGAAGTCCGCGCAGCGCGGGCAGTACCAGCCCTCGTACGTGCCCTTCTCGACGTAGCCGTTGGCCTTGACCCGCTCCAGCACCTCCTGCACCCGCTGCACGTGGCGCGGGTCACTCGTGCGGATGAAGAAGTCCTCGGAGGCGTTCAGGCGTGGCCCGAGCGTCTGGAAGCGCGCGGCGTTCTGGTCGGCCAGTGCCTGCGGCGTGACGCCAAGCTTCTCCGCCGCCAGCGCGACCGGTTCACCATGCTCGTCGGTGCCGGTGAGGAAGAACACGTCCTCACCGCGCTGGCGCCAGTGGCGAGCCAGCACGTCGGAGGCAATGACGGTGTAGGCGTGGCCCAGGTGCGGGGCCGCGTTCACGTAGAAGATCGGCGTGGTGACGTAACGGGACATCGGTGGCTCAGGCTACCGCTGCACGCGGGAGATGCCCGCGCGCCCGGCCGACACCGCACGGGGACGCCACCGACGGACCGTTCGTGCCGTCCAGCTCGCGGCCACGAGCAGGATCAGGACCACGCCAGCCACGCCGAGCGGCACATCGACCCGCGCCGGCCGGCTGCTCACCGGCTCGCGGTTGCTCTGACCGGCTTGGAGGTTGACGAGCGCGCGGTCGGCCAGACGCACCGGACGTGAAGGCTGAGGGACGGGCAATGCCGGTCGGCCGCCACGGCCCACAGGCCGAATCGCCCCAACCGGCGGTGAAATTCGGCCACGAACGGCCAGCAGCCGTGCCGGGTCGACATACGAGCCGTCGGCGCGGCGCGCGCTGAGATCAAGCGCACCCTGCGTCGCCGCGCCGATCCGGGCACCACGGCCGACCCGCTGCCCGGCCACCACCGATGGCGAGACGCGCTGCACGGTCGCGCGCAGGGCGCCGCAGCTGATGGTCACCGTCGGTGGGCCACCTGCCACGGCGCCTTGGAAGATGACGCGCCCAGCGCACGGTGCACCGACCCGCTGTCCGACCGCGGTGTGGAGGTCCAGGCCGCGGTGCCCGCCAGGCGCAAAGGGTGCGACCTCGTGAAAGCGCCGCACGATGACGGCGGGAGCAACAGGCGCCCGCCAGTGCGGGAGCGGAGCATCGGCAGCGGGAGACATGCCGCGACGTTCCCAGCTCGCCCCACCATGCTGGGCGAAACGGGCCAAGCTGGCACGCCCGCTGCGCAGTGCTGTCGCAAAGCGCGCGACGACCGGCGCGAAGTTCGGGCGAGCGTCAGCGGCGTTCGAGCACCGACCGGTACAGCGCGTTGGCACGAGCCCCGGTGAGCTCCGCCACGACCGCCGCGGCGTCTTTCACCCGCGCACCAGCCTCGACGAGGCGCTCCGTCGCGGCGATCGCTGCCTCATCGTCGGATTCGGCCTGAACGCCCTCCACGACGAGCGTGACCTCGCCCTTGGGGGCGGCATCGGCATACCGAGCAGCCAGCTCCTGCGCGGTTCCGCGGACGATCTCCTCGTGCAGCTTCGTGAGCTCTCGGGCAACCACGACGCGCCGGTGGGGGTCGATGGCCGCGATCGCGGCCATCGTGGCCCCCACGCGCCCGGGGGCCTCGAAGGCCACCGTCGTCTCCGCCGACAGCAGCGCGTCGGTGAGCGCGTCGCCTTTGCGCGCCGGGAATCCGACGAACCGCCACCGGTCGGTGGCGAGACCGGAGACGCCAAGGGCTACCAAGACGGCGCTCGGGCCTGGGAGCGCCTCGATCTCGATGCCCGCCTCGATACAGCCGCGCACCAGCGCCAGACCAGGATCGCTGACCAGCGGCGTACCGGCGTCACTACAGACGGCGTAGCGGGCGCCAGCGACCATGCGGGCAACGAGTCCTTCGACTTGGCCACGCTCGTTGTGGTCGTGCAGGGACCGCATCGGCGGGCGCTGCACGCCGCCGGCCTCCTCAGCCAGGTGTGCAAGCAACTTGCCGGTCCGGCGGGTGTCTTCGCAGAGCACCAGCTCGGCGCCGAGCAGCGCCTCGGCCACGCGCGGCGAGCAGTCACCGAGATTGCCGATCGGCGTGGGGCACAGCAGCAGCCGCCCAGCGGCGCCGGGCGCCGTCATGCGGGAGCGGTGGTCGAGCCGGGATACGCGACAGGCCCGACGTTCGGCGATCCGTCGACGGCATCCAGCGCCAGGATGGCCGCGCCGAGCAGTCCCGCCTCGGACCCGAACTGGGCGAGGCGCACCTCGGTGCGCTTGACGATCGGCGGCATCGCCCGCGCCTCGAACTCAGCCCGTGCCGGTCCGGCGAGCAACTCACCAGCGGCGCTTACGCCTCCGCCGATCAGGATCACGTCGGGGTCGAAGATGTTGGCGAGCGAGCTCATGCCCACGCCAAGGGACCGAGCGATGGTGTTCAGGGCGGCGCTCGCAAGCGGATCACCCGACTCAGCCAGCGCCGTCACCTTCGGACCGTCGAGGGTGCCGCTTGCCAGGGCCTGCCCGAGCGCACTGCCAGGGTTGGCTTGCGCAAGCTCGGTCGCCTCTCGCACGAGCGCCGAGCCGGAGGCCTCAGCCTCCAGGCACCCGTGATTCGGGCAGCTCCCGATGCAGGGCCGTCCGCCGGCCCTGATCACGATGTGCCCGAGCTCTGCTCCCATGCCGTGGGCACCGCGCAGGGGTCGCCCGCCGACGATCACGCCGCCGCCGACCCCCGTTCCGACGGTCAGCAGCACAACATGGTCAAGGCCTTTGGCTGCCCCGGCGCGGTGCTCGGCGATCACGGCGCAGTTGGCGTCGTTGTCGGACGCCACCACCAGCCCGGTGCGCTCAGCGAGCGCCGCACCGATCGGGGTGCCGCCCTCCAGCGGCAGATTGACCGTCTGGGCTGCGCGGCCTTCTTTGTCGAGGAGGACCGGGATCCCCAGACCGATGCCGACCACCTCACCGCTCGCCTGCGCCCGGAGCTCTTCGACCTCCTCGGTCAGCAGGTCGATGAGGCGGCTGGCGTCGGCCCCCTGCGTGGCGCGCTTGGTGGTGGCGATGATCTCGAGGTTTTCGTTGACGAGACCGGCAAGTGCCTTGGTCCCTCCAACATCGATCCCGATCACCAGGCGCGCGGTCACTGACATCGCTGCAACGATAGAGCGCTCATGTCCGGCAAGAGAAATCGCTACCGGCGGTACCGCGGTGGCTCACCCGGGCAGCACGGCCGTCCCGAAGATCCGCTCCAAGAGCTGCGCGACCTGCGCCGCGCAGAGTCCGGCAAGCCGCTCCCCCCACGCTCGACCGAGCCGTGGGCACAGCAGCCGTCCGAAACGCCTGGGCGCAGCGGTCTGCGGCGCCCGGCGCGCGAGCAGCGTGCGCCGAGCCAGCCGAGCGAACGACCGTCGCTCGCGCCACGCCGCGCCGTACGCCCCGCAAAGACGCTCGGCCGACGTGTCCTCAAATGGGTGTTCGTGTGGGCGGTCGCATGGTCGGCGCTGTCGCTGGTCGTCTTCCTGGTCAGCGCTCAGCTGCACCAGGCCGACGTCGGTGATGGGGCCGCGCTGCTCGGTGGCGGCGCTACCCCGCCCCTGGGCGAGTCCACGATCCTGGTGATCGGCTCCGATACCCGCACGAAAGACTCGCAGGAGCCTGGCGCGACCAAGGGCGGCTATGGCCTGGCCGACTCGATCATGTTGCTGCGCGTCGGTGGCGGCAGCGGCGCCAAGCTCTCGATCGCGCGCGACACCCTGGTCCCGGTCGAGGGATACGGGGTCGTCAAGATCAACTCGGCCTATGCCTACGGCGGGCCAGCCCTGCTGACCAAGACCGTCGAGGACTACACCGGCATCGACGTCAACCACGTGATGCAGATCGGCTTTGACTCGTTCCCGCCGCTCATCGACGCCATGGGCGGCATCACCTACCGCGGCTCGTGCGTGATCTCGAAGATCAACGGCGGATACGCCAACGGCGGCATCACGTTGCGGATCAAGACCGGCGAGAAGGTCACCCTCAACGGCAAGCAGGCGCTCGCCCTTGCCCGGACCCGGAAGAACTCCTGTAACCCCAAGGAGAACGACCTGACCCGCGCACGTCGCCAGCAGAAGGTGCTGTCGTCGATGAAGCGGCGGGCGCTCTCCCCCATCGGGTTCGTGCGCCTGCCACTGATCGCGTGGGCAGCCCCCAAGACCATGGACTCCGACATGGCCGGTCCTCGCTTGCTGGGCACCATGGCCGGCATGGTCTTCAGCGGCGGCGGAAAGACGCGCGTGCTCGGCACCGAGACCGGCTATGTGCCGGACGAGCTGAAGGCCCGCGAGGTCGAGCGCTTCCTCAGCGGCGGGTAGCCCTCAACACTCGCTCTTGGCGGGGACCCCGGCAAAGCGGCCCTCGAGCCAGCGCAGCGCAGCGGGCTCTTCGACGTACTGGGTGGTGAAGTGCCCGGCGACGGGGTTGAGCCTCATCCGCACGTTCGCGCCTCGCGCGCACCAGGCGCTTCGGGTGCGCGTGGTCTGGTCCACGAACACCGCTGGGTCCAGGCGACCGTGGTAGAGGTAGACCGGGGCGCTCGGCGTCAGCCTGCCGACGGCATTCTCGCGCAGGCGGGCCTTCCACTCGGGCAACCGGACGGGGTTGCGGGTCGTGTACCAAGCCATGCGGTTGAAGACGAACCGAGCGACCCACTCCTGGCAGGCTTCGGTATCGGCCTGCATGATCCACTGCCCCGAGGGCTTGAGGTACTGCTCCAGGCCAAGCTCCGGGTACGCCTCGTCGTAGCCGATCGCACCCGCGAGCATGAGGCCCATGAACCAGTTGCCGTCCAGCAGCCGGACGGCCCGTTCGGGGTCTGCGAGCGTCCCGCCAGCGACCGACCCGACGACATCCAGTTCGGGAGCATAGGACGACGCCAGCTCCGCAGCGGAAGCCGCCGCCCCACCGCCCTCTGAGTATCCGGTGATCCCGACCTTGCCCTCTGGGTCCAGCCCGGTCCCAGGGATCTGACGCACGGCGCGCACGACGTCGAGCATGTTGCGCCCGAGCGCCCGGTTGACGCCGAACGTGTGCATGCCCTCGGTGCCGAGACCTTGGTAGTCGGTCACGGCGACCGCGAAGCCACGCCGCAGCAGGGCCGTCATCGTCGCGAGGTCGGGTTCTGCTCCTCCGGCCAGCAGACGCGAGGGTGCGCAGCTGTCACCCATCCCGTGCGTGCCCACGCCGACCGACACGACGCCCTTCACGGCGCTGGCGCCGATCGAGGGCACCAGGAGCGCCCCCGAGACGACCGTCGAGTCTCCCGTGGCACCCGTGGACTTGTAGAGCACGCGCCACCCCAGCGTGCCGGCCGCGGGCCGCGTGACCCCCTTGAAGGCGAGGGGCTCGGCGCGCAGCAGGGTGCCGGGACCGCCGTCCGGCAGCGGCACTGGCGCGTTGTAGAAGGGCGGGCGATCAGCGTGCGCAGCGCCGGGAAGCAGCAGGGCGCCGGCGGCCATGAACACGCCGGCCAGCGTGGTGGAGATGATCCGGCGGGACGACCGGCAAGAGAAACCTCGGGACACGATTCCTTCTCTTGAGGCGGGGGAGCCTCGGGTACTTCTTGGTGACGCAGCGCTCCGTGACGAAAGCCGGGTGGCTCAGAGCGCTCCCACGGAGCCGACTCCGTGATGCCCATCACTCTAACGGCCGAGAAAGCGCATTACCAGTGCATCGGCGAGACGTGAACGAAAACCTCAACGCCCGCAGGGGAATTCGGGGTGAGGACGCTCACAAAAACTCGGGGACTCCAGGCCGCAAACGCGGCCCCAGAACGCAGTACGGCCAGCCCGGGGGCTGGCCGTACGTGCGGGACAGAGAAAGCGGCGGAGGCCTAGGACTCCTCTGGCAGCGACGCTGAGTCAGGCCAGCAGTTGGGTGCGAAGTTGCCCCTGGCAGGCTTGCCTTCGAGTCGATCCGCTACCCACTGGGCCGCGATCGGCATCCAGACCGGCCCGGTGGCGACGTGCTCCATGATCGGAATCGCCTGGAACTTGAGGTTGACGCCGGCCTTGCAGTACTGGCGACGCATCTTGGTTGCGCCGGAGTACGGAACGGCCTCGTCGCCGATGGCATGGAAGTAGTAGACGGGGACGTCAGGCGACGGCGGCTCGTAGCCGATCGCGTTCTCCTTGAACCGCTTGATCCAGCGGGGATCGACCAGCGGGTCCATCCCCGGCTTGAGGTAGGCCGACGACATCCGGAACGGCACCACGAAGATCGACTCGATGCAGGCGTTGTAGGTAGCCGCGTTGGCGATCACGCCGCGCTCGTTGAGCATGTCCTTGAGCCGCAGCTCCGGGTAGGCCGCGTCGAACCCGGCAGAGGCCGCGAAGTTGACCGCCGAGAAGAACTTGCCGCTGCCGTAGCGGGAGAACTTCGCGGGATCGGTCGGCGTGCCACCGAAGGCGACGGCGGTCGGCTTGACGTCGGGGGCGTAGTCGGGCTGCATCTCCATGCCGCGGCCGATGCCCTGACCACCCTGCGAGTAGCCGTAGAGCGCCACCGGGCCCTGCTTGGGCAGTCCGGCTTCGGTGAGGTTGCGGGCTGCACGGACGGAGTCGAGGATCGCGTGCCCGGAGGAGACGGAGACGCCGAACGTGTGGACCGAGGGAGTCCCCAGTCCTTCGTAGTCGGTCGAGACGACGGCATAGCCGCGCTTGAGCATCGGCTCCTGCAGCGCGAGCTCCCCGGAGTGCGCGTATTCGAGCATCGACGACTGCGCGCAGTTGTCGCCCAGGCCCATGGCCTCGTTGCCGTAGCCGATGATCGGCCGGTTCTCGATGCCCTGCTTGGGCTGGTAGGCGCGGGGCACCATCAGCGAAGCCGTGACCGCGATCCGCTCACCCGTCGCCGAGGTCGACAGGTACATGATCTTGTAGCCCTGGGTGCCCTTCGGCGGCTTGGTGAACGACTTCGACCACCCCATCGGACGCCAGCGGATGATGTCGCCGGGTTTGCCGGCCGGCAGCGGCGACGGCGGGATGTCGAACGCCGAGAACTTCTTCTGGGGCTGCGTGATGAACGAATCCCGGGGCGTGGTCCCGGCCTGCGCTGGGGACGCGGCGAGGGCGCCGCTGACCACGGTGATCAGGGCGACGAACGCGAGAGCTGCGAATCGGCGGACTTGGGAAGCGTTGAACACGTGACTCCTACGGGGACAGTCCGGTGCGCGGATTGAGCAGTGCGCCAGGGGTGGCTCACTTGGTGACGACTCAGGTCGGCAGCGTGACGAAGGGCACGTTAGCAACGCACCGGTCTGCAGAACAACCGGTAACGCCGCATCTGAGCAATGCTCAATTCCTACCCTGATTTCCGGTTCGTCGCACGCAGGGCGTGGACGCCGTTGGGAAACGCTACGTCGAGGAGTCGGACGAGCCCTTGGAGCTGGCGCCCGAGGAGGATGCCCCGGAATC
The DNA here is from genome assembly GCA_016463515.1 of Solirubrobacteraceae bacterium. Taxonomy (GTDB): domain Bacteria; phylum Actinomycetota; class Thermoleophilia; order Solirubrobacterales; family Solirubrobacteraceae; genus JAGIBJ01. Next base: position 338 of record JAEMRF010000112.1, on the reverse strand, counting down.
GCCTTTCGACGCCGCATTACCGGCACTGGAGTCGCTCGACGAGCTGCTGTCGGCGCTCGCTCCGCCCCCACTCCCAGACTCACCGCCGGCGGATTCCGCCGCGGCCTTTTCTCGGTTTCGGCGCTTGGTGCCGTAGTCGGTGTTGTGAAAGCCCGACCCCTTGAAGTGGATCGCGGGCGCACTGAGCACACGCTGGACCGGCACCCCGGTATCGGGGTCAACCGTGAGCGCGTCGTCAGAGAACTTCTGGAGGACCTCGAAGGTGGTCCCGTCAGGACGGCGGTACTCGTAGATCGGCATGAAGTGTCGAGTATAGGAAGCCCCGCATGCTCGGGGCC
>JAEMRF010000111.1 GCA_016463515.1 Solirubrobacteraceae bacterium | reverse complement strand
CGCGACGCGGCGGAATCCCCAGGGGCTGCGGGGTTGCCCGGATGCCGGCAGCCGCACGGTGCGACAGGCTCCGCGGAATGACTGACTCCGCTGCACAGCTGCCGTCCGACGGCCAGACCCCTGCTCCGGCAGCCTTTGGCCGCGTCGTCGTGGCCGTCGGCACCGACGGCGGCGTCGCGGCGATCGACCTCGCGCTCGCACTGGCCGCGCCCGACGCGGTCTTCGTGCTCGTGCGGATCCACCACGCCCAGCATCGCGCTGGCGCCGTCGCCCAGGACAACGCCCGAGCCCGCGACACCGCTGAGGCGCTGCGGCTGCTCAAGGTCGGCAGGGCCGCGCTCGATCGCCCTTGCGAGATCGTGGTCGAAGACGACACCAACCTCATCGAGGGCCTGCATCGCGTCGCCAGTCGTGAGGACGCTGACCTGCTCGTGGTCGGCGCGCACCGGGATCTCGACGACGCCGCGTCAGCACTCCCGGGCGTGCTGCACGGGGCTCCCTGCGCCGTCGCCGTCGTGGGCCAGCGGCCAGCCGCCGACGCGTTTCGGATCGAGAAGGTCGGCGTTGCGTTCTGCGCCACGCCAGTAGGCACCCATGCTGCGCACGTGGCCGCAGCTGCCGCTGCCCGTCACGACGCCGAGCTGCACGCCATGCACGTGGTGCCGGTCGAGGTCAGCCCGTGGATGGGGCCAGCCGCATCGGCCCTGCACGAGCTGCAGCGGCTCGATGGCTCGCTGGCAGAGGCGGCGCGCGCCGACATCTCCGAGCTGCGACCGCCGGCGACCGCGCATGTGGTCGAGGGCCATCCGATTCAGGCGCTGACGGACTTCGGAGCCACGCTCGATCTCCTCACGATCGGCTCTCGCGCCGCGGGGCCCCTGCGGCGCCTGCTGCTGGGGAGCACCGCCGACGCCCTCTGCACCGTGTCGCCCTGTGCGCTGCTCGTCGTGGCCGGGCCAGACACCGAGCCAGAGCCCGAATCCGAGACCGAAGTCCAGGCGCCGTAGAACCTCACGGACTCCCTCGGTCACGTGATGCGCCGGCGTGGTCCTGAGCAGCAGTTCACGTACGGCGGTCCAAGAAAGTTGTGCACAACGGCGCCGTACATGTCACGCTGAAGCCCGCCGCCGCATGCCCATCCCGCTCGACAACTCACCCGACGGTCAGGCGGCACGGCCGACGCTCCGCACGCTTGCCGAGCACACCGGGCTGCACATCTCGACGATCTCCAGGGCGCTGCGCCAAGCCCCCGACGCTTCGCCCACTGCGGCGCTCGTCCACAGCGCTGCCGAGCAGTTGGGGTACCGCCGTGACCCGGTCGCCGCCAGTCTGCGCACCCGCCGCTCGGGCGCGATCGGCATGGTCGCCCACTCCCTGACCGACATCGCACAGGCGCTGATCTACGAGCAGGTCGACCAGGTGGCCGTCGCGCACGGCTACGACGTGCTCGTGGCCGCCACCGGCGACGACCCGCGCGCACAACGGCGACGCGTCGAACTGCTGCTCTCTCGCCGGGTCGATGGCCTCGTCATCGCCGACGCCCACCGCGACGGCGAGTACGTGGAGTGGATCGCGGCGCTCGGCGTGCCCTACGTGCTGGTGATGCGCAGCTCCCCGGGGCACCCGTCGATCGCCTGCGACGACTATGCCGGCGGCCGGCTCGTGGGCGAGCATCTCATCGAGCAGGGCCACCGCGACTTCGCGCTCATCGCCGGCCCCGACTACTCGGCCGTGTCGTGGGACCGCGCCGAGGGCTACCGCGCCGCACTGGCCGAACATGGCATCTCGGTGGCCGAGCACCTCGTGGAGGCGGGCGGGCTCCACACCACCACGGGCCGCGCTGGCATGGAGCGACTGCTCGACCGCCGTCGCGACTTCACGGCTGTGTTCTGCGCTGGTAACGACTTCGCGGCGTTCGGCGCGATCAGCGCACTCAAGGCGGCCGGCATCGAGCCTGGCACCGACGTAGCTGTGGTCGGCTTCAACGACGTGGCCGCTGCCGAGGCGATGGAGCTGACCACCGTCGCGTCGCCCGTCGCCGAACTCGGGCAGCTCGCCGCCACGCAGCTGCTCGCCGCGATCGACGGCGCCACGCCGACGCCCGTCCGCGCCGAACCCAGCCTCATCGTGCGCGCCTCCAGCGCTACGCCGCTCTACGAGATGCCGCGCGTCGGCGCGCTGCGTTGAGCGCGGGCGGTCCCGGCAGGCTGAGCGCCGGCGCGATTCAGGCCCTCGACGACGCCCTCCGTCCGCTTGATGACTGGGCTGCAGCCCGCTGGCCCGGCGGCGCCGGACTCGGCCAGCCGATCCACACGGTCTACGTGCCAGCCGACCAGGCTGCGCCTGGCCTCTGCAGCGACTGGGGTCGCCGTGCCCGCGCCGCCCTCGACGAATTCGGCGCCACAGCGCAGGAGCTCGCCTCGGCCGTCGGACTCCCGGCCGCAGAGGTGCAGGACGCGTGGCCGCTGCTACTGCGAGCGCTCGAGGAGCAGCCGATTCAGGATCTGCGCGTCGACCTGGAAGACGGGTACGGCCCACACTCCGATGCCGACGAAGACGCCCACGCCGACGCCGCCGCGCAGACCTTGCTCGCGGAGGCCGCTGATCCGGCCGGTCCTCGCCGGTGCGGCATCCGGCACCGCAGCCTGGAAGCCTCCACGCGGCCGCGAGCCGTGCGCACCCTGGACCGCGTGGTGGGCCGCTTGATGCAAGCCGGGGGACTGCCGAGCGGGTTCGTGGTCACCCTGCCGAAGGTCATCCACCTCGATCAGGTGCGCGTGTATGTGGTGCTGCTCGATGCGCTCGAGCAGGCGCACGGATTGCCGAGCGGGGCCCTGCGCTTCGAGATTCAGGTTGAGACGCCGCAGACCATCTTGGGGCCCGACGGCACCCTGCCGCTGGCGCCGATGATCGAGGCCGGGGCGGGCCGCGTGACCGGCCTGCACTACGGGACCTACGACTATTCCGCCGCGATGGGCGTCGGAGCCCAGCACCAGCGCGCCGACCACCCGGTCGCCCAGACGGCGAAGGCCGTGATGCGGCTGGCCGCAGCCGGCACGGGCGTCGAAGTGAGCGATGGGTCGACCAATCGCCTGCCGGTCGGCGACCGAGGCACCGTCCACGCCAACTGGGCCGAGCACACCAGGCTCGTGCTCGGGGCGCTCTCAGATGGCGTGCGTCAGGGCTGGGACCTTCATCCAGCGCAGCTCGTCACCCGGCACCTCACGACCATCGTCGTCCAGCGCCGTGGCCTTCCGGAGAAGCTCGACCGCCTCGCCGCCTACCTTGCTGCCACCGGCCAGGGCAACGCCGCGGCAGCGCCTTCCACCTCCGGCGGCGGCGCCCTCGACGAGCCCGCCACCGCGCAGGCGCTCGCTGCCGACGCGATGCGTGCCGTGGAGTCCGGCGCTGCGCAGACCAGCGAGGTCGAGTCGCGCACCGGCGCTCCCAGCGAGGCGCTGCGCGCCCTCGCCAATCGCCGGGTCGTCTGAGCCCGCGCTAGTCCGCCGGCGGCTGCGCTGCGGCACGCCGCAGGCGGGCCCGTTGCTCGTTGGTGAGCAGGACGTCAGGGCGACCGCCCAGACCACCGAGCAGCAGCTGAACGGCTCGTACCGCCGGGGCGCAGTAGTCGCACGTGGCGACGTGCTCGTCCATCTCGTGCTCCTGCGCGGCAGCCAGAGTCCCAGCAAGGCGCTCGCGGGCAAGCGTGTAGACCGACGCGCACAGCTCGCCCGGAGGATCGTGCGGCGGATGCGGATGCTGGAGCTCTTGGGCGAGGTGTCGCCGACCGCGCTGGATTCGCTTGTGCATCGCCGCCGGGGTGGTGCCGCACAGTTCAGCGATCTCACTCGCCGACCAGTCTTCTCCATCCGCCAGGACCACCGCGAGCGTCTCGGCCGGCGGCGTGCGGCGCAGCGCCGCTCGCAGCTCGACATCTTGCTCGGCGACGATGAGGTGCTCGATCACCTCGCTCGCGGCGTCATCGGTGAGGTCGTCGGCGAGCGGCAGCTCCGTGCGGCGCGCGCCCCGCGCGCCGAGGTCTCGCACGCGGTTGACGAGGATCCGGCGCAGCCAGCCTGGCAGGGCGGCCGGGGACCGCAGTGTGCCGCGTGCCCGCCACGCCCGTTCCAGCGTGTCCTGCACGAGGTCGGCTGGATCGGTGCCGGCGGGAGCCATGCGCCGCGCCAGCGCCAACAGGCCCTGCATCTGTTCGGCGAGCAGTTCAGCGAACGTGTCGTCGTCGATGTTGTCCACGGCAGCCATCTCGGTCGTCTTTCTCAGTGAGGGTCGCAACGGGCGACCATCGAACAGGGAGCAAACATGCCGTTCATCAACTTCATGAGTTCAACCGCGGGCCGCGTACTGCGGATCGTCGCCGGAATCGCACTCATCATCGCGGGCCTCGCGGCGATTCAGGGCACCGCCGGCATCATCGTGGCGATCGTCGGTCTCGTCCCGCTCTTGGCTGGGGTATTCGGCGTCTGCTTCATGGCACCACTAGCGGGCGGATCGCTGCGGGGAGGACACCCTTCGGCGTAACCAGGTACTCCCGTCGCCAAAACACCATTGATGAGTTGTATAGTTGTGGCTTGGCCGTCTCGCGGTCGACCCTGCTGCCGTGCCGCGAAAGGCCCTCGATGACTCCACCTCGCACACTCCTCATGGTGCTCGCCGCAGCCTTTGCGCTGACCGGCGGTGTGATCGCATGCGGCGGAGGCGACGACGATGCCGCCTCCGGCGAACGGGCTCCGGCCGCCGCCAGCGAGGCCGGCGGCTACGTCGAAGCGGCAAAGGCCGCGATCCCGGCGATCGAGGCAGGGGCGACGCTGATCGACGTACGTGAGCAGGCCGAGTGGGACGAGGGCCACGCCACCCCGGCCGAGCTCTTCACGCTCAGCCGGCTGGAGGCCGGTGAGCTGCCCGAGGTCGCCAAGGACGCGAAGATCTACGTCTATTGCCGTTCGGGTCGCCGCGCCGACATCGCCGTCGACCTCATGCGAAAAGCGGGCTACACCGACGTGACCAACATCGGCGGCCTCACGGATTGGCAGACCGCTGGCGGAGCCGTCACGAGCTGACGCCGACCCGTCGGAACCGCTTTCGCACCGGATTTCCGAGTAGAAAGCGCTGACGGGACCTTATGCCCCTGGACGGCCGGGAGTGCCGCAGCGCGCTGGCTATTGCTCTTGGCCGGTTTTTCAGTGACACTCAGTTCTGAGTCGTCGCCTCGCGACGGCCCGGCGGACTCCCGCGAAGGGAGCCCGAGTCACCCCGGAAAGTCCCACCGCATGTCCCTGCTTCGCGCGCTTCGTCCCACGTCAGCTCCCCGCACGAGACTGATGCTGCTTGCGGCGACCGTCGCCGTTGCGGCCGCTCCTACGAGCGCTGCAGCGGCCGTCACCCCGGCCAACGACCCGTGGTACCAAGCGCCCGCCAACATCGCCGCGCTCGAGCCGGGCGCCGTGATCCGCTCCCGTGGGACGGCCCTACAGGTCGCGCCGGGCCTCAAGCTGCCGTTCAAGGCCCATCAGGTGCTCTACCGCACTGCTGATCAACAGGGTCGGCCGGTTGCCACCGCCGCCACGATCATCATGCCGCTACGTCGGCCTGCCACGAATCGCAAGCTGGTCTCGCACCAGATCGCCTACGACGGGCTCGCCTCCAAATGCATGCCGTCGTACGCATTGCGCACGGGAACGTACGCCGAGCCGGTCGCTGAGATGGCCCTCATCGCTGGCGAGCTCGCCAAGGGCTGGACGGTCGTGACCTCCGACTACGAAGGCCCGGACAACCTCTGGATCGCCGGCAAGATGGCAGGGCAGGCCGTGCTCGATGGCATCCGGGCTGCGCAGGCCTACGAACCTGCCGGGCTCGATGGCGCCGCCACGCCCGTCGGCCTGACGGGCTACTCGGGCGGCGGTCACGCCACCGCGTGGGCCAACGAGCTCGCCGCCACCTACGCTCCGGAGCTCGACATCAAGGGTGCGACGCAGGGCGGCGTGCCGGCCAACCCGGACTTGCTCCTCGGCAGCCTCGACGGCGGGCCGTTTGCGGGGGTCCTGTTCGCCGCGATCACAGGGCTCATGCGGGCGTACCCAGACATCGATTTCTCGCCGTACCTGAACAACAAGGGGCGCGCCACCATGCGCCAGGTCGGGAAGGAGTGCATCACCGAGTTCATCGTGGCGCGGCCGTTCCAGACCCTGCGCTCGCTCAGCACCGTCCCGGACATCCGCAAGATCCCCGAGGTGCAGCAGGTCATCGCGGAGAACACGCTCGGCACGCGACCGCCCTCGGTGCCGACGCTGATGTACCACGCCAAGGATGACGAGCTCGTGGCCTACCCCGGTGCTGCGATCGCCGCGGCGCAGTACTGCGAGCAGGGGGCCACCCTGCAGTTCCTGAGCGTCCGCGGCGGCCACGCTGGCCCCGCCGTCACGCAGGCCAGCCGAGCGCTGTCGTACCTGCAGCAGCGCTTCGCTGGACTGCCGGCGCCCACCACCTGCCCCGCTCCTCCACGTGAAGCGAACTGAACCAGGTGAGGAAAACTGAACGACGGTTCAGTGCCTTGAGGCGTCACACTTCTCCTCACCACTCACGTAGCGTCTCCTCACCTCCGCTGGAGTCATCCCAGTGACCATGTCCCCGCCACCTGCATCCAGTGCCCCGCCCGAACGGCGAGACGTCACCGCGCTGCTGGTCATCGACATGTTCTCCCCGATGGACGGTGGCGATGGCCGCGCCCTACGCCGCACCGCGCCGAAGGTGTTGCCGGTCATCGGCGAGCTCATCCAGCGCGCGAGGGCTGCCGGCGTGCCCGTGGTCTACGTCGAGAACCACGAGGGCCGCTGGACCGCCACCGCGGATGAGCTCGTCGACGCCGCCCGGAAGCATGGCCTCGGCGACGACCTCACGCCGATCCTCCCCGCTCCCGGGGATCCGTTCGTGATCCGAGCTCGCCCGTCGGCGTTTGACCGCTCGCAGCTCGAAGACCTCCTGCAGTCGCGCGGTGTGCGCCGGGTCATCCTCACCGGTCAGGCCACCGAGCAAGGCATTCTGTATTCCGCGCTGGATGCGTCGGTCAGCCGCTTCAAGGTCGTCGTCCCCCAGGACGCGGTCGCCGCGATCGACTCCAGCCTGGCGGGCGCCGCCCTGCGCATGATGGACCGCAACATGCACGCCGACGTGACGCAGGCGGGTGCCATCGACTTCTCCGTCACGAAGGTGCAGCCACCGATCGAACGCGTTCGCACACCCCGCCCGGTCCGCGTGCCGCTGTCATCGGCCGACGGCTCTCCGGTGCCGCCCGTCTCCGAGACGCGCCAGCAGCTGCTGAGCGCCCTGGCGATCGTGATCTCACGCGAGGGATTCGGCGGCGCCAAAGTCGCCGACATCGCCCGCGAAGCTCGCACGTCGCTGCGCACGTTCTATGCGGAGTTCTCCAGCAAGGAGGAGTGCTTCCTGGAGCTGCATCGACAGATCACCGTCGCGGTCGTCGACAGCGTGAGCGCCTCCGTGGTGTTCGACCGCCCGTGGGTGGAGGTGATGCGCAAGGGCTTTGAGACGTACTTCAACATCCTCATGGCCCAGCCGCTGCTCACGCACGCGATCCTCGTCGAGCTGGCAACCCTCAGCCCGGAGGCCCGCGCCGCTCGCGAAGAAGCGATGGACATGTTCGCCGCGATGCTCTGCGATCTCGTGGAACAGGGCCGCGCCGCCAACCCAGAGCTTGAATCACGCGCCCTCTCGCCGATGATCGCCCGGGGCATCATGGGGGCCTTCATGGAGCTTGTCGTGAGCCACGTCGACCGTGGCGAGACCGACCGCTTCCCAGAGCTGATCGACACCACCACCGACATGCTCACGAGCGTGGTGCTCGTGAACGTCGCCGCCGACCCAGCCGCCGCCGCCGCGGAGGCCAACGCGGCGCTCCAGACTCGGGCCTGAGGCCGTCGCTACTCGCCGACGACGCGCAGCGTCGGGCCAACCGGCAGCGCGAAGGTGCGCTGGTTGGCTGCCACGTCGTCCACGGGCATGGGCCGGCTGAAGTGGTAGCCCTGGCCCAGGTGGCAGCCGAACTGCTGCAGCGACGCCGCCTGGTCGATCGCTTCGATGCCCTCAGCCACGACGCTGAGCCGCAGGCTCGCCGCCATGTTGATGATCGCGCGCACGAGCAAGGTGCCGTCGGGTTCGTGGATCTCGTCGATGAACGATTTGTCGACTTTCACGATGTCCACCGGGAACCGGCGCAGATAGCTGAGCGACGAATAGCCGGTGCCGAAGTCGTCGAGGGCAAAGCGCACGCCCAGTGCGCGAACGGCCTGCATCTGCTCGACGCTGCCGTCGATGTCGTCGATCAGCGAGGACTCGGTGACCTCCAGGAGCAGGCGCTCGGGTGCCAGCCCCGACTCGCCGAGTGCCCTGCGGACCTGCCCCACCAGAGCGCGGGTGGCGAGCTGTGATGCGGCGACGTTGACGGAGACGTAGCGTTGGTCCTGCCAGGTGCCCTGCCACTCGGCGAGCTGCTTGGTGGCGGTCCGCAGGACCCACTCGCCGATGTCGACGATCAGCCCGCTCTGCTCCGCGATCGGAATGAACTCCGCGGGCGACATCGGCCCGCGCACGGGGTGCTGCCAGCGCAGGAGTGCCTCGTAGCCGACGACTCGCCCGTCGACGAGATCGACGATCGGCTGGTAGGCCAGATGCAGGCCGCCCGACTCCAGGGCGTCGCGCAGCTGCGCTGCGAGCTCGACCCGCGCACGAGCACGTTCGTGCATGTCGCGGGCAAAGATCTCGATGCTGTTGCCGCCCACGCGCTTGGCTTGGTACATCGCCAGCTCGGCGTCGCGGAACACGGCGCTGTGGCGATGCTCGTCGTGCTCGTCGACCTCCGCGATTCCGACCGACCCGTGCACCACGTGCGGGCCGTCGTCGAGCTCGAACGGG
>JAEMRF010000110.1 GCA_016463515.1 Solirubrobacteraceae bacterium | reverse complement strand
GGTGGGCGGCCGTTGAGAGATCCGGCGACACCACGGCAGCGTCGTGCATCTCGCGCCGCGTGGCAATGTGCAGATGCACAGTCTGTCGGCCCAGGACTGTGCAAACGCACTGGCCCGGGAGGCGTACGATGGCTCCCGTGACCCCGCCGCTGGCCGCGCAACTGAGTCCGACGGCTCGCGAGTTGATCCGTGGGACCCTCGAACGGGTGCTCGATGACGCGCCCGCGCTCTTCGCTGAACTCCACGACGCGGTCGCAGCGAGTGCGCCGGCTGGGCTCGTCGCCGATCCGGCGCTCGCGCTCGAGATCGAGCGCTCCAACGTCGCGGTCCTCGCGGCCTGGCTCGAGGCCAACATCCGGTGGCCCGGCGAGCCCGTCGAACCGGTGCTCAGCGCCGACACGCTCAACATCGTCCGCGACGTGGCCCGTCGCGGGCTCGAAGACTCCACCTACAACTACTTCCGGGTTGGGCTCGCTGTGGCGTCTCAGCACATCATGCACGCGGCGTTCGCACTCTCGACGGATCCGGTGGTGCTGCGTGAGGCGCTCGCGACCATGCTCAGCTCCTCGGCGGACTACATCGACCGTTCTATCTCGGCACTGCGGGAGGTGATCGAGCAGGAACGCGAGGCCCGGTCGACGGGCGGTCGGACGCGCCGGCTGGAGGTCGCGACCGCCCTCCTCGAAGGCGAGGGCGCCGACACGGCGCTGGCGAGTTCGAGGCTCGGTTTCGAGCTCGGCCGTCCGCTGCTGGGCTCCATTCTCTGGGCCGATCCGCGGACCGGACCTGGGGTCGACGGCCTCGAGCGTGCCGCTCGCGCGCTGGCCGAGGCGTGCGGTGCGCGAACGCCGCTCGTCATCCCGGCGTCGGCTGCCTCGGTGTGGGCATGGTTGCCGACCGCACAGCCCCCGGACGCGCAGACGCTGCGGGCGCAGCTGTCGCCGGTCGGCGAGGTCCGTATGGCGATCGGAAGCACCGGCATGGGCGTCTCCGGGTTTCGTCGCGGCCACCTCGATGCCATGCAGACCCAGCGCGTCATGCACCGGCTCGGTCACGCCGTCGACCTGGCCACCCACGACGAGGTGCGCGTGGTTGCACTGGCCGGTTCCGACGAGCCGGCGGCGGGCGAGTTCGTCGCCGTGGTCCTTGGCGCGCTCGCCACGGCAGCGCCTGAGCTGCGGTCGACGCTGCGCAGTGTGGTGTCGTCAGGGTTTGACACCGTGACCGTCGCGGAGTCGCTCGGGCTGCATCGCAATACGGTGCTCGCCCGGGTGCGCCGCGCAGAGAACTTGCTGCCGCCCGGCTGGGAGCGGCGCTGGATCGATATCGCGCTCGCACTCGAGCTTGATCGGTGGCTTGGCGGGGGTGCCACGCTGCGCTCCAGCGCGTCATGAGTTCAGGCCCCGACGCACGTCCCTTACAGGGCCGTTACGGGGCCGCGATACGGGAAGTATGGGCTCCTAGCTTGCGTTGGCGTGAGTAGCGCCCTGCACCTGTCCGCGAGCCCTCGGGCGTGAGTGACGGCGACGAAGCGTTCCTGGTCCGGGCGGCACAGCGTGGTGACCTGGATGCGTTCGGCGACCTTGTTCGCCGCCATGAGCTGCAGGTGTTCCGGGTGGCGCTGCGTATGCTCGGAAGTCAGGCCGATGCCGAAGATGCCGCGCAGGAAGCGCTGGTAAAGGCGTGGCGCTCGATCGGACGGTTTCGGCAGGGCAGCGCGTTTGGCACGTGGCTCTACCGCATCGTGACCAACCACTGCCTCAATGTCATCGCCGCCCGCCGTCCCACGATGCCGTGGGATGAGCAGCGAGACGCGGACGCCGGCGCCGATCCCGCGTCGGCGGTGCAGCGTCGGGCCGAGCTGGCCGAGCTCACGGCCTCGATCTCCGCGCTGCCGGCCGAACAGCGCGCCGCGCTGGTCCTGCGGGAATTCGAGGGGCTCTCCTACGAGGAGGTCGCCGAGGTGTTGCAGATCAGCCTGGCGGCAGTAAAGGGCCGGATCCATCGCGCCCGGCTCACGGTCGCGCAGGATCTGGGGGACTGGCGATGACCGCGCCGCCGCCTCCGTCGTTGGCGTGCGGCCGCGACCCGCTGGCGCTGGTCGAGCAGGTCGTGGACGGCGCGCCGGCCGTCGATCCGGCACACCAGGACAGCTGCGCCTCCTGCCAGGACGCACTCCAGCGGTTGCGTGCGGCCGCCGGCCCGCTCCAGCGACTGGCGGCGGAACCGGTCGCCGTGCCGCGTGGTCTGACGACTCGGGTGATGACCAGGCTCCGGCGGGAGGGGGGACGTCTGCCGCTCTCAAGCGGGCCTCTGGGCCAGGACACCGCCAGCGACCTGGTCGTCCTCCAGATCGCCCGTCGCGCTGCTCGATCCATCCCCGGTGTTCGGCGCTGTTCGGTGGCACTGGACTCAGGTACTGCAGGCGACAAGCTCACGCTCACCGTGCACCTCACCGCCGCGCTTGGGCCGGCGCTGCCTGCGCTGGCAGAGCAGGTGCGGGTGGCGGTCGGGGCTGACCTGGCAGCGCTGACGGGACTGCAGGTGGACCAGGTGCAGGTCTTCGTCGACGACATCGACGTCGACGGTTGAACCTGTTGGTACGGCTCCGCGCCGTGCCATGACTGAGCGCACCGTCACAGATCTCGCGCAGAACTTTTCTGGCGGGCTCCGGTCAAACGTCCAGTTCCCCACCGCAAGCCTGCGGCCGGGGACGGACACGACAAGGAGCACCAACCAATGTCTGCCACGGAAACCCAGACCAAGACCACGGCCACCACTGCGACCGGCACCGATCTGGCGACGAAGGGCCCGCTGGTCACCGATACCGGCAGCACCACGATCGCCGACGGCGTCGTCTCGAAGGTTGCCGGCCTGGCCACCCGCGAGGTTGCTGGGGTGTATGACGTTGGCGGCGGCGCCGCTCGCGCCCTGGGCTCCGCGGTCGCCAAGGTCGGCGTCGGCGACCGCCTGACGCAGGGCGTATCGGTCGAGGTCGGCACTCGTGAGGCCGCCGTCGATCTGACCGTCGTCATCGAGTACGGCGAGAGCATTCCGCAGGTCACCGAGGCCGTCCGCCAGAACGTCATCAAGCGCATCAGCGGCATCACCGGCCTGACGGTCACCGAGGTCAACATCAACGTCACCGATCTGCACTTCGCCGGCGACGACGAAGACACCTCGGACGAGAGCCGCGTGCAGTAGCTGATGGCCACGCAGCAGCAGGCCACTCCCGCCGCCGATGAGCGGCGGGAGACCCCCCGCATCCAGCTCGCCCGTCTGGCCGCATCGGCCGCGCTCGAGCATGCCGACGTGACCGGCGCCGACCCTGCCCGTACACACGCCACCCACGCCGGGTCCGAACGTCTGCCGGGCGTGACCGTCATGCCTGAGGGTGGCGAGGCGGGCGCTCCCCGCTATGCCGTGGCGCTCTACCTGGTGGCCGGGCTGACCGATCTTCCGGTGCTCGCAGCGCAGGTCGAGTCGCAGGTCCGCCGGGCAGCTGACGCTGAAGGCCTGGGCGGAGCCATCTCGGCCATCCACATCACCTTCACCGACCTGACCCTTCCCGAACTGAAACGGACGGCCCACGCATGATCGTCCTCCCGGCCCGCGCACTTACGCGCCTCATCGCACTCATCGTCCTGCCGGTCCTCGGCATTGCTGCGGCCGTTGCGGCCGTCGCGGCCATCGTCGGCGGGGCCACAGCCCGCAGCCTGGCCGAGGCGGCCATGCTCACCGACGCGTGGCGGCAGGTCGGCGACTTCCTCGACCAGACGGCCCCCAGTGGCGGGAGTACCGTCGTGCTTGCTGCTGCTGGCGCGGTGCTCGGTGGCGTCGTGCTCCTCATCGGCGCATTGGCACCAGCACGCGAGCGTGAACTCACCCTGGACGGAGACCGTGAGCTCACGATCCGCCGGCGGGCGCTGCAGGGTGCAGCCGCCTCGCTGGCCGGTTCCGTCCGCGACACCACCGGTGCCAAGGTGCGCGTGCGCACGCGTCGGCTGCGGGGCGGTGGACGCCTGCGCGTGCGCGCAACCCAGACGCCGCGAGGCGAGAGCTCCCAGATCACGCACACGCTGGCCGAGCGGGTGCGTCCCCTGGCCACCGCCTTCTCGCTGCGCTTGAGGGTGCGCAGCCGAACTGGCACGACCCGAAAGAGCAGGATCGCATGATGCCCCGAAAGCGACTTGGACTGCGCCACTCCTGGGCGACGACCCTCGGCCAGAAGGTCATGGTCGTTCCCGCGCTGGCGCTGATCTATTCCGGAGCCGTGATCCTCGCGTTGGCGGCGGGGGTCGCACCCGCGGAGGTCAACGCCGTCAGCGGCTACCAGTGGGTCTACGAGCGCCTCGGTGCGCTTGACCCTGCCGATTGGTCGACGGCTACTCGTGCCGTCGTCGCCGCAGCAGGCGTCGTGGGGCTGATCGTGCTCGTCGCGCTCGGATGGGCGCAGCGCCTGATCCCGCACGTCACGCGGACCTCGCTCACGCTGCGAGACGAAGCCGACGGCCGCACCACGGTCAGCCCGCGCGCGATCGAGCGGGCCGTGGAGATTGCGGCTCGGCATGCCGGTGTGCGCGACGCCAAGGCCACCCTCGACGAGGACGACCTCCAGATCGCCCTGCACGCCCGACGCGCCGACCTCATCCCTGAGGTGCTTCGCACCACGAAGACCCGCGCGCAGTCGGCGATCGAGCAGGCAGGCCTGCCCGACTCCACCGCCGTTCGCGTGACGGTGACCCGCTTTACCCCTGCATCAAGAACGGAGCTTCTGAAATGACGACTTCCCGTATCCTCCCGGCGCTGCTTGGCTTCGCCTTCGTCGTGGTCACCTTTGCCGAGAACCTCGGCGTGGCGATCCTTGCGCTTCTCGGTGCACTCGTCTTCCATCTGGCCGCCGGCCTGCTGCGCGGAGAGCTCAGCGTGGACGAACTCCGGGACCGCGCCGAGGGTGCCCGATCGGGGTTTGCGCAGTCCGGTCGCACGCCCAACTAGCGCAGCAAGGCACGCGCGACTCAGCCGTTGCGCCGCGGCCCAACTCGGGGTTCCACAGGCAAATCCCGCGTTAGGGGTTCAAGGGCTTACGGGCCCCGACCGGCGCCCTGGTTGGGCCCGAGCGCCGCGAGCGTCCCGAGCTCGCGGCACTCAGTTCGAGCCCGGGCTTCTGTCCGTCCCCTGGCTCGCCCACGGAGACTAACGCATGGATTTTTGCGTTAGCAAGCGATGATTTGCTACGTTCAGGGAGCCCCGCTTGGGGCTCCTGGGCTGCACGCCTCCAAGCCTGCAGCGACGGCACGGAATTGTCGGCGACGAGCAGGTGCTCCCCGTCCTGCTGGTCGCCGGCACCTGCCGACCGAGGTACGCGCGCCTACCATCCGTAAGGTAGCCCGGGTGACTGGTGATCCCGTCGACGCGAGGCCCGTCTATCAGGGCATCCGTACCGGCGGTCGCTCGGCGCGCGTGCGAAACGCGGTGCTCGCGGCCACGGTCGAGGAACTCCGCACGTCGGGATACGCCGACTTGTCGATTCCCCGCATTGCAAAGGCGGCGGATGTGGCCGTCACCACGATCTATCGCCGGTGGCCTCACAAGAGCCAGCTTCTGGCCGAGGTGGTCTCCACCGTGGTGGCCGCGGCGGTCGTCGAGCCGGATCTCGGGTCGATCGAGGAAGACCTGATGGAGCTCGCGCGTGGCGTCACTGCGGCGCTCACCGAGCCAACGGTCCTGATGTTGCTGCGCAGCGTGTTGTCGCTGACGAATGACGAGTTCCATGACCTGACGACTCGGCACTGGCGCGAGCGCCACGCCGTCGCCGAGCGGATCGTGCAGCGTGCCGTGCAGCGGGGCGACATTCCGACGCAGCCCGAGCCAAGGCGGGTGGTTGAACTCGTGACCTCCGGCATCTGGCTGCGTGCCTTCGTCACACACGACGCGCTCGACGAAGGCGCCCTCAAGGGTCTCGTCGAGGACGCGCTGATCATTGCGCGCCACCGGCCCGTGGCCTGATCGAGCGCCGCGCGATCCGTTCCCGCCCAGGCCGTAGCCAGTGCTGGGTCCCTGCGTCGGGTGACCGGGGTCGCCGTTCGCGGGTGAGCGCTCGGTGGGATGCCGGCGCCTCGTCCGTTCGTTGCTGAGGTGCCCCATGCCCCCGACGGGCGCGTCATGATTGAGCCGATGAGCGCCGACGACGCACCCCAGCAGGCCACGGACGTTGCGCAGGCGCGAGTCCTGTTGATCGGGATCGGCGCTGGCGACCCCGACTACGTGACGACACAAGCCGCGCTGGCGATCCGAGAGCTGGATGTGCTGTTCGTGGTGACCAACGAAGAGGAGCAGGCCGACCTCGTGCATGCTCGCCGAGAGGTCGTGGACCGCTATCGCGACGACGACGACTACCGCACGGTCGAGCTGCGGGATCCAGATCGGCCCTGGAAGGACACGCCGCACTACGCCGACGCCGTCGCGCACTGGCGCAGTCAACGGGTTGAGTTGTGGGAGGCCGCGCTGGCCGAGCACCTCGCACCGGGGCAAACCGGTGGGTTCCTCATCTGGGGCGACCCCTCGCTGTATGAGAGCACGCTCTCGATCGTGGCCGAGGTGCAGGCGCGGAGCACGGCGAGCTTCGACTACGAGGTGCTGCCGGGCGTCAGCAGCATCCATGCCCTCACGGCCCGCCACCGAATTCCGCTCAATCGCCAGGGCGGCGCTGTGCAGATCACCCCGGCGCGGCTGCTCGGGAGTGGCATCCCGGCGAGCGCGAACGATGTGGTGGTGATGCTCGACCCATCGACGACGTTCATGCGGTTGGACCCGACCGGACTGGAGATCTATTGGGGGGCGTATCTCGGCACGCCCGACGAGCTTCTCATCGCCGGACCGCTGGAGCAGGTGCGCGACGAGATCGTGCGGGTGCGCGCCGAGGCCAAGGAGCGCAAGGGCTGGATCTTCGACACGTACCTCATCCGGCGCGTCCTGGCTGAGCGCCGTACGAAGGCCTCCGAGCGGCGGGTGCGTCAGGTCGAGCGCCGCGCCGGCGAGATCGAGCGCCGCAGTGGCCACGACCGTCGCGCCACGAAGCACGTCACGACGGACTACCCACCGATGCCGGGTGGCGCTGAGGTCCAGTCGCTGTAGTCCTCGCGGCCCTGCTCGCAGGGTTCCTGCTTCTGGGTGGCGCTGGCCACGCCGCTGCGAGATAGACCGATCAGTCTAGGTCTTGAAGGGCGCTGCTGAGGGCCAGCGCCAGCCTGGTGTTGGCTTCTGGGTCGCGCGCCGTGATCCGCAGGTGGTCGTCGGTCAGGCCGGGGAAACTCCCGCACGGGCGCACCGCGATCTGGGCGTCACGCAGTGCGGCCACCACCGCGTGGCCATCGGAGACCTGGGCCAGCAGGTGGTTCGTGGCTGAGGGCCAGAGCCGCACGCCAGGGATGTCTGCGAGTCGCGCGGTCAGGTCCGCGAGCTGGGCAGCAGCCTCGTCGGCCCGCGCGGCGAGCTCTTCGGGGTGTCTGGCCAGGGCGGTCATGGCAGCGACCGCGAAGGCGTTCACCGACCATGGCGGGCGAACGCGTCTCAGCCGGCGAGCGAGCTCGGGCGACGTGATCGCCGCGCCGCAGCGCACCCCCGGAATGCTGAGCGATTTCGTGAAGCTCCGCACCACGATCACTCCCTCATGCATCAAAGCCGTGAGGGTTTCTGGTTCGCCGGGAGTCAAATCCATGAAGGCTTCATCGACGACCACGGTTCGCCCAGGTCGCGTGAGGGCAAGCACCGTCTCGCGCGCTGCCAGCGAGCCGCTGGCCGCTGCAGGATTTCCCACGATCACGAGGTCGGCGGCCTCAGGAATCAGTGCCGGGTCGATGGCGAAGTCCGCGTCCGGGTCGCGGTGCACGCGCAGCACGTCGACGCGGTGGGCGTGCAGTGCCGCCTCGGCTTCGGTGAAGAGCGGGTGGATGCAGACGGCGAGTCGGGGGTTCAAGGCGGGAGGTAGGAGCCAGAGTGCTTGCGCGGCGCCGTTGGTGGCGACGACCTCGTCGGGGGAGCGCTCGTAGAGGGCCGCGAGGGCTTGCTCGGCTGTGGCCGCGCCGGGGTACCGCATGAGGTGGCCCTCGAGGAGCACCCCGGCGAAGGCATCGGTCAGCCACGACGGCGGACCCTTCGCGACGACGTTGACGGCGTGGTCGGCGTCGCCGGGGCGCACGAGCTCGTCGCCGTGGTGGCGCAGGTCATCAAGGTTGCCGACAGGGGTGCTGGGCTCGTCGTACCGAACGTTCTGTACTCGCGAAGGAAGTGCGCTTTGGGTGGTTGTGCCATGGGGGTCCGTCGGCCCGGCCGGACGTGCGCGCGCAGCTGGGTTGGCGCCCACCAGGCGTGGATAGGCCCTGCGCTCGCGGTCGCTGCTCCCGGCGGATCGGCTGGTCCCGGCGTCGGCGTGCTGAGCCGGACCGGTCGCGGGGACGACCGACAGCGGCGGCCCGCTCGGTTCGCGCCTGAGTGGCGGTACGGAGTCGCCAAGAGGGAGGGCGCGTCCGGCGACGACGACGACCGCAAGGTCGGCGCTGCGCACCAGCCGTTGGTTGAGCTCGCCGAGCAGGTCCACCCAGGCGGCGGTGCCGGCACCGATGGGAACGACGCCCAGGCCGGTCTCTTCCGTTGCAACGACGAGGCTGAGGTCCGCGCCGGATGCTGCGTCGATGATGTCCTGAAGCGCGTCATGTGCTCGACCCATGACTGCGGTGGTGGCGCTCTTGGCTGAGGCCGCGTCGTCGGAGAATGCACCCCCGCGCGCGAGGAGGCTCGCGACCCAGCCCCCAAGACCATCGAGCAGCGCCACGCCGCGCGCGGGCAGTGCGCTCACGAGGTCGCCGCTGGCATGCAGATCAACGACGGACCAGTGCTCATCGCGGCGCGCGCGATGGCGCTCGATCCGGTCGGCCATCGACGGGTCGTG
>JAEMRF010000499.1 GCA_016463515.1 Solirubrobacteraceae bacterium | reverse complement strand
ACTTGTCTTTGACGTACTGCATCACCTGCTCACGCCCGCGGACCGAGAAGTCGATATCGATATCTGGCATCGACACGCGCTCGGGGTTCAGGAAGCGCTCGAACAGCAGGTCGTACTTGAGCGGATCCAGGTCGGTGATCTTCAGCGTGTAGGCGACGATCGAGCCCGCAGCTGAACCACGGCCAGGGCCGACCGCGATGCTGTTGTCCTTGGCGTACTTGATGAAGTCCCAGACGATCAAGAAGTAGGCGTCGTAGCCCATCTTGTTGATGACGGCGAGCTCCATCTCGGCACGCTCGACCGCGTCGGCCGGAATCGGATCGCCGTAGCGCTGACGCAGGCCGTCGTAGACCAGCTCGCGCAGGTACTGGTGCTCGTCTTCGCCATCGGGCAGGAACCGCGGGAGCAGGATGCCGCCGAGCGGGATCTCGAGCTCGCAGCGCTCGGCGATCTCGGCGGCGTTCGGCACGGCCTCGGGCCAGTCCGTGAAGGCGGCGACCATCTCCTCCGTGCTCTTCAAATAGAACTCGTTGTTGTCGAACCGCATCTTCGGGTTCTGGAGGGTGGACTTGGTCTGCACGCAGAGCAGCGCCGTGTGGTGGTCGTGGTCCTCGCGGCGCAGGTAGTGCACGTCGGTGGTGGCGACGAGCTGGCGGCCGAGGTCGCGAGCGATCTTGACGGCGCCCTCGTTGACCTGGTCCTGCTCGACCAGGCCGTTCTTCTGGACCTCGATGTAGACGTCGTCCTCACCGAAGATCTGCACGAGATCGTCGATGTGCTTGGCCGCGATGTCGGCGCGGTCCTTCAGGAGCGCCTTGGCGAAGGTCGACGAGAGGCAGCCGGAGAGCGCGATGACGCCTTCGGAGTACTGCTCCAGCAGGGCCATGTCGACGGCGGGCTTGCCGCTGGAGAGCCCCTGCAGGAAGCCGGCTGAGGAGAGCCGCACGAGGTTCTTGTAGCCCTCGTTGTTCTGCGCCATCAGCGTGAGGTGCGTGCGCTTTTGCTTCTTCTCGGCCTTGAGGTCGCCGACGAGGTAGATCTCGCAGCCGACGATCGGCTTGATCCCCTCTTTCTTGGCGGCCTTGTAGAGCTCGACCGCGCCGTTCATCACGCCGTGATCGGTCAGTCCGATCGCGGGCTGATCGAACGCGGCTGCGCGCTTGACCAAGTCGTTGATTTTGCACGCGCCGTCGAGCAGCGAGTACTCCGAATGGACGTGCAGGTGGGCAAATGGCGGGGCGCTCATCGGCCACCCAGGATCGCAGACCGACCGGCGGCTCCAGGCCCCCCGCGGCGCGTTTTCGCAGGGACTTCCCGCTCCTTGCGGGGTTCGGGCGCGAAGGCAGTCAACGGGGCATGACTGAGGCCGCCACTAGGCGCGTAACCACTCGCTCCCGCCTTGACCCTCACGCTACGTGAGGCCCTACGGTCGTCTCCATGACTGAAGCCACGAGGCCACTCACGGTCGGTGCCGTCGCCCGGTTGGCAGGCGTCACGGTCCGCACGCTGCACCACTACGACGAGATCGGCCTGCTCGTGCCCTCCGAGCGGTCCGCCGGCGGCTACCGCGCCTACACGGGCGCCGACGTGGCCCGGCTGCAGCGCATCCTCTTCTACCGCGAACTCGAGCTTCCGCTCGACCGCATCCACCAGCTCATCGACGATCCGGAGGCCGACGAGCGCGACCACCTCCGCCGCCAGCATCACCTGCTTGGCGAGCGGATCAACCGACTGCAGCGCATTCGCGAGGCGGTCCAAACCACCATGGAGGCTCACGACATGAGCATCAACCTGACCCCCGAAGAGCGCCTGGAGGTCTTCGGCGACCACGACCCATCGCAGTACGACGCCGAAGCGCGCGACCGCTGGGGCGAGACCGACGCCTACGCACAGAGTGCCGCCCGCACCCGGAACTACTCCAAGGAGGACTGGCTGCGGATCAAGGCGGCCGGCGAGGAGATCGAGGCCCAGCTCGCCGCCGCGATGCAAGCCGGCGAAGAGGCCACGAGCGATGTCGCGATGGACCTCGCGGCGCAATATCTGCAGCACATGGCCAGCTCCTACTTCGATGGCGTGGTGCGGATCCGGCGTGAGCTGGCCGACATGTGGGTCGACGACCCGCGCTTCAAGCAGCACTACGACGACCGCGCGGCGGGCCTCGCCGAGTTCGTCCGGGACGCCGTCCACGCCCACGCAGACCGCGAAGGTGTGCCGCGGACCTAGAGCGGCTCGGGGTCGAGCCGCTGCGCGCGGTCGATCCAGCCGACGAGCAGA
>JAEMRF010000498.1 GCA_016463515.1 Solirubrobacteraceae bacterium | reverse complement strand
ATGGCCCCGAGCGACTCCCCCGCCCCGTCCGAGGATCAGATCCGTGAAGCCCTGAAGGGCGTCATGGACCCCGAGCTCAAGCGGTCCGTCGTAGAGCTCGGCATGGTGCGCTCCGTCGTGATCGGCGAGAACGGCCATGTCGACGTGAAGATCTCCCTCACGACCGGTGGGTGCCCACTGCGCGGCGCGTTCACCACCGACGTGTCCGAGCGAGTTGGCGCCGTGCCTGGCGTCACCACCATCAACGTCGATTTCGACGTGCTCTCACCGCAGGAGAAGGACGCGCTCAAGGCCAAGCTCGGCATGCCCGGCGGCCTGCCCTCCGGTGCCCTCGCAACGGTCGGCCAGATCCTCTGCGTCGGCTCGGGCAAGGGTGGCGTCGGCAAGTCCTCGCTGACCTCCAACCTCGCCGTGGCGCTCGCCGCCGAAGGCAAGACGGTCGGCATCCTTGACGCCGACGTGTGGGGCTACTCGATCCCGCGCATGTTCGGGCTCGGCGGCCAGAAGCCGCCCGTCAACGCCGAGCGCAAGATCGTGCCCCTGGAGGCCTTCGGGGTGAAGGTCATGTCGATCGGGTTCTTCGTCGACGAGGACTCGGCCGTCGTGTGGCGCGGACCCATGCTCCACAAAGCGCTCACCCAGTTCCTGCAAGACGTGGCATGGGGCGACCTGGACTTCCTGCTGATCGACCTGCCGCCGGGCACCGGCGACGTGTCGATGACGCTCGCCCAGCTCGTGCCGCAGTCCGAGTTCCTGCTGGTCACCACGCCGCAGGACACGGCGCAGAAGGTCGCGCGCCGCGCCGCCGAAATGGCCGACAAGGTGTCGATCCCGGTGTGCGGCGTGCTGGAGAACATGGCCGGCTTCGTCACTCCCAGCGGCGAACGCTTTGAGATCTTCGGCAAGGGCGGCGGCCAAGCCCTCGCCGACGAGATCGACGTGCCACTGCTCGGCTCCGTGCCGCTCACGATGCCGCTGCGCAAACAGGCCGATGCCGGAGAACCGCTCGTGGCCGTCGACCCCGACGACCCCGCCGCGCAGGCCGTGCGCCAGGCAGCTCGCGGACTCATCGCCATGGCTCCGCCGCGCGTCGTCGTGGCACCGGAGCCGGTCGGCATGAGCCTGCCGATGGTCTAGCGGCCTTCATCGCAGCACGTCGTCGCCGATCAGCTGGGGGTGACCCAGCCCTTCGGCGCTTCGCAGGTTCAGGAACCCCCACCGCCACCCGGCAAGCCGTGGCGCAGTGCGCTCGCCGGCGTCCTCACGATCGTGGCGATCGTCGTGATCAAGGTGGTGACTGCGGGCACGGCAGACGGGCTCAGCGCGGCCGATCGCTCAGCAGCGGCCGAGGACGGCTTCGTCGAGCGAGAACGCAGCATCAAGTCGGAGGAGGTGTTTGGCGACAAGCGCCTTGCCGACGAGCTGCGGTTGCTCCGTAGAGCGATCCGCCGCAGCGAGCGGGTCCGCAACCTGACGATCCTGAGAGACGGCAACATGGCGTCGTACACACGTCAGGGTCCGCGGTTCTACTGGATCGAGACCGACGGTAAGACGATCGAGCGCCTGCGAGTTCGTGAGTACCCGTCCGAACTGGATCCCGATATCGACCTCGAGAAGGTGCGTGCCGTGACACCGCGCCGGCTCCTCATCGAGGCCGAGATCAAATACCAACCGCGCATCTGGAAGCTCGACGCTCTCGTGCTGACGCCGCATCCCAACGACCCAGACGAGCTCATGTGGACCGCCAAGTG
This sequence comes from Solirubrobacteraceae bacterium, assembly GCA_016463515.1. Taxonomy (GTDB): domain Bacteria; phylum Actinomycetota; class Thermoleophilia; order Solirubrobacterales; family Solirubrobacteraceae; genus JAGIBJ01. Next base: position 536 of record JAEMRF010000498.1, on the reverse strand, counting down.
GGTGGATCCCGAGCCTTTCGCGCTCTACGCAGCAGCCGACGGTTCAGGGGTGAGCAAGGCCTACCCGCCGCTGGACTGAGCGAGCGAGGCCCCGTGCGGGTCACGCTCTCCGGATACCGGCGGTTGGCTTCTGGCGGAGAACCGGCTGGCCGTCGCGCCACCCAGGCGCAAAGCTGCGGGCATGATTGAACCCTCCCTCAAGGCGCTGCGGATCACGATCGGCTGGGCGCTTCTGCTCGGCTGCCTTGGCTATGCCGGGTGGGCGATCTACGAACTGATGAGCTACGGCACCTGCGCCAGCGGCGGCCCGTATGTGTCTGCGCGGGAGTGTGCTCCGGGCACGGGCCTGAAGATCGTCGGGATCACCTTGAGCGTGTTTGGCGTCCTGCTCGGTATCGCACTCATCGGCTCATCGCGTGCCGCACTGGCTGCGTGGGGCCTCACCTTCGGGGGCATCGGCGGGCTCTTTGTCTACCTCGGCTTCGGCCCCGCGTCGACCGGCACCCAGTCCGAGCAGCTCTTCGGGGCCGGCATGG
>JAEMRF010000497.1 GCA_016463515.1 Solirubrobacteraceae bacterium | reverse complement strand
GCCGGCGGCTGGGCGGTTCCTTGCAGCCCATCCGCGCACCCCAGTAGCGTCGGCGCGAACATATGTTCGCGCCCGCTCCCGACCCTCCCTCACTCCTGTTCGACGCTCCCGCCGAAGAACCGGCGTGGATGGCCGAGCTCAACCCGGAGCAGCGAGCCGCGGCGCAACATGTCGGCAGCCATCTGCTCGTGCTGGCGGGAGCAGGGACGGGCAAGACGACCACGCTCTGCTCGCGGGTGGCGTGCCTCGTCGAGAACGGGACCCCGGCCGAGCGGATCCTGCTGCTCACGTTCACGCGACGGGCGGCGCGCGAGATGCTCACGCGGGCACAGGCGCTCGCCAGCAGCGGCGAGCGCTCGGGTGCACAGCGGGTGGTCGGGGGGACGTTCCACTCTGCGGCCCACCGGATCGTGCGCGAGCACGCCGGCACGCTCGGGCTCGCCCCCGACTTCAGCCTGCTCGACGCGGGCGACGCCTCGGATGTGATGGACCTCGTGCGGCAGGAGCAGGGGCAGGCAGAGCATGCGAAGCGCTTTCCGCGCAAGGGCACGCTCGTCGACATCTACTCGCGGACGGTGAACGCCCAGCGGCCGTTGCGGGACGTGCTCAAGGAGTCGTTCCCGTGGTGTGAGGAGCACGGCGACGCACTGTCGGGGCTGTTTCGCGCGTACACGGCCCGCAAGCGGGCGCTTGGCGTCCTGGATCTCGACGACCTGCTCGTCTTCTGGCGCGCGCTCATGCGCGACGACGAAGCCGCCGCTCGCATCGCTGCGGGATTCGACCATGTGCTCGTCGACGAATACCAGGACGTCAACAGCCTGCAGGTCGACATCGTGGCCGGGTTCGCCGAGCAGGCTTGCGGCGTCACGGCCGTCGGCGACGACTTTCAAGCGATCTATGGCTTCCGGTCGGCGTCGGCCACGCACATCCTGGAGTTCCCGAAGCGGTTCAGCGGCGCCGCCACCATCACGCTCGAGCGCAACTACCGCTCCGTGCAGCCGCTGCTCGACGTCGCCAACGGCGTGTCGGCCCAGGACACCGAGGGCTTCCCGAAAGCGCTGCGAGCGCAGCGGGCCGGCGGCGAGCGGGCCGCGCTGGTCTACGTGCGCGACCAGGCCCACGAGGCAACGGTGATCGCCGATCGCGTGCTGGCGGCCCGCGAGGACGGGATGCTCCTGCGGGAACAGGCCGTCCTGGCTCGCACCGGCCACGACACCGACCTGCTCGAGCTTGAACTCTCGCGGCGCCGGATCCCCTACAAGAAGTACGGCGGGCTCAAGTACTTCGACGCGGCCCATGTGAAGGATCTCCTCGCGGCCCTGCGCCTGACCGATCGACCCGGCGACGAGCTCGCGTGGTTCCGCGTGCTCCAGCTCCTTGACGGCGTGGGCCCCAGTCGTGCGCGTCGCGTCGTCGACGTGTTGCTCGGTGGCGACCCACCGTCGCTCACCACGTTGCCGGAGCGCTGGGCGTCGGCACGCGAGGAGATGCCGACCTCGGCGCAGGAACTGGCCGACCCGTTGGCGGCCGCGATCGGGTCGTGCGCCGACGGCGCCGCAGCCGGCGTGTGCGCAGAGCGGCTGCGCGAAGCCGTCGCGCCGCTCGTGCGTGGCCACTACATCGACGGCGCCGTCCGGCTGCAAGACCTCGACGTGCTGTGCGGGATGGCGGCCGAGGCACGCGACCTGCGGAGCTTCGTCGCCGAACTGGTCCTCGATCCGCCGGCGTCGGCCGGCGATCTCGCGCAGCCCCCGCACCTTGACGACGACTGGCTCGTCCTCTCAACGGTGCACTCGGCCAAAGGCCTGGAGTGGCAGTCCGTGCACGTGATCGCCGCCTACGACGGCAACTTCCCGGCCGACATGGCCGCCGGGACGCGCGAGTCGATCGCCGAAGAGCGCCGGCTGTTCTACGTGGCGCTCACCCGCGCCCGCCGCTCGCTGGCGATCTACGTGCCGCGCCGCTACTACCATCGGCCCGGCGCACGCGACGACGCCCACGGGTACGGCAAGGCCTCACGCTTCCTCACGCCCGAAGTGCAGGCGCTCTGCGCGATCAGCCACCTCGCCGACGATCCGGTCGCAGCCAGCGCCGGCGGCGGCCACGCCCCGGCGCGGCGGATCGAGGTCTCCGTTGACGAACTGTTCGCCTGAGCGCCCTCGCTCCAGGGGGAGAAGCTCATGCCACACGTCGTCGATCTCGCCGTCAAGCGGTCGCAGGGGTCCACATCTAATCCCTGTTGCAAGCTACTACCGAGTAGCCTGCGCCGATGCACACGAAACGTGGTCTTTGGTTC
>JAEMRF010000496.1 GCA_016463515.1 Solirubrobacteraceae bacterium | reverse complement strand
GCCAGCAGTTCGTCGCGGTGACCGAGAAGCCGGCCGGGAAGTCCCTCGATCGGTGCGGCGCCGCGCCGCAGCCGGTTGCGGGCGCGCTGCACGCCTGTGCCGATGACCTCCAGTGGCCGGTCGCGTGCCATGCACACGGCCCCCAAGCCCGCGAGCACGATGAACAGTGCGGCGCCGCCGATCGTCGCCGACAGCAAACCCTGCGGCACCAGGCCGCGGATGATCGCCGGAATCGCACCGACCGGCATCGCAAGGACGACGGCGAACGTGAGCAGATTGGCCGCCGTGAGCCCGGCGACGGTCGCGGCTTTCGGCAGCCCGGCGCGGGCGAGCATGCGGTACTGCAGGGCTGCTCCAACGGCCCCGCCGCCCGGGGCGATCTTCGACATGGCATTGCCGGCCAGCTGCGAGGTCACGATGGGCCTCCACCGCGAGCCCGGAATGGCGAGGTACTGCAGCGCCGCCAGACACAGCAGCGCCGCGGCCTCGAGTCCCACCATCGCGGCGACCCACTCCGGGCCGATCGAAGCGACGTCTTCCCAAGACTCAAGGAGCCCGAGGACCGACGGTGCCACGAGCGTGACCGACACCAGCACCAGGACCAGCCACACCGCCTTGCGGACCAGGTGCTTTGGGCGCTGTTCTTCGCGTTCCTCGCGCTCGATCTCGGCGGCGACGTCGACGTGCCGCCCGATTGCGCCTTCCAGGCGGTCGCCTACCTTGGGTGCCACCGGCGGGATCTTCGCAGCCTGGGCGGGAGTCAGTCCGCCGACGGCGGCGGGTGTCTGGCAGCGAGCGCCTCGGTGACCCGCTCGGGCGTGGCGTCGGCATAGACGACGTACGTGCCTGCAATCACGTCGTGGAGGGCGCGCCGCTGTGGGTGCACGAGCACCATCAGGTAGCCGCCGAAGAGCAGCAGGATCGACAGGGACCGCCCGAAGTAGCGCACCAGCGACCTGCACACGCTCGGTGATTGCCCGTCCGGGCGGACGAGCTTGAGGCCCATCATGCGCATCCCGACGGTCTGCCCGCTGGTGGTCCAGCAGATCGTGAAGTAGAGCACCACGAACCAAGCCCACACGGCGCTGGCGCCCAGCAGCGCTTCCACCGACGTCACGTCAGCGACGCCCAGCGCCGCCACGATGAACGAGATCGCGACCGTCGAGATCGCGAACAGCACTGCGGCTGCCGCGCCGTCGATCGAGAGCGCAACGCCCCGCGTGACGATGCCGCCGAACACCTGCGTCATGCGTCCTGCTCCGGTGGCGCCTGCGGCGATTCGGGTTTGACGGGCCGCCGCACCAGTCGCCGCACGCTGCGCTCCACGGCATCGTCGAGCTTCACGCTGCGGGTCCGCACGCCCGTAGTGATCTCGCCCGCCATGCCCATGCTCTGCTCGGCGAGCGCCGTGCGGATCTCAGGGCTCGTGGCCACGGCCGCGAGCACGCGGCGCATCTCTTCACTCTCGGTGAGGTGGTCGGTCGCCGCGAGCACGACCTCCGACTCGAGAACGGTGACGACGGCCGCCTCCAGCTCGGGGCTCGCGAGCACGCGGTGCAGCCAGTCGCGCAGGAGTTCGCTTTCGGTGAGCTCACGGGCGATGCCTTCCAGCCGCATCGGGCTGAGGGCCTCACGGAGCGCCCGTTCCACATCTGGCGATCCGGCCGCGTGGCTCACGATCAGCGCGACGGTGCCCGAGCGCAGAAGGTGGTCGATGACGTCCTGGTCGACCCCGGACTCCAGCAGGTGATCGACCACGGTCGCCACCGCCCCGCTCTCCAAGACGTAGTCGAGCACGCCCGTATCGAGGACTCGGTCCACCAGGTGGGCCGTGAACTCCTCGGTAACGACCGCGTCGAGCAGGCGGTCGGCGAGGCGGTGCTCGGCGACCGAGCGCACCAGCGCCTCGGCGAGCGGGCCGGCAAGCGCTTGGTCAAGTACCCGCCCGACGTGCGGGGAGGAGAGGACGAGGACTGCCCGCCGCTCGATCTCGCTCAGCAGCTCTTGCCGAGCACGTTTCCCTGCGCCCTCGGCACTCGCCGCGCCGCGCCGGATCGGACCTTCGAGGCGCGCGAGTTTCAGCGCATACCGTGCAGGAGCGACGGCCACGCCGGCGCCTTGGCGGGCTGCCCGGGTGCCGAGAACCGCAACCCCAAATGCCGTGTCGATCATCCTGCTGCGTGCGCTCCCCCCGCACCCTATCGCGGTGCGCTGCCCGCACGGCGACGCTGCAAGGCCGCCTGCTGAAGCAGCAGCGCCGACCGAAACGGCACCGCCTCCTGCCATATGGCGCGCA
>JAEMRF010000495.1 GCA_016463515.1 Solirubrobacteraceae bacterium | reverse complement strand
GCCGCGGTCTCGGTCGGCTGGAGCTTTGCCTGCTGCGCTTCGCCAGCAGGCTCGATCCGGCCGGCCTCGAACATCGCGAAGAGCACGAGGATCCAGACGATGGTGGCGAGCACGATGTGCACCCACACGGCCTCGGCGGGGAGGCCGTTGTAGTACTGGTAGAGGCCGACCGCGCCCTGCGTGGCGTAGACACCGATCAGCACCATGATCCGGCGCTGGAGCGCCTGTGGCGCGTTGCGGCGCCACAGCAAGACCAGCACGCCGACGGTGAAGATCAGGGTGGCGGTACCCAGGTGGCCGTGCCGCAGGATCAAGAGCCTGAGGGTGTCGCCGCCGAACCACATGATGCGGTCGGTGACTTCGCCGGTGGCGCGGGAGCCCGGATGTGGGCCAGCGCCGGTGGCGAACGTTCCGATGACCACGAGGAGCGTGACGAGCGGGAAGATCGCCCGGACGGCCCAGACGTTCCACCGGTCGGCGTACGCGACCCGCGGCCGGCTGCCCGCCGGGTGCTTGGAGCGCCACACGAGGAACGCGGCGCCGACGAGGATCGCGAACGACAACAGGAAGTGCGCAATCACGAATCCTGGGCGCAGGTGGTACTTGACCGTCAGGGCCCCCAGGGCGCCCTGCGCAGCGACGCCCAATGCCGGAAGGGCAGCGAGCCGCACGAGCGTGCGATCGCGGGGCACGCGGCGCCACATCACGAAGAAGACCGCCACGGCCACGAGACCCACGAGCCCGGAAATCAAGCGGTTGCCGAACTCGATCCACTCCGGCTGATTCGCGGTGATGACCTGGTCGTTGCACTCCGGCCAGTTGGGGCAGGCGAGGCCTGAACCGGTGAGCCTGACGGCCGCGCCCGTAAAGACGATGAAGACCAACGCCGCCAGCGACACCTGCGCGAGGCGGTGGGCGACCTCGGGTGAAAACCTCGGCAAACGCATGCGCTCAAGGCTACGGACCGGCAAGCTCGCACGCTCACCCGGGGGCGCCCGGTACCGTGTGCGCTCATGCAGGTTCGCGAGCTCTCGATCCCCGGCGCTCTGGTGATCGAGCCCAAGATCTTCGGCGATGAGCGAGGGTTCTTCGCCGAGACCTATCGCGAGTCGGCGTGGGGCGAGCACGGCATCCCGACGCGTTGGCAGCAGGACAACCACTCACGCTCCTCCAAGGGCGTGCTGCGCGGGATGCACTTCGCCATCGGCGAGGGTCAGGGCAAACTCGTGCGCTGCGCCCGCGGCACGATCCTCGACGTCGTCGTCGACTTGCGTGCCGGCTCCCCCACGTATGGGTCGTGGGAGGGCGTCGAACTCTCCGACGACAACATGCACCAGATCTATGTCCCGATCGGCCTGGCCCATGGGTTCGTGGTCCTGAGCGACGTCGCTGACGTGGTCTACAAGTGCACCTCGCCGTACGACCCCGAGGTCGAACGCGGCATCGCCTACGACGACCCGGAGGTCGGCATTCAGTGGCCGAGCGACCTGGAACTGATCGTGTCGGCCCGCGATGCAGAAGCCAGGCACCTGGCCGACGTGTCCGACACCCTTCCGTTCCGGTACGAGGCCTGATCGGGCCCTCCGGCGGGGCCGGGGCGGCTCGCCGCTGGGTAAGGTTCCTGGCATGAGTCCAGAGCCCCAACCGTCCGTCGATCTGACGGCCGAGAACGCTCGACTGCAGGCGCGAGTCGACCAGCTCGAGCAAGAGATCTCCGACCTGCGGGCATCGACGGCTGCGACCGTGGCCAGTGCCCAAGAGACGCTCTACTGGTTCGAGCGTTGGGGGCTGGACTTCAACTCGATCATGTCTCGCCCTGAGGCTGAGCAGGCACGCAAGACGTTCCGCGCGCTGCGCAGCGTCTACCGCCGGCTCGTCCACTTCAAGCGGCGCATCACCGGATGACGGCATCGCCCGAGGGGCGCCTCACCGTCTCGGTCATCGTGCCCGTCAAAGACGGGGGGCCGCTCCTCACGCAGCTGCTGGCCGAAGTTGCGGCGCAAGGTCCCGATGAGTTCCTGGTGATCGATTCCGGCTCGACCGACGGCTCGGTCGCAGCCGCCCGTGCTGCAGGCGCGACCGTGGTGGAGATCGATCCCGCCACGTTCAAGCACGGCCCCACGCGCAACCTTGCCGCGGAGCGCTCCACCAGCGACATCCTGGCCTTCCTGACGCAGGACGCCACACCGGTTCCGGGATGGCTCGACGCGATCCGCCAAGCCTTCACGGCCGACGAAGATCTGGGGACGGTGTTCGGACCGCACCTTCCCCGCCCCGACACGACGCCGATGATCGCCCGCGA
>JAEMRF010000494.1 GCA_016463515.1 Solirubrobacteraceae bacterium | reverse complement strand
TGGGCGTAGAGCTCGACGGTCAGGCCGTGCCAGGAGACCTGCCCGCCACCGGTGGTGTGCGCGATGCCGGTGACGGTGCCGCCGGCGAGCTCGACCAGCGCCGGTGACAGGTGACCGGTCCAGGTCGGTGAGCCGACCTGATCGGTGACGACCGCGACCTCATCGCGGGTGGCGCCGGCGCGCAGCATCGTGTCTGGGAAGGACTTGCCCGGCCAGCCGAAGAGCCATGCGGTGCGAGCGATCACGTAGTCGTCGGTCGCCTCAGCGATGGCGACTTCGCCGGCGCGTTTGGTGCGGCCGTACGCACCGATCGGCGCGGTCGGGTCAGATTCCACGTAGGGGCGGCCTGTCAGCGTGCCGTCAAAGACGTAGTCGGTGGAGACGGCCACCAGGCGTGCGCCGACGGCCTTGCAGGCCCGCGCCAGATTGGCCGAGGCCTGACCGTTGACGGCCAGCGCGGCCGCCTCTTTCTCTTCCGCGCCATCGACGTCGGTCCACGCCGCGCAATGGATGACCGCCTGCGGTGCAGCGCCCGTGAGCGCAGCAAGCGTGGCAGCCTCGTCAGTGAGGTCAACGACCACATCGGCCCCGGCGAGATCGGCGCCGACGACGTCCCAGCCAGCTGCGGCGGCGTCGGTCATCACGCGGCGGCCGAGCATTCCGGCCGCACCGGTCACCAGCAGCACGCCGCTCACGGGAGCCTCACATGTGAGGAGTCGCCGATCAGCAGGCGGATCGCCTTGGGCATCTTGGGGCCACGCTCGACCTTGGCATCGCGGCCGATCAAGCTGCCTTCGATCCTTGTGTCCATGTGCGAGACGCTTGAGCCGTCAAGCAGGATCGAGTGCTCGATCTCAGCGTGATCGACCAAACATCCTGCGCCGATCGCCGTATACGGCCCGATGTACGCATCCACGACCCGCGCGCCGGCGCCGATCACCGCGGGCCCGCGCACCACTGCGCGCTCCAGCACCGCGCCCTCGGCAATCACCACGCGCCCCTCGACCTCAGATTCGATCAGCGTGCCGTGGTTGCCGCCATGGATCGTGTCGAGCACCAGACGGTTGGCCTCCAGCATGTCGGCGAGCTTGCCGGTGTCCTTCCACCAGCCCTCGACAACCTCAGACAACACCGTCTGGCCCGTATTGACCAGATGCTGAATGGCATCGGTGATCTCGAGCTCACCACGCGGACTGGGCTCGATCGCACGCGCGGCAGCATGAATCTGCGCCGTAAAGAGATACACGCCCACGAGCGCAAGATTGGACTTGGGCTCCTTGGGTTTCTCTACGAGCCGAGCGACCTGGCCTGCGTCGTCGAGCTCCACGATCCCGAACGACTGCGGATCGTCAACCTCGGTCAACAAGATCAGCGCGTCAGGTGCATCCTCCTTGAAGCGATCCACCAGCCCCGTGATCCCGCCCTGCAGCAGGTTGTCGCCCAGATACATCACAAACGGATCGTCACCCAAGAACGGTTCAGCGGTGAGTACCGCATGCGCGAGTCCAGCCGGCGAGTCCTGCTCGATGAACGTGACCTGCGCCCCGAACTGACTGCCATCACCCACGGCCTCGCGGATCTCACCACCGGTCTCCGGCGCGATGATGATCCCGATCTCCGTGATCCCCGCCTCGACCATCGAGCGGATCCCGAAGAACAGCACCGGAGTATTCGCCACGGGCACGAGCTGCTTGGCCGACGTATACGTAATCGGCCGAAGACGCGTCCCCTTCCCACCGGAGAGGATCAGACCTTTGAGTTTCGACTGCGGCTGGCTCACGATGGCCCGGACCCTATAGAGGGGCGTGGGTCACGCGGGCCGCCGGGAGCGGTTGCGCCGCTCGCCTGCGGACGATCCGCAGCTAGCGCAGGGCGGCAGCCAGCTTCACGGCCGACGCGCGCACGGCATCGCGAGCAGCTTCGGGCGAGATGATGGCGGCGTCGCCTGCTTCGGCGAGCACCTCGCGAACGAGCCAGTCGTTCCCTGCGTACGGCAACTCCACGATCACGGCACCGTCGGCGAGTTCCTCGCTCACGCGGCGTTCCTCACGCGCCCACCGGGCGCGCTCGGGCGCGATCCACACGCGAGCCACGTCGGCAGCGGGCAGCTCACCGGTACGCGGCCAGCCGTCGATGTCGGCGGCGGGGTCGACCTCGGGGCGTCGCTCGAACGTGGCGCCGGTCTCGGTCACCGTGTGCAGACGGTCCAGCCGGAAGTGGCGGACCGCTTCCTTGCCGAGATCGAACGAGGCCACGTACCAGCCTTCGCGTCCGTTGACGAGCGCGTAGGGCTCGATGGTGCG
>JAEMRF010000005.1:15295-34996 GCA_016463515.1 Solirubrobacteraceae bacterium | reverse complement strand
ACCCGGCTAGACTGCTTGGTCCGCCGTAGACGAGGCACCGTGATTGGGCCTGGCTGCGGACCTACCGTTTCAAAGGCACTTCGCATGAAGACCGACATCCATCCCGAGTACGTCGAGTCACAGGTCACCTGCACCTGCGGCAACAGCTTCACGACCCGTTCGACGGAGGCGTCGATCAGCGTGGAAATCTGCTCGCAGTGCCACCCGTTCTACACGGGCAAGCAGAAGCTCATGGACACGGGCGGCCGCGTCGAGCGCTTCCGTCGCCGTGCCGCTGCTGCCAAGCAGGCCGCTGCCCCGCAGCAGTCCGCCGAGGCCGGCGCAGGCAAGGCCGCTCCGGACGCCGACCCGGCGCCCGCTGAAGCCCCCGCCGCCGAGTAACACCTCAGCGCCACGTTGCGTGCCACACGGGCGCGGAGCCAGCCGGCTCCGCGCCCGTCTGCGTTCTGGACCAGCTCGGATGCCGGATGGGGTCTGGGCCCGATTGCGCAGCGCAGGCGTCGAGTCCGAGGCTGGGCTGCCGATGACTAGAGGGTGAGCGCTCCCGCGGCCCCACGAGACCTCCCCATCGGGGGCCAAGCCGTCCTCGAGGGCGTGATGATGCGCGGCGCCGCCAACTGGGCGGTCGCCGTCCGATTGCCGGCGACCCATCCGGTCGACCCCGGCGGGATCGCCGTCGTCCATGAGCCGTTTGAATCGGTCCTCGCCCGTCACGCGGTCCTACGCAAGCCCGTCATTCGCGGCGCCGTCGCACTTGTTGAATCGCTGTCGGTCGGGATCCGGTCCCTCGGGATTGCCGCCAACGCGCAAACGCCCACGGGGGAGACCAAGCCCCTCACCGGACTGGCGTGGGCGCTCACGGTTGCTGCTGGCCTCGGCCTTGCGGTCGGCCTGTTCTTCCTGCTGCCCGCGACGCTGGTGAAGCTCCTCGTCGGCGACCAGCTCCCTGGCAGCGTGGAGTTCGTCGCTGTCGAGAAACTCACCCGGCTGACGATCTTCATCAGTTACGTGTGGCTCGTCTCGCGCATGCCGCATCTGCAGCGCGTCTTTCAGTACCACGGCGCCGAACACCAAGCCATTGCCTGCCTTGAAGCCGGTCAGCCACTCACGCCGGAGAACGCTGCGCGCTTCAGCCGTCTGCACCCGCGCTGCGGGACCAGCTTCATGCTCCTGGTGATGGTGGTGTCGTTCGCGGTGTTCGTGCCGCTCGGCAACCTCCCGCTCGGCTGGCTGCTGCTCTCCCGCCTGCTCGGGATCCCGCTCGTTGCCGGACTGTCGTTCGAGCTCATCAAGTGGATGGGGCGCCGGCGCGACCTTCGGCTGGCTCGCGCCCTCACCTGGCCCGGCATGCAGCTCCAGCGGCTCACCACCCGCGAGCCCACCACCGACCAGCTGCTCGTCGCCATCGCGGCACTGGAGGCGGTGCTGGCACACGAAGACCCGCGTCAGGCGACTCCCGCCCAGCGCGCCGGCCTCGATCTGGCTGCCTAGGGCCTAACGGTTGGTCTTGGGCGCTGGGGCGGGCGTCGGGGGACCCTCCGGCTCACCTCCTCCTGCGCCCTGCGGGCTTGTCATCGCACGTTCGCCTACGGGTCCCCCGACGCCCGCCCCAGCTTGCATGCGGTGGTTGGGCCCTTGGCGCTTGGTCGGCCGGCGCGCTGGGCGGGAATCGGGCCGGTGGCCACGCGGGGGCTGGAAGCGGCGTTTGGGCGCTTTGGCGGCGCGCCTCGTTGTCTGGGGCGCTGAGCCGTCGATTCGCCTCGGGGCGGCGCCGGCCGGCGACTCGACCCCCAGAACTTTCCTCTGAGGGAAGTTTCAGGGGTCGAGTTGAGGCTTCAGGCAAGTCTCAAACGCCATTGCGTTGAAATGCCCGGACCGTCCAGCACTTCTCGCTACCGCGCCCGCGCCTCCCGCAACGCGAACGCAAAGATGGCGACGCCGCAGGCGACGTCCGCGGCGATGTGGGCGTGGCGCCAGAGGGGCATCTCGAGCGCGCCGGGCACGGCGTAGTGCAGCAGGCCGATCAATCCCGAACCTGAATAGAAGGCGATGAGCAGGAGGGCGGTCGAGTCCGGGGTGCGCCGATAGCGAAGGAACGCCGCGACGGCGATGGCCGTGAATGCGATCCAGGCCAGCCCGATGACGGCGGCGCTCGGATTCGGAAGGGTGCCGGATTTGGGGTACTGCGCGAAGTTGATCACGCCGTCGGCGTAGTGCACCGCCGATACGGCCACAGCGATCACGAGCAGCGTCGCCAGCTGGCGCACGCGATCCGGATGGCTCGCCCCCTGCCGGGCGGGCGTGGCAACGATCGGGCCCACCCAGCCATCCTGACCAGCTACGCGGCGTCTCGCAACCGGTGCGCGGGCCGCCCTCGGCGGCACCGGCGTAGACTGGATCGCCGGATGCTCAACGCGCTCGTCGAACAGATCCAGCTGCGCTTCGCCGAGGCCGAGGCAGCCATGAGTGACCCCGCTGTCATCGGGGACCGCGAGAAGTACGCGGACGCGGGCCGGCGCTACAACCACCTCAAGCCGGCCAATGCGCTCGCGGAAGAGTGGGTCCAGATGACCGGCGACGCCGAAGGCGCCCGCGAAATGCTGGCCGAAGAGGAAGACCCCGAGGTTCGCGACATGCTGCGCACCGCCGAGGCACGCCTGCTGGAGCTCGAGGAAGAGATCCGCCTCGCGATGGTCGAGCCGGATCCCAACGACGACAAGCCCGTGATCGTCGAGATCAACGGCGGCGCCGGCGGCGACGAAGCCTCGATCTGGGCCGGAGACCTCTACCGCATGCTCACGCGCTACGCCGAGCGGCGCGGGTTCAAGCCCGAGCCGATGGAGAGCAGCGATGGCAAGTACACCTTCGCGATCAAGGGCGACGGCGCCTACTCCGTCTTCAAGTACGAGGGCGGCACCCACCGCGTGCAGCGCGTGCCCGCGACCGAATCCCAGGGCCGGATCCACACCTCGACGGCGACCGTCGCGGTGCTCCCGGAGGCCGACGAGGTCGACGTCGAGATCAACCAGTCTGATCTGCAGATCGACGTGTATCGCTCCGGCGGCCCTGGCGGCCAGTCGGTGAACACCACCGACTCTGCCGTCCGCATCACCCACAAACCCACGGGTGTGCAGGTGGCGATGCAGGACGAGAAGAGTCAGCTGCAGAACCGCGAGAAGGCCATGCGAGTGCTCCGGGCCCGTCTCATGGAGCGGGCCATCGCCGAGCAGCAGGCCGAACTCTCGGCCGGCCGCAAGGCGCAGGTCGGCACCGGCGACCGCTCCGAGAAGATCCGCACCTACAACTATGGCGAGCGGCGCGTGACCGATCACCGGATCAAGCTGACCGTCCACGCGCTCGACAAGATCCTGGTCGGTGAGCTCGACGAATTCACCGACGCCCTCCAGGCCGACGAGCGCCGCGCCCGACTCGCCGAGCAGGCCGAGAAGGTCTGACGCCGATGGACGGGGCCGTGAACGAGCCCCCAACTCGCGCGACCGACCTCGTGCGTCGGTGGACTCCCGTCTTGCGGGACGCCGCGGTCGACACGCCCCGCCTGGATGCGGAGCTCCTCATCGCGCATGCGCTGGGGTGCGACCGCCACCGGATGTTTCTCGACGACCCGATCCTGGACGACGCCCAGCTCGCGCGCGCCGAGTCACTGCTGCGCCACCGCTCCACTGATCGCGTGCCCGTGGCCTACCTCACGGAGACGAGGTGGTTCGACGAGCTCGAACTGCACGTCGATCGGCGGGTGCTGGTCCCACGGCCCGAGACGGAGCTGCTCGTGGAACTGACCGTCGCGCTCGCGCCGCAAGACGCCACCGTGATCGACGTCGGCACCGGAAGCGGCGCGATCGCCGTCAGTCTTGCGCGGCGCCGCCCAGATCTGCGGATCACCGCGAGCGATATCGACGAGGCCGCCCTGGACGTCGCCCGGCGCAACGCCGACCGACACCAGCACCCCGGAGGGATGGGCATCGCCTTTCAGCATGCCTCGCTTCTGGGTGACTGGGCCGGCGAAGTCGTCGTCTCCAACCCGCCGTACGTCGAGGAGACGGCCCGGTCGTCACTTGCCCCCGAGCTCGACCACGAACCCGATCACGCCCTCTACGCCGGCAACGACGGCCTCGACGTGATCCGCCCGCTCATTCAGCAATCCCGTGAGCGGCACGTCGGCCTCGTGTTGATCGAGCACGGGTACGCGCAGGGGACCGCAGTGCACGCACTGCTCGGCGCCGCGGGGTACCGCGCGACGACGGAGCGTGACCTCGCCGGTCATGACCGCGTGACGTGGGCGCTGCGAGCCGACCTGTGGCCGCTCTCGGCCGAGCAGCAGGCCGCCCTGCGGCTCCTTGCCTGACCGCCAGTACGCTGCGGCCTGTGCCGCCCACTCCCACGCCGAACTTCGTCGCGCTCCTTCCCGTTCTGCGGGATGCCAGGGGCGATGTCAGCGAGGTCGGGCTCGTCCCTGGCACGGCGACCGGCGAGCGCTGGACCATCCTTCAGGGCCCGACCGAACCTGACCACGACGGCCGTGCCGCGGCGGTGCGGCTCGCGTCGGCGGGCGCGCCTGGCTGGCCCGTGCTGACCGCAGCACCGATCGCCATCGGCGTATCAGGACACCTCTACCCGTTGGAGGGAGCGACCGTCCCGGTCGACGCCGCGACCGCAGGCAGGCCGTTCGTCTGGCACCGCGTGATCGACCTCCCCGTCACCGTGGGCCTCGGCCAGGACGTTGCCGGCGGCGTGGGTGCCCTGATCGCGGCTGATGAGCTGCAGCGGCAGGGCGCGGAGCCGATCGGAACCAGGCTGGGGCCGGTCTACGAAGCTGTGAGCATTCGCGCCGTCGCCCACAACACGCTGATGTGGCAGACACCTGGACTGTCGGTCACGGCCCAGGCCTTCCTGCTCACGATCGCGCTCGGCGCTGACACCTCGACCGCGGCCCGTATGCTCGCCGCGGCCGTGAGCTGCGTCCTGGCCGTGCTCTCTGTGCAGCTGATGCGCAAACACTCCGAGAGCGAGCAGCACGACCGCCTGCTGCTGGAGCGCATCGAAGCCCTGGCCTCCTGGCCGCTGGGCCACAGCAGGTTGCCGCGGGCCGACTCCTGGTTCGTGCGCCTGCGCAGCCGGAATCTCTGGATTGCCGGGCTCGCGCTCATGGGCGCGGTCGCCTTCGCGGTCTTCGTGCTCTCGGCGTTCGGTACCGACGCGTTCAGCGGCGCATCAGGCGAACCGCCGGTCGTGGTCATCGAGCGGTAGGGAGCTCAGCTCAGCGACGGCCAGAACTCACCCAGCCGGGCCCGAGCCGCAACCGAGAGGGCATGCTCCGGCAACACCGGCGCCTGCGGTGCCTCGGTGCCTCCGAGCACCGACAGCGTGTCTGCGAAGGACCGGGCCAGCGCGTCGACGTCGTAGCCACCTTCGAGCGCCACGCCGATCGGAGCGCCCAGCTCCTGCCCGACCGCTCCGAGCGACGAGGCCATCGACGCAAAACCAGCGTCCGTGACGGTGCAGTTCGCGAGCGGATCATCGGCATGGGCGTCGTAGCCGGCGCTGATCAGGATCAGCTGAGGTTCGTAGACGTGAGCCAGCGGCACGAGGGTGTGCTCGACCAAGGACACGAACGCCGCGTCGCCCGAGCCCGCCGGCACCGGCAAGTTCACGGTGAACCCGGCGCCCTCAGCGGTCCCGACCTCGCTGGCAGCACCGGTCCCCGGGTAGAGCGGCGACTGGTGGATCGAGGCGAAGAGGACCGTCGGGTCGTCCTCCAGGACCTGCTGGGTCCCGTTGCCGTGGTGGACGTCCCAGTCCACGACCATGACGCGCTCCAGCCCATGGGCGCGCACCGCATGGCGCGCCGCGATCGCGACGTTGCTGAGCAGGCAGAACCCCATGGCCCGGCCGGTCTCACAGTGGTGGCCCGGGGGCCGGTGCGCGGACGCCGCCACGCGGGCCCCACCGCCGAGCAGGAGGTCGACCACCTCGACCGCGCCGCCGGCGGCGTGCAGTGCCGCCTCCCACGAGCCCTCGCTCACGTAGGTGTCGGCGTCGATGTTGCCCCCGCCGCTGGCAGCGATCTGCTCGATCGCCGCCAGGTGCGAGGCGGGGTGGACCCGCAGGAGCGCTTCGCTGGCCGCCGCAGGCGACGCACGGCGCTCCCATCCAAGGCCGCCGCGCGCCGCGAGTTCCCGATCGATCGCCCGCAGCCGCTCGGCGCGCTCCGGATGGATCCCGGTGTCGTGTGCGAGGGAGCTGGGGTGAGTCAGCAGGACCGCCGGTTGCACCGCCGCCGGCATCGGTCTACCGCACGACCTGCGAGCCGCCGGTGATGCCGTCCTCGCCGGTGTCGTGGAAGCGGACCCAGGCCTTGTTGGTGCCGTCGTAGTCCGGCGCCCAGAGAATCAGCGTGGCCTTGCGGTCCCACACCGTGACCTCTTCGGTGCCCTCTGGATCAAGGCCGCGCCAGATCCGGATGAACGGGTTGTGCTCCCACTCCTCGCCGGCCGTGGTGGGCAGCGTGTGGCCAGGATGCAGCACCGTCTGGGCGGGCAGCTGCGCCAACCGCATCGCTGCAGCCTTCTGGTCGGCGTAGCCGGTGTTGGACGGGGCGAAGTTCCCGCCGACCGTGCCCTTGAAGAGCGTGTCGGCGGTGAAGCAATCCCCACCGTTGATGAGGAACGCGAGCTGCCCAGCGCAGTGGCCTTCGCTGAGCAGCGGCTCGATCTTGAGGCGACCGAACTCGAGCACATCGCCCTCGGAGATGGAGTCGGCTGGCAGCAGATCCGGTACGGCGACGGCCGTGACCGAGCTCGTGAGCACCGGCGCCGAGAACGCCGCCCGATACTCGTCGATCCCCGCGATGTGGTCGGCGTGCTGGTGGGTGACGAGGATCGCGTCGATCGTGATCTCGAGCTGCTGGGCCTTGTCGATCAGCGGCTGCGTGACGCCGTTGGCGTCGATCACGACGCCCGTCCCGCCTGGGCCGTCGGCCACGAGGTAGGAGTTGGAGGTCCAGCCGGGGGCCTCGGTGCGCTCGATCAGGAGGCCGCTCATGAGAACTCGATCACGGATCGGATGCCGTCTTGGTGGTGCATGAGATCGAATCCCTTGTTGACGTCGTCGAGCGACAGGCGGTGTGACACGAAGGCGTCGGCGTCGATGTCGCCGGCGAGGTAGCGGTCGATGAGCAGCGGGACCTGGTCGCGGCTCTTGACACCGCCGAACGATGCGCCCATCACGGTGCGGCCGGTGATGAGGTAGCGCGGCACGATGTCGAGGGTCTCGCCCTTGCCGGCCACGCCGGTCACGCAGCAGGTGCCCCAGCCGATCCGCGCGGCCTCCACGGCCTGCTGCATCACGCCGACCAGGCCGGTGGCCTCGTAGGTGAAGTCGGCGCCGTACCCGTCGGTCTCCTCCAGCACGCGGTCGACGGTGTCGGCACCGCCGATCCAGGTGTCGGTCGCGCCATGGTGACGCGCCAGCTCCAGGCGGTCCTCGGAGAGGTCGACGCAGATGATCCGCCCAGCGTTCTGGAGCCGCGCCCCCGCGACGGCCCCGAGTCCGACCATGCCCGCGCCGAACACCACGACCGTCGCGCCCTCGAAGACCGGCGCCTTGTACATCGCGGCGCCTAGGCCCGTCGACAGGCCGCAAGCGAAGAGCGCAGCGGTCGCCAGCGGCGCGTCCTTGGAAATCTTGGCCAGGGAGTACTCGGAAACGACCGTCGCCTCGGCGAACGTCGAACAGCCCATGAAGTGGCGGAGCGGTTCGCCGTCGCGCGACAGGCGGGCCGTGCCGTCGGGCAGGTAGCCGAGGTTCTGCTGCTCGCGGATCGCCATGCAGATGTTCGTGCGGCCCGACAGACAGTTCACGCACTTGCCGCACTGCGGGGAGAACAGCGTGACGACGTGGTCGCCTGGGACCACCGAGGTGACGCCCTCGCCAACGGTCTCAACGACCCCGGCACCTTCATGCCCGAGCACGCAAGGCGCATAGCCCGAGGGATCCACGCCCGAGGCCGTGTACATGTCGGTATGGCAGATCCCGCAGGCTTTGAGCCGCACGAGCACCTCGCCGGCCTTCGGGGCGGCCAGGTCGACCGTGGTGACCGTGAGGGGTGTGGCGAACTCTTCGAGGACCGCGGCGCGGATCTGCATGGACTCTCCCGCAGGGGCGTGAGCAAGACGCGTGCTGGCGCCTCGCTGGGATGACGGGGCTCACAGTAGTGGCCCGGAGGGCGGGTGAGACCTGCGCAGACGCCCGCTGGGTCATTAGGCTCTGTTGCCGTGCACGACGCGGCCCCCACGCTCACCGCCGACGACGCGGCCACGCTCGAGCGCTGCATGCGCGTCGGTGGCATCGCGTGCATCCCGACCGACACGGTCTATGGCCTGGCCTGCGATCCCGACGCGGCCGACGCACTCCACCGCCTCTGGGCGCTCAAGGGTCGCAATCCCAAGAAGCCGTCAGCCGTCCTCTTCAGTCGCATCGAGCTGGCCATCGCCGCCACGCCATGGCTGGACGCCGAACTCGTCGAAGCGATCACCCGTTTGCTCCCCGGCCCGATCACGCTGGTCGTGCCCAACCCCGAACGCCGCTTCCCGTATGCCTGCGGCGACCATCCCGAGGTCCTCGGGATTCGGGTGCCCCGATGGCCTGAGGCAGCCACCGCACTGGAGCGGATGTCCTGGCCGATGCTGCAGACGAGCGCCAACCATCCGGGGCGCCCCGATCCCGCTGCCTTGGAGGACGTGAACCCCGTGCTCGCCGCAGGCTGCGACCTGCTACTCAACGCGGGGCCACTCCCAGGCACCCCGTCGACGGTCGTCGACCTCACGCGCTACGCAGCCGAGGGCGCCTGGAACGTGCTGCGCGAAGGTGCCGTCGACCGTCGAACGCTCGCCCGCCAGCTCGACCACTAACCAGAAGCCGGGCAACCAGCGGTACGATGTTGGCTGTGACTGAGCTTCCGGCCGACTTCTTCGATCGACCTCTCGCGGAGGTTGATCCCGAGATCGCTGCGGTGCTCGACGCCGAGCTCGCGCGCCAGCAGAACACGCTGGAGATGATCGCGTCGGAGAACTTCGTCCCGCGCGCCATCCTGGAGACGCAGGGTTCGGTCCTCACCAACAAGTACGCCGAGGGCTACCCCGGCCGCCGGTACTACGGCGGCTGCGAGCACGTCGATGTGAGCGAGCAGCTCGCCATCGACCGCGCCAAGGAGCTGTTCGGCGCCGAACACGCCAACGTGCAGCCGCACTCCGGTGCTCAGGCCAACACCGCCGTCTACCACGCGCTGCTGCAGCCCGGCGACACGATCATGGGCCTCTCGCTCGCCCACGGCGGCCACCTGAGCCACGGCATGAAGCTCAACGTCTCAGGCCGCCTCTACAACATCGTCCCGTACGAGGTCTCCCCGGAGACGCACCTGATCGACATGGACGAGGTCGAGCGCCTGGCACTGGAGCACAAGCCCACGATCATCGTGGCTGGCTGGTCGGCCTACCCGCGTCAGCTGGACTTCGCACGCTTCCGCGAGATTGCCGACAAAGCCGGCTCGCTGCTCATGGTCGACATGGCGCACTTCGCCGGCCTCGTGGCCGCCGGTCTACACCCGGATCCGGTGCCCTACGCCGACGTCGTCACGTCGACCGTGCACAAGACGCTCGGTGGCCCGCGCTCGGGGATCATCCTCTGCCGCGAGCAGTACGCCAAGAAGATCAACTCGGCCGTGTTCCCCGGCCAGCAGGGCGGCCCGCTCGAGCATGTGATCGCCGCCAAGGCCGTCGCGTTCCGCATTGCGATGGGGGAGGGGTTCAAGGAGCGCCAGCAGCGCACCATCGACGGTGCCAAGGCCATCGCCGAAGTCCTCTTGGAAGACCGCTTCAAGGCGCACGGCGTCGACGTGCTCACCGGCGGCACCGACGTGCACCTCGTGCTGGTCGACCTGCGCGCGTCTGAACTCAACGGCCAGGACGCAGAGGACCGACTCCACGAGATCGGCATCACCGTGAACCGCAATGCGGTCCCGTTCGATCCGCGTCCGCCGATGGTGACCAGCGGTCTGCGCGTCGGTACCCCGGCGCTTGCCACACGCGGGCTGCAGGTCAGCGACTTCACCGAGCTGGGCGAGATCATCGGTGTGGCCCTCACACCCGAGTTCGAGGCGCAGAAGTCTGACCTTGCCGCACGCGTGAGCGCTATCGCGGACCGCTACCCGCTCTACGACGGGCTGCGCACCGAGCAGGTCGTGTGACCGAGCGCGGCCTCGCCGCGTGAGCATCTACCTGGAGGCGGTGCTCGCGGGGCTTCTCGCCCTGGGCGCCACCGCCGCGCTGACTCCGCCGACCATGGCGTTTGCGCGGCTGGTCGGCGCGGTCGACCAGCCACGTGGCCGTGGGCTCGGCCGAGGCGGGATTCCACGCCTCGGTGGGCTCGCGATGCTCGTCGGGGTCCTCACGGCCACCCTGCTGTCGCTGGCGCCGTTCTCCTCTGAGGTCTCGGCCGTCGCGCAAGCGGCCATCCTGATCACGCTCGTCGGCGCCCTCGACGACCGCTTCGACCTTCCGCCGGGAGCCAAGCTCCTCGGCCAAGTGGCGGCAGCCGTCATTGCCGTGCGCGGCGGGATCGTGGTCGACAACATCACCATCCCGCTCGGGGTCGGGGCCGTGAACTTCGGCTGGGGCGCTGCCCCGCTCACGGTCTTCGGCCTCGTCGCGGTGATGAACATCGTCAACTTCTCCGATGGCATCGACGGCCTCGCCGCTGGCATCACGGCCATCGCGGCCATCGCCTTCACGATCGTGGCGTTTGACCTCGGCCGAGTCGAGGGCGCCACGCTCAGCGCGATCACTGCCGGCGCCGCGCTGGGGTTCCTGATCTTCAACTTTCACCCAGCGTCGGTCTACATGGGCGACGCCGGCGCCAACTTGCTCGGACTGTTGCTCGGCTGCGCGGCGGTCATGGGTGCCGTCAAGACCCAGGCGGTATTTGCCCTGGGGTTCCCGTTCATCATCCTCGCCGTTCCGGTGCTGGATACGGCGTTCGTCGTGCTCAAGCGACTCAAGTACCACCAGCCGGTGTATGGCGCCGACCGGGAGCACTTCCACCACCGGCTCGACCGCGTCGGGTTCTCGACGCGCCGCGCGGTACTCGTGCTCTACGCGTGGACATGCGTCCTGGCCACGCTCGCGGTGGCGAGCCGCTTCTTGGAAGTCGTCGACAACCAGGGGCGCCTGATCAGTCCGGGCGCCTGGATCCTTGGCGGACTCCTCGCCGCGACGCTCGCGGCTTCGATCTACGTGATCTACGTCTTGGAGATCCTGAAGTTCGAGCGCGGTGAACGCTGGCTGCGGGTGCGCCTCGGAGGGCCCGCGCCACGGGGACGTGGCGACGAGCCCTCGTCCTGACGGAACGGCTCCGTACCGGCAGCCAGCAGCGGACCGGATCGCGCCAGTACAGTCCTCGCCATGAGCGACCCCCTGACTCAGAAGTGGATCTGCGAGCCCTGCGGGATGATCTACGACCCCGAGGAAGGGGATCCCGATGGCGGCGTCGACCCCGGCACGCCGTTCGACGCCATCCCCGACAACTGGGTCTGCCCGGTCTGCGGTGCGCGTAAGCGGGATTTCGTTCCGCTCGACGAGTAGCGATCTCGCCGACTTCAGACGGCTGAGGCCCCAGGACTCAGGGCCCGTAGCGACGCCCCCGTAGCGTGCCGAAAAGCACGATTGTTACGGGCTCTGGTTCCAATTGTCACAAGTTGTCACTAGCTCGCTCGGGTTCTGTACTGTGGTGCACGTCGCTGGGTAGGACCGAACTCCTGCCCGCAACCTTGAGTCCCCTGTGACCGCTCTCCTTCGCAACCTCGACCTGCTCCTCCTTGGCGTGGCACTGCCCGTCTTTCTGGTGGCCGGTTTCCCGATGCTCGGTTGGCTGACTGCCGCCGTGATCTGGATCGCGTGGCGAGCGATCGGGGAGTGGACCGACCGCAAGGCCCGCGACATCGGCACCAGCAACCCCGGCAAGTTCGCCGGGATCGCAGCAGGGTCGATGATCGGTCGCGGCTGGATGATGGGCCTGATTCTCATCACCGTCGGTCTCCTGACGAACGACGAGACCGGCCTGTCGGCCGCGCTGCTCTGCGTCGTCCTCTTCACCAGTTCCTTCGTCGTGAAGCTCATCTCACGACCGACGCACCAGGCGAGCCCCGCTTCATGAAGAAATCGGTCAAGATCCTGCTGTTCGCCGCGATCTTTTTCGCGTTGATCGGCCTGTTCTACGCGCTGTTCGGCTCCGAGGGCAAGAACGAAGAGTTCAAGCCGGTCGACGAATTCCGCCTCGAGCCGTGGATCAAGCTCACGATTCTCGGGATCGACATGTCGATCACCAAGGCCGTCGCCTACCTCTTCGCGGCAGCTGCACTCACCACGGGCACCATGGTCTATGTCGCCAAGCGCATGGCCGACCGCCCGAACAAGGTGCAGACCGCCGTCGAGTCGCTCTACCAAGTGATGCGTCGCGACATCACCGAGACCAACATGGACGCGGCGATGTCCAAGAAGTGGTTCCCCTTCATCGGGACGATGTTCCTCTTCATCTGGTTCTCGAACATGATCGGCTACATCCCGCTGCCCCACAACACGCTGCACCCCGTGAACGTGTTTGGTCTCGAGATCCCCTCGTTCGCGCTCTACGCCGCCACGGCCAACATCTCCGTGCCGCTCGCCCTCACGCTCGTCGTGTGGATCAGCTACCACGTGGTGGGCATCAAGGCCAAGGGCCCCGTCGGCTACGTCAAGGGTTGGATCCCGGCAGGCTCGAGTGGCCCGCTGCTCCTCCTGATCGTGCCGGTCGAGATCATCTCGCAGTTCGTGCGCGTGGTCTCGCTCTCCGTCCGACTCTTCGCGAACATCCTTGCCGGCCACCTGCTGATCCTCTTCATGGGTGGCGGCCTCGCGGTGATTCTCGGTCTCGCGGCCCTGAACATCATCACCGTGCCGATCGCCATCGTCTTCTTCCTCTTCGAGATCGGCCTGGTCGCAACGCTCCAGGCCTTCATCTTCGCGACGCTCGCTTCGATTTACCTCGGCGAAGCCGTCTCCGACCACCACTGACCCTCTCTCAGGCACCTAGGAGCTACCCCGTGGATCTGACCACCATCACTTCCCTCGTCGCGCAAGCCGAGGTCTCCGTCGAGGTCGCACAGGCCTACGGCGAAACCGCTGGCCGTGCAATCGCCCTCGGCATCGGCGCCGGCCTCGGCACCATCGGCCCGGGCATCGGCGTCGGCTTCATCTTCGGCAAGGTCATCGAGTCCGTGACTCGCCAGCCCGAGATGAAGGACGAGATCACCTCGATTCAGTGGCTGGGCTTCGCCCTCACCGAGGCGATCGTGTTCTACGCCTTCATCTTCGGCCTCATCGCCTTCTTCCTCTAGGCCTATGGAGATCGCAACGCTCACCACGCCCTTGGTCCTCGCGGCCGAGGGCGCCGCAGAAGAGGGCGGGAACTTCCTCGTCACGCCGGATCTCGGCCTGATGATCTGGACGCTGATCGCGTTCGGCGTCTCGCTCCTGATCCTGCGCAAGCTCGCCTTCCCGCGGATCGCGGAGGCACTCGACATCCGCCAGCGTGCGATCGAAGAAGCGATCGAGCACGCCGACGCGACCAAGGCCGAGGCGGATCAGATCCTCCTCGACTACCGCGCTCGCCTGAAAGAGGCGCGCGTGGAGGCCGAGGAGATCGTCTCCCGTGCCAAGCAGACCAGCGATGCTGAGCTTGCTTCTTCCCTGGTGAAGGCCAAGGAAGAGCGCGAGAACCAGCTCGACGCCGCCAAGCGCGACATCGAGCAGGCCACCCAGAAGGCCATCGGCGATCTTCGCCGCGAAGTCGCTGACCTCACGGTCACGGCCACCGAGAAGATCACCAAGCGCTCCCTCACGGGCGACGACCAGCAGCGTCTGGTCGACGAGGCGCTGGCTGAGCTGGACTTCTCGAGCCTCGGCGAGCGGGCGGGCTAAGCCATGGAAGCGCTTGCCGAGGTCTACGCGCGCTCGCTCTACGAGGTCGCGCAAAAGCAGAACAACATCGCGGTCATCCGTGAGCATCTCGGGCAGTTCGCCGACGAGCTCGCAAAGAACCGCGAGCTGCAGGTGTTCTTCTTCTCCCCGTACTTCTCGACGAAGGAGAAGACCGAGGGTCTGCATCGGGCGGTCGAAGGTGTCGACCCCACCCTGCAGAACTTCCTCGAGCTACTGATCGAGAAGCACCGCATGCCTGCGGTGCTGCGCATGCGCACCATCTTCGACCGGATCACCGAGGACCACGAGGGACTGCTCCCCGTGGAGATCACCTCGGCGATTCCGCTCGACCCCGCCACCGCCGAATCCCTCGGCGACCGCATCGGCACGCAGACGGGCCGCAAGATCCGTCTGAATGCCGTGGTCGACCCCGAGATCATCGGTGGCCTCGTCCTTCGCGTCGGGAACCAGATTCTCGACGCCTCTATCCGTACTCGGCTGGAGCGCCTGCGTCGCCAGGTCGCCACCGGCGCGTAGCCAGCTGTAAACAGGAGACTTCTCCCGATCATGCAGATCAAGCCTGACGAGATCACCTCGATCCTCAGAAGCCGTATCGAAGGGCTCGACGCCGGCTCGGCCGAGCTGACCGAGGTCGGCACCGTCCTGTCCGTCGCCGACGGCATCGCCCGCATCCACGGCATCGAGAACTGCATGTCGTTCGAGATGCTTGAGCTCCCGCACGGTGTGACCGCGCTGGCCCTCAACCTCGAGTCCGACAACGTCGGCGCCGTGCTCTTCGGCCCGTGGCAGAAGGTTGTCGAGGGCGACACGGTCAAGCGGACCGGTCAGCTCCTCGACATCCCCGTGGGCGAGGGCTTCCTCGGCCGTATCGTCGACCCGCTCGGTAACCCGATCGACGGCAAGGGCGACATCGTCGCCGACGGCACGCGCCCGCTGGAGTTCAAGGCTCCCGGCATCATCGAGCGCCAGCCGGTGGAGGAACCCCTCCAGACCGGCATCAAGGCAATCGACGCCATGATCCCGATCGGCCGCGGTCAGCGCGAGTTGATCATCGGCGACCGTCAGACCGGCAAGACCTCGGTCGCGATCGACACGATCATCAACAACAAGGACGCGGGCGTCATCTCCGTCTACGTTGCGATCGGTCAGCGCATGGCCACCGTGGTGAACATCGCGCAGCAGCTCGAAGAGGCTGGCGCGCTGCAGAACACCATCATCGTCGCCGCCGGCGCCGAAGAAGCAGCTCCGATCAAGTACATCGCCCCCTACGCGGGCGCGGCATTTGCCGAGTACTTCGTCTACAAGGGTGGCCACACCCTCTGCGTCTACGACGACCTCACGCGTCACGCCTTCGCGTACCGCCAGATGTCGCTCCTGCTGCGCCGCCCGCCGGGCCGCGAGGCATACCCGGGCGACGTGTTCTACCTGCACTCACGCCTGCTCGAGCGCGCAGTGAAGCTCAGCGACGCCCTCGGCGGCGGCTCGATGACGGCGCTGCCGATCATTGAGACGCAGGCAGGCGACGTGTCGGCCTACATTCCGACCAACGTCATCTCCATCACCGACGGCCAGATCTTCCTCGAGCCGAAGCTCTTCAACTCGGGCGTCCGCCCGGCCATCAACGTCGGCATCTCGGTGTCTCGCGTTGGTTCCGCCGCGCAGACCAAGCCGATCAAGAAGGTCGCCGGCAAGATCAAGGGCGAGCTGTCGCAGTACCGCGACCTCGAGGCGTTCGCGCAGTTCGGCTCCGACCTCGACGCCGACACGCGCCGCACGCTGGCTCGTGGTGAGCGTCTGGTGAAGACGCTGAACCAGGGCGAGCGCTCGCCGCTCCCCGTCGCCGACCAGACCGCACAGATCTTCGCGGCCACCAACGGCTACGTCGACCGCATCACGGTCGACCAGGTCGAGACCTTCCACGCTGGCCTGATCCGCAGCCTGCACGCCCAGAACCCGGGCCTGCTGGAGAAGATCAACGGCGGCGACTGGTCCGACGACACCGTTGAGACCCTCGAGAAGCTGATCAAGGGCTACGCCGACGACTTCGGCTACGCCTACGACGAGCACGGTGATCCGATCGAGGACGGCGGCGATACGTCGCAGGTCGTCGCCGCCGGTGCCGCCGCTCAGGAGGCGACCACGGCGTGAGCCAGCGCGACGTAAAGCAGCGCATCGCGTCGATCGGCAACATCAAGAAGATCACGCGTGCCATGGAGATGGTCGCTGCGGCACGTCTCCGTAAGGCGGAGGAGGCCGTGGGCATCCTCCGCCCGTACGCGGACGCCATCAGCGACATGACCCGGCAGGCCGCGATGGCTGCCACGGAGTCCGAGCGGCGGGCCTTCCCGCTGCTGCAGGGCCGCGACGAGGTCAACACCGTCGGCATCCTGTTGGTCACGGGTGACCGTGGTCTTGCCGGCGCCTTCAACTCGCAGATCGTGCGCGCAGCGATGAAGCTCGCGCAGGAGCACGAGGCGCAGGGGCGCAAGGTCGTGATCTACGCGACCGGTCGCCGTGGTGTGTCCGCGATGACGTTCCGGGGTCGTACCCCCGAGGCGTCCTTCACGGGCTTCACCGACGCGCCGAAGTACGCCAACGCTCGCGAGGTCGCGGAGACGCTGATGGCCGCGTACCTGGACGGCAAGGTCGACCAGGTCGAGGTGCTCTTCAACCACTTCGTCTCCGCGCTCACGCAGGACGTGACGCAGACGACCCTGCTGCCGCTGCAGGAAGACCCCGTGGCTGCGGCGCTTGCCGCGGACGGCCCGAAGGGCCATCACGCGCTGGTCGAGTACGAGCCGGACCCGCAGGACATCCTAGAGCGCCTCATCCCGGACTACGTGGAGATTGCGATCTACCGATCGCTGCTGGACTCCGCTGCTTCCGAGCACGGCGCGCGCATGACGGCCATGCGCAACGCATCTGACAACGCCGGTGAACTCATCACCAGCCTCACGCTCGAAATGAACCGAGCACGCCAGGCTGAGATCACCCAAGAGATCATGGAGGTCGTCGCCGGCGCGGAAGCGATCTAGGCGACGACTACGAATCAGAGGACTCATGGAAGCTTCAACCGCTACCAAGAACATCGGGCGGATCGAGCAGATCCAGGGCGTCGTCGTCGAGGCGGTCTTCCCGGACAAGCTGCCCGAGATCAACAACGCCCTCGAGGTCACCCTCGGCGAGGGTCGCCTTGTGCTCGAGGTGCAGCAGCACCTGGGCGACAACAAGGTCCGCACCGTGGCCATGGACTCGACCGACGGCCTGGCCCGTGGCGTCGAAGTCCGCGACCTCGGCGAGCCGATCACCGTGCCCGTCGGCAAGGCCACGCTCGGCCGCATCTTCAACGTCCTTGGCGAGACCATCGACGGTGGCGAGCAGGTCGTCGGCGAAGCCCGCTGGGGCATCCACCGCCCGGCGCCGAAGGTCGAAGACCTCACGCCGACCACGGAGATGTTCGAGACCGGCATCAAGGTCATCGACCTCCTGGCTCCCTACTCCAAGGGCGGCAAGGTCGGCCTGTTCGGCGGCGCCGGCGTGGGCAAGACCGTGCTCATCCAGGAGCTCATCAACAACCTCGCGACCGAGCACGGCGGCCTCTCGGCCTTCTGCGGTGTGGGCGAGCGCTCCCGTGAAGGCACCGACCTTTACCTCGAGATGAAGGAATCGGGCGTCATCGACAAGACGATGCTCGTGTTCGGCCAGATGAACGAGCCGCCCGGAGCCCGCATGCGCGTCGCTCTGACCGGCCTCACCATGGCCGAGTACTTCCGTGAGGAAGGCGGCCAGGACGTGCTCCTGTTCGTCGACAACATCTTCCGGTTCGTGCAGGCCGGCTCCGAGGTGTCCGCACTTCTGGGCCGCATGCCGTCGCAGGTGGGCTACCAGCCGACCCTCGAGTCCGAGATGGGTCAGCTCCAGGAGCGGATCACCTCGACCCGCCAGGGCTCGGTCACCTCGGTGCAGGCCATCTACGTGCCGGCCGACGACCTCACCGACCCGGCTCCGGCCTCGGTGTTCGCACACCTCGGTGCCCAGACGGTGCTGTCGCGCTCCATCTCGGAGAAGGGCATCTACCCGGCCGTCGACCCGCTCGACTCGACCTCCACGATCCTCAAGCCGGACATCGTCGGCCAGGAGCACTACGAGGTCGCCCAGCGCGTCAAGGAGATCCTGCAGCGCTACAAGGAGCTCCAGGACATCATCGCCATCCTCGGCATCGACGAGCTCTCGGAGGAGGACCGCATCCTCGTCCAGCGTGCACGCAAGGTCGAGCGCTTCCTCTCGCAGCCGTTCTCGGTCGCCGAGATCTTCACCGGTACTCCCGGTGAGTACGTGCCGATCGCCGAGACCGTGCGCTCCTTCAAGGAGCTCATCGAGGGCAAGCACGACGACCTGCCGGAGTCGGCCTTCTTCCTGAAGGGCTCCATCGAGCAGGTCATCGAGGCGGCGAACAAGCAGTAATGGCCCACACGCCCTACACCCTGGAGATCCTCACCCCTGAGGGTCTCGTCTTCTCCGGCGAGGCAGAGTTCATCTCCTCCCGCACGGAGACCGGCTCGATCGGCATCTACGCCCGTCACCAGCCGCTGCTCGCGCTCTTGGCCCCGACGGAGCTGCGCATCACGCTGCCCGGCGGCGAGCACAAGAGCTTCGTGCAGGGCGAGGGCTACGTGCAGGTCAGCGACGAGCGCGTCCTCGTGCTCGTCGAGGAAGCCATCGACGTCAAAGACGCCGATGCTGCCGCCTTCCAAACCGCGCTCGACGCTGCCCGGGCGCTCGAGCAGTCCTCTGACGAGGGCACCGAGGAACACCGTCGTGCGGCGCGCAGCGTGCGCCGGTACACCGCGTTCCTCGACGTCGTCGGCACGGCCTCCGCGGCCTAACGAAATCGCGCGCATCGAGCCGCGGGGTCTGAGGACCTCGCGGCTCGTTGTCGTTCTGCCCCTGCGGCCTAGCGCAGGGGCTTGCCGTCGAGGATGAGTTCCTCCGGCGCTCCGAGCACCGTGCCTGCCGGTGCCTGCAGCACGACCTGAAGATCGGCTGCACGGCGGTTCGCCGGGATCGGAAAGATCAAGGACCTGCCCGTGGCCTCTTGCGTCGGCGTCGCGCAAGGCACCTCGCCGCCTACCCGGTGTTGCTGCCCGAGCGAGACGGTGCTCGGTTTGCCACCCACAGGCGCCGGCAACTGAAGAATGGGCAGACGCATGAGTCGCGGGACCGCGCTCACGTCGCCGCTCGGCGGAGCAAACGACACGGAGACTGAACCGTTGACCGCAAGCCGCCCGCGTACGCGCGAACCGTCCGAAAGTACCCAAGGGGTCTTGCGCCCCCGCAGCGGCTCGGCCGCGACGGTGACGGCTCGCCAACAGCCGGTGCCGATCTCGCGCGCGTTGCGTCCTACGCGCTCGATCACCACCGTCGAGGCCGCAGCCAGTTTGGCGTCGC
Organism: Solirubrobacteraceae bacterium; assembly: GCA_016463515.1. Lineage (GTDB taxonomy): Bacteria > Actinomycetota > Thermoleophilia > Solirubrobacterales > Solirubrobacteraceae > JAGIBJ01. Next base: position 15,500 of record JAEMRF010000005.1, on the reverse strand, counting down.
AGATCCCGGCCTCATAGTCGGGCCACGTGCAGTGCTCGGAGTTCGGCAAGGCGACGGACCGCACCGAGCCTGCCCCGCCTGGGTAGTCGTCCAGGATCGAGCGTTCCATCTGCGAATCACCGATCAACAGCACTTCGCCGGGCGCGAACGGCTTGGCGGGTGGGCGGACCGCCTCGACCGGTCGCAGCGATTCGCTCAGGCGCAC
>JAEMRF010000005.1:5881-15195 GCA_016463515.1 Solirubrobacteraceae bacterium | reverse complement strand
GCTTGGCGGGTGGGCGGACCGCCTCGACCGGTCGCAGCGATTCGCTCAGGCGCACACCGGAGAGCTGGCCGAGATCGCCGAGCCAGCGGATGGGCTCGGCAGAGCGCAGGCCGACCTCATCGCTCAGGCCGGGGCGGATCCCGTCCAAGACCGCTCGTGCGAAGAGCAGCTGGCCCGCGCCATTCCAGTGGGTGTCGTACTTGAGGAACACGGGGCCACGCTCGCGACGCTCGGCGGCAAACTGTGGCTCGAGGTCCAGGCCGCCAGGAGTCGCCGCCAGGCGCTCACGAATGCTTCGCTCGATCGCGGCCACGCAGTCGACGTCCTTCGTGCGGGGATCCCGCAGCAGTTCGCGCTGGGCAACGATCTTGGAGCCCGCCAGCACGACCGTGGTGCGCCGCCCCGACGCCACGAGGGTGCGAGCCATGATCTCGCCGCCGTCGGCTGGATCGGGACCAGGAATGCCGTCGGCCTCCGTGCACGCACGCAGCTCCTTGGAGTAGAACAGCACGCCGTCGCGACCGAGAAGGACATCTGGATTCGGGCTGTCCCGGAAGAGCTCGAGTCCTGCCCGCCCGCGAGCTTCGAGGGCGTACTCACGCAGCGGGAAGCGGTCCAGGAACGCAGTTTCCAGTCGCGTGTAGGTCAGCGGATTCGGCAGCGACGAACGGTTGATCGCCGGGAACTCCGCCTTCGGCCGCGCCTCGAGCTCGGGCTGCCGGACCCCCGCGACCCAGGCGACGCCCGGCGCGCACAGCAGAACGGTCAGGCAGGCGACAGGGAGGACGGCAGGCGAAGGGCGCATCAGAACTGGAAGTACAGGAACGGGGAGAAGCTGCTGGAGAACGCGGCCGCCAGCGACGCGGGCAACACGAGCGCGATGAGCAGGGTGCGTGCGACGAGTGCCGTCCGACCGGGCTCTTCGGTGAGAAGCCAACCCGCGCTGCGATCCCGCGGCAGGAAACACACGAGCGTGCCGAGCAGCATCGCTGCGATCGCTTGGTTGGTGATGACCAGCCTGATCGGCTCGGCCAGCCCGAAGGTGGGCTCGACCATGGCGCGGTAGTAGTCCGCGGCCAGATCGAGCGACTCGGCGCGGAACAGCACCCAGCCCAGGATGACGATGATCAGCAGCACCGCGCGCCGGGCCACCGGCCACCGCGGGGGTCCGTCGACTGCGCGCCAACCCATGCGCCGCTCCAGCAGCAGCCAGGCGCCGTGGTACAGCCCCCACAGCACGAAGGCCCACGCCGCGCCGTGCCACAGGCCCGTCAGTGCGAACACGATGATGAGGTTGCGCTCGGTCGCGCGCTCACTCCCGCGGTTGCCACCGAGGGGGATGTACACGTAGTCGCGGAACCACCGCGAGAGCGTCATGTGCCAGCGGCGCCAGAAGTCGGTGACGGAGTAGGCCGAGTAGGGCCGGTTGAAGTTCTCCGGCAGCCGGAAGCCGAGCATCATGCCGATGCCGATGGCCATGTCGCTGTAGCCCGAGAAATCGAAGTACAGCTGCAGCGCATACGCCAGGGCGCCGAGCCAGGCCGCGCCCATCGTCAGCGATCCGTCGCCGGCCGACGCAAAACACGCGTCCGCGATCGGCGCGATCTGGTCGGCGATGAGCACCTTCTTGGCCAGACCCTGCGTGAACCGCAGCGCCCCGGCGGACGCCAGGTCGACGGTTGGTTTGGGACGCCGCAGGTCGGGTGCGATCTCGCGCAGGCGCACGATCGGGCCGGCGATTGCCCGCGGGAAGAGCGCGACGAACAGCAAGACGTCGAGAGGGTCGCGCCGCGCTTCCACGTCGCCGCGCCACACGTCGACGAGGTAGGAGATCTTTTCGAACGTGAAGAACGAGATGCCGATCGGCAGCGCCACGGCAATGGTGCCCGGGCTGCTGAGACCCAAGACGTCGGCAAGGCGCTCGGCCTGCTCGGACGCGAACCCGCCGTACTTGAAGTAGGCGAGCAGGCTGAGGTTCTGGAAGAGCCCGACCAGTAGACAGATCTTTGCGACCGGGTCATGCCGCCAGCGGTCGACCGTCTGGGCCGTCGGCACATGCGGTTCGTCGCCCTCGTCGGGAACGGCCGTCTCGTGGCCGGGGTCGCCGCGGTGGCGTCGCGCGATGCCGCGCGCCAGCGCCCAGTCGAAGAGCGTCGAGGCGATCACCACGAACACGAACTCCTGCACGCCCCACGCGTAGAACACGAGGCTTGCGCCGAGCAGCACGAACCGGCGCAGCGGCGTCGGTGAGAGCCACGTCGCCAGCAGGACCGCTGGCAGGAAGAGGAAGAGGAACGTCGGGGAGCTGAAGACCATCAGCGCAAGGGCAGTGGGCGCCGCGGACCGAAAGCCGCGGGCGTTCTGGGCGGAGTCGGGAACCCGGGCGCCGGACCCTATCGGACCCCCGTGCTGCGCTCGGGCGCTGGGCAACCGGCGCCGCGGGCGGGCCCGGCCGCGTAAGGTCGCCGCTTCGTGTCGACGCCTCGCCGATACTGGCCCCGCTACGTCGGGGCGCTTGCCCTCGTGGTGCTCCTGATGGGGGCCAGCACGGCCTTCGCCGCCATCCGGTTCGGTGACTGCTTGGTCATCGGATGCGATCAGGGCACGGAGGGTGGCGGTGACACGCCCGAGCCGCTGCCCCCAGGCCCGCTCGACCCCGTTGAGCCCGGAGAGCCGCAGACGCTCCTGCTCATCGGCTCCGACGGCCGCAGCAAGAAGTCGGTCGACGGCGACTTCGGCGCCCACTCCGACACCATGATGCTCGCGCACCTGGATGCCGATCGGGGTGCCGCGGTGATGTCGATCCCGCGCGATACCGAGGCAGACGTTCCCGGCTACGGCCCGCGCAAGATCAACGAAGCGTTCACGCTCGGTGGGTCGCCGTTGACCGTCAAGACGGTAAAGGGCCTCCTTGGTATCGACATCAACCACGTCGTCGAGATCGACTTCGAAGCATTCCAGCGCTCGGTCAACGAGCTGGGGTGCCTGCACCAGGACATCGACCGCTCCTACTTCAACGACAACTCGACCGGCACGAACTACGCCGCGATCAACGTGCGGTCCGGGTACCAGCTGGTCTGCGGCGGAGACACCCTCGACTGGGTGCGCTTCCGCCACACCGACAACGACCTCGTGCGCGGCGCGCGCCAGCAGGAGTTCCTGCGTTCCGCCAAAGCGCAGGTCGCCTTCTCGCGCCTGCTCTCCAGCGGCAACGACCTCGTGAAGATCTTCCGCCGCTACACCCGGACCGACATCACGAAGGGCACCGAGTTGCTCACCCTGATGAAACTCGCCGTCGAGGCGGGCAAACACGACTTCAGCTCCGTCCGGTTCCGCGCCTCCGACCAGCCTGGAACCTCCAACCTGGCGGTCTCACAGACCGACCTGGCGATCATGAGGCGCGAGTTTCAGCGGCTCGAGGGCTCACGTGGGCCGACCACATCGCCCAAGGCCCAGAGCAAAGGCAAGACCTCGTCCAAGACCACGAAGCAGTCGGGTGCGCTCGCGACCGGTCTGACGAAGGTCGCGTCCGAGACGACCAAGCCCGAACTCACCGAGGCGTCGTTCAAGCTCGCGGCCGGCAAGCTGCCCGTGTACTACCCCTCGGTGCGGCTCGCGGTCGGCGGCTATGCCCAGCGTGACCCCGTCCGCGCCTACGACATCCGACCCACCCGATTCTCCAAGCGCCGCTACCCAGCGTTCCGCCTCACCTACTCCGCTGGCGAGGGCAAGTACTTCGGGCAGTACTACGGCGTGCAGGGCACGACGTGGAAGGACGCGCCAATCCTGCGCACTGCGCATGACACGGTCGAGCGTCGGGGTCGCAAGCTGCAGGTCTACCGCGCCGGCTCCCGCATTCGCACCGTCGCGTGGGTCACGCCGTCGGGCGCCTACTGGGTGAGCAATTCGCTTTCGCTGGCCCTCACCAACAGCCAGATGCTCGACATTGCGGCGAGCCTGAGGCGCGTCCCAGGATAAGTCGGCGCGCCGGAGCGGGCCGTCGCTGCCGGTCGCTCCCCTAGAATCGCGCGTTCGTGCAGCCGACCAAGCGTCAGTGGCCCCAGTACATCGGGGCGTTCTTCGTCATCGTGCTCCTGGCCGGTGTTGCGTCGGCGTCGGCCGCGCTGCTCCAGCTCGAGGGCGTCTCGGACACGATCGAGGAGTTCGGCACTGCCCTGGACACCGAAGCCAAGGGCGCCTTGGACGACGTGCCGCCGGGCAAGCCGCAGACGCTGCTGCTGATCGGCTCCGACAAGCGCAGCAAGAAGGCCGTGGACGGCTACCGCGAAGCCGCCCTCTCGGACACGCTGATGCTCGTGCGCCTGGATCCCGAGCAGGGTGCGACGGCCGTCATGTCGATCCCGCGTGACACCAAAGCCCAGATTCCGACCAAGGGCGGCGGCTTTCGCACCGCAAAGATCAATGAGGCGTTCTCCGACGGCGGCCCGAACTACTCGATCCGCTCGGTTCGCAAGCTGCTGGACGTGCCGATCCACCACGTGGTGATCATCAACTTCGGCGCCTTCCAGCGGGCCGTCAACCGGCTCGGCTGCCTGTACCAAGACATCGACCGCACCTACTTCAACGACAACAGCCAGGGTGGCGACCGCTACGCGACGATCGACGTGAAGTCCGGCTACCAGCTGCTCTGCGGCCAGGACTCCCTGGACTGGGTGCGCTACCGCCACCTGGACTCCGACTTCGTGCGCGGCGCGCGCCAGCAGGAGTTCCTGCGGTCAGCCAAGTCCCAGATCGCGGCATCCCAGATCGTCAACGACCGCAAGACACTGATCCGGATCTTCGCGACCTACAGCCAGACCGACATCACGAGCTCCACGGCGATCCTGAGCCTGCTCAAGCTGGCACTCAACTCCGCCGAGCAGCCCGTCCGCAACGTGAAGTTCCGCGGCGATACCAGCCTGGACCCGTCGGACACGTTCGTGACCATCAGCGACAAGAACCTCGCCACGATGCGCCGCGAGTTCACGCAGCTGCGCGCAGCGCGCGGGGCCTCTGCCGACTCCACCGAGGTCGAGACGGTGCGGAAGAAGACGACCAAGAAGGCCGTCAAGAAGCGCGGCCTGGCGAAGGGCCTGATCCGGGTGCCGAGCGAAGTCGGCAAGCCGGAGCTCGCCAAGGCCTCGTTCGATCTGGCGGGAGGCAAACTCCCGTTGTACTTCCCCAGCGTGCGGCTGGCGCAGGGTGGCTACACCTCCACCGACGGCGTCCGCGCGTACGACATCGTCTCGCGGACCAAGAAGCGCTACCCGTCGTTCCGCATCTCGCTGTACTACGGCGAGAACGGCCAGTACTACGGCGTGCAGGGCACCACGTGGCGGCGGCCGCCGATCCTCGACGAGCAGCATCGCTCCGTGGAGCGCAACGGTCGCAAGCTGGAGCTCTACGGTGCTCCGGGCGGCCGCTACCGCCTCATCGCATGGCGGACTCCGAAGGGCGTCTACTGGGTGAGCAACACGGTCTCCAATCGCCTGACCAACGCGCAAATGCTCGACATCGCCTCGAATCTGCGCCGGGTTCCGGGGTAACGGACCCAAAGACCCTGCTGAGAGCCGTTCAACAGTCGTCCCTTCTGTGACCGCGTGGGCGACAGCGACCGCGTGACCTCGGTAGGCTCCCCGGCCATGTCTGTTCGGGAACCGATTGGCGTTATCGGCACTGGTTACGTCGGCCTTGTGACGGCCGTCGGCTTTGCCGAACTGGGCAGCGAGGTCGTCTGTGTCGACATCGATGCTGGGAAGATCGAGCGTTTGAAGGCCGGTGAAATCCCGATCTACGAGCCCGGCTTGGCCGAACTCGTCGAGAAGAACCGCGAGCGCTTGCACTTCACGACGGATCTGAGCGAGGCGCTGGATCGTGCGCGGTTGCTCTTCGTCGCGGTCGGCACTCCGCCGACCTATTCCGGCGATGCTGATCTCTCGGCCGTGCACGCGGTGGTCGGTGCGATGCCGCCGTCCGACGAGCACGCGCTGGTGATGAAGTCGACCGTCCCGGTGGGCACCGGCGAGGCGATCAAGCGGATCTTCGACGAGCAGGGCAAGGGCGGCTTCCGTTACGTGTCGTGCCCGGAGTTCTTGAAGGAAGGCACGGCGATCGCCGACTTCCTGGATCCCGACCGTGTGGTGATCGGTGATGAAGGCGGCTGGGCCGGCGACGCCGTCACCGAGCTGTATCGCCCCGTTCTGTCGGCTGAGCATGGCGGCAAGATGCGTGGTGAGCTGGTCCGCACCGACATCAAGTCGGCCGAGATGGTCAAGCTCGCCTCCAACGCGTTCCTGGCCACCAAGATCTCGTTCATCAACGAGATCGCCAACGTGTGCGAGGAGACCGGCGCCGATGTGGTCGAGGTCGCCAAGGGCATGGGTCTTGATGACCGCATCGGACCCAAGTTCCTTCAGGCCGGCATCGGCTTTGGTGGCTCGTGCTTCCCCAAGGATGTCTCGGCGCTCAAGCAGCTCGCTGGCAACTCGGGGTACCACTTCCAGCTGCTGAACGCGGTGATCGAGGTCAACGAGCTGCAGAAGCGGCGCGTGATCCAGAAGCTGCAGAAGCACTTGGGCAGCCTGGTCGGCAAGCGTGTCGCCCTGCTGGGTCTGGCATTCAAGCCCGAGACCGACGACATGCGCGAGGCATCGTCACTGGTGCTCTCGGCCAGGTTGATCGCAGACGGCGCCGACGTCGTCGGGTATGACCCGATTGCTGCGGAAGAGGCTGGCAAGCTGCTCAAGGGCGTGGAGATCGTGGACTCTGCGGACGCCGCGATCGCCGGCGCCGACGCCGTCGTGCTCGTGACCGAGTGGCCCGAGTTCAAGACGCTCGACCTGGTGCAGGTCGCCGCAGCGATGCGAGGCACCCTCTTCGTCGACGGGCGCAACCTGATGAGCCCGGCCGCAGCCATCGAAGCTGGTCTCACCTACGAGGGCGTCGGCCGCGGACTCGCGCCGCAACCCAGCCCGCAGGCGAGCCCGACGCCACAGGCCGTCTGACCGAACCCGTGGTCACGCAGGCCGTCATCTTGGTCGGCGGTCAGGGCACCCGTCTCCGGCCGCTCACCTCGCAGCTGCCCAAGCCGGTCCTCGACGTGGTCGACCGTCCCTTCTTGGCCCACATGCTGGATTGGCTCGCGGGCCACGGGATCACGGAAGCGGTGCTGTGCTGCGGTTTCAAAGCCGACGTGCTCAAGGAGCACCTTGGTGAGGGTGTGGTGCACGGCATCTCGCTCACCTACCTCACCGAACCCGAGCCTCGCGGCACGGCCGGCGCGCTGAAGTTTGCCGAGGACCATCTGCACGAGCGGTTCGTGATGCTCAACGGCGACGTCCTCACCGATCTGGATCTGTCGGCCCAGATCGCTGCGCACGAGTCCACCGGCGCCTCCGGCACCCTCGGGCTCGTTCCCGTGCTGGACCCGTCGGCGTTTGGTCTCGTCCGCTTGCAGGACGACAACGTCGTTCGCGGCTTTGTCGAGAAGCCCAAGCCGGAAGAGATCGATACCGATCTGATCTCGGCGGGCGCCTACGTGCTCGAGCGTTCCGTGGTCGACCTGATCGCGCCCGATATCAGTGTGTCGATCGAGCGGGAGGTCTTCCCCAAGCTCATCGGTGAAGGCCTCTACGGCTTCCCGCACCGGGGCGCGTACTTCATGGACCTCGGCACGCCGGAGCGCTACCTGGATGGTCTCCGTGACGTCCTCACCGGCGCGCTCACCACACAGACGTACGGCCTACTCGGCAACGGCGGAGTCCGCGTCCCGGACGGCGTCGCCCTTGGCGAAGGCAGCACGATCTCGAGCCCCACCTGGATCGGCGACGGTGTGACGATCGGCCAAGGCGTGAGGATCGGTCCCAACACGGTCATCGGTGACGGCGCCACCATCGCCGACGGCGCCGCAGTCCGCGACTCGGTCGTGCTTTCCGGTGCGAAGATCGGTGCGCGAAGCGAGCTGTACCGGTCGCTCGTCGGGCATGGCGCGACGGTCGGCGACGACGTGGTCGTTGGTCACTTGGCGGTCGTCGGACCAGGTGCCGTGGTCGAGGCCGGCGCGATCATCCCGCACGAGACCAAGATCGAACACGAGCTGGAGGCCAGCGATGTCTCGCCCCACTGACGAGCTCACGCTCGACCAGGCGACGATCCGCGCCGCAGATCCGCGCGAGATGCTGGCCGACGTGCTCTCGCTGCCAGATCAGCTGCGCGACGCTGCCTGGAAGGTCGAATCGGCTGGGCTGACCCCGTGGGAATCTCCCGGCGGTCTGGTGATCGCCGGCATGGGCGGTTCCGGGATCGGTGGCGCCCTGGCGATGGAAGCCATCGGCGATACCGCTTCGAGGCCGATTTCGCTGGCTCGCGGGTACGAACTGCCCTCGTGGACCACCGCCGACTCGACGGTCCTGTGCACTTCGTACTCGGGCAGCACCGAGGAGACGCTCGCGTGTTACGAGGCAGCCGGAGTCATCGGGGCTCGTCGTGTGGTCGCCACCACCGGCGGCGAACTCGGCGAACTTGCGCGCCGTGACGGCGTTCCCGTGATCCCGATCGCCGGCGGCCTGCAGCCTCGTGCCGCGCTCGGCTACGTCTTCGTAGCCGCGCTGGAGGTCGCTGCACTCGCTGGCGTGGCACCGCGGCGCACCATCGAGATCGACGTGGCTGCTGCTCACCTCGAACAGCTGGTGGGCGAGTGGGGGCCGGGCGCCCCGAGCGACGCGGAACCCAAGGCTCTGGCCCGTCAGCTGCTGGGCACGATCCCGCTGATCTACGGCGCCGGCCCGACCTCAGCCGTCGCCTACCGCTGGAAGTGCCAGTTCAACGAGAACGCCAAGCTTCACGCGTTCTCCCATAGCCTGCCCGAACTCGACCACAACGAGCTGATGGGGTGGGAGCGCGCTGCCGAGTCGGCCGCGTTCGCAGCGGTCTTCCTCGACGATCCAGATCTGCACCCGCGCCTGGCGCAGCGCATCGCCATCACCCGTGACCTGATCGACGACCAAGCACAGGCCACGATCGTCGTGGGGCAACGCAGCGGCACCACCCTCGAGCGGCTGTTGTCGCTCGTGCTCCTCGGCGACCTTGCCTCGGTGTACCTCGCCGTGCTCCGCGGGCAAGACCCGTCGCCGATCGCCGGCATCGACGCGCTCAAGCGCGCGCTCTCCGCGTAACGAGCCAACCGACGCACGCCGCCCGCGGCGGCGCGCAGGCATAGGTACCGGCACGAGTCCCGCTGGGGTGCCGGCACGACTGTGTTCGCTCGCACCGAAACGTTGCGAAACTTTCCAGCGCGCAGCGTGCTTGGGTAGGCA
>JAEMRF010000005.1:0-5781 GCA_016463515.1 Solirubrobacteraceae bacterium | reverse complement strand
TCGCACCGAAACGTTGCGAAACTTTCCAGCGCGCAGCGTGCTTGGGTAGGCAATGCCGTCCCGTGTGGTTCCCCCCACACACGCGGACACCAACCCACCCAGCGAGTTGAGAGTCCCGATGACTGCCCTACTGTCCACCTTGCGCGGCCCCCGCGCCATTGCGCTTTGTGCGCTCGCCGCGTCCTGCGCACTGCCCGGCACCGCGAGCGCCGGAGTCGCGCTGAGCACCTCCGGCTGGGAGTGGAGCGATCCCTCCCCGCAGGGCTACACCCTGAACGACATCCAGTTCGCCGGAGCGCGGGGGTACGCCGTCGGCGCCGGTGGCACCGCGCTGCGGACCGACGATGGGGGCACCACGTGGTCCGGGCTCTTCACGGGCACGAGCACGACGGCGAACTCGATCGACCTGATCGGACCCGACGCGCTCGCGATCGCCACAGGCGACGAGGCCAACTGCTCGATCCGGCTCTCGACCAACGGCGGAGCGACCTTCAAGCACTTGCCGGTCGGCGACGACGAAGCCGACTGCGGGTCGAGCGCCTTTCGGTCGTTTGACTTCGTCACGCCAACGACCGGCTACGTCCTGCGTAGCGGTGGCGCCGTGATCACCACGACGAATGGTGGCGACACGTTCGCGAGTCGGTCGGCGGTCGACGGCGGGACGTCGATCCGGTTCCTCAGTGAGCAGGTCGGCTACGCCACCAGCAGCAACGGCAAGCTCTACCGCACGACCGACGGCGCACAGACCTGGCAGCCGATCCACGAAGCGGGGGGTCCGCTCGAGGAGGTCCGGCTCACCAGCCCGACGAGTCTGGTTGCGTGGGGCCAAGATCGCCTCGTCCGTTCGACCGATGGCGGCGCGACGTTCCAGCCCGGTTCCGGCGTCGGGAATCCCACGCGTATGACGTGGACCGACGCCAATCGCCTCGCCTTCGTCTCCGACGCGAAGCTGTTGCTGTCTGATGACGGTGGCGTCACGATGCGCGAAGTCACCCTCGGCAACCGTGACGTGATCGCTGCGGGGTTCGTCGACGCCGGTCGCCTGGTCGCGGTTGGCCGTGGCGGGGTGACGTACGTCTCGACCGACGCGGGCGCGAACTTCGCTCGGCTGTCCACGGATCGTGTGGCCAGCTCGATCAGTCACATCCACGAGACTCCCGGCGGACCTGTCGGCATCGGGTCGGCTGGCAACATCGCGCGCGTGGAAGGCGGCAAATGGATCTCACGCCCCACGCTGAGCTCCGCCGCCGTGATCGACGCCGATTTCAGCTCTGCCGAGCGCGGGTACGTGCTGCAGGGCGCAAACCGACTGCTGCAGACCACCGACAACGGTCGCTCGTGGAAGATCGTGAGTTCCGGGGCCCCGAGCGCGGTTGCGCAGGTCGTCACGCCGGACGACAACACGGTGCTGCTCTTCGGTGGGTTCGGCATCCTGCGCGCAACGTCAGGGGGCGCGTTCGCGCCGGTGACCGCCAAGCTCGTCGCGAAGCTCAAGCCTGCCGGAGCAGAGAGCCGCGGTGGCCGGGTCGTGGTCTGGACCAACAAGGCCAAGACCAATCCCCTCGTGTCGCCAGACGCTGGGAAGACGTGGCGATCGGTCAAGCTCCCGAAGGGCATCACGCGCACGAGCGACCTGCAACCGCTGCCGGGAAAGGGGCTGCTGCTCACGTCGGCAGGTCGGGTGTTTCGCGCTACGGCCGACACCGGCAGGACGTGGGTCGAGATCTCGACGATCGGCACCCGAACTGACCAAGGTGCCCCCGGCCTGACGGCGGCGAGCGCGACGGAATACTTCACGGGCGTGCAGAGCGGCGGTTGGCCGGTGCCGGTCGTGCTGCACACGGTGGACGCCGGGAAGACCTGGCAGCCGCAGGTCGTCGGCGCAAGCGGGACCTTCGTCTCCTCACTCGTGACCGCCGGACCCAAGACGGCGTTCGTGTTGTCGACGGGGAATGGTCCGGCGGAGAATTCGATCTTCGCCACGGCCAACGGCGGCGCACGTGGTGCCGCGACGCAGCTGTCGCTGAAGGCAACCAAGTCCAAGCTCCGCCGCACCGGCGGCAAGGTCCTCATCGCCGGGCAGCTCTCAGGCGGTCTCGGTGGCGAGCGGGTCTACGTCGCGATGCGCAAGGTCGGGTCGGCCTCGTGGACGTCCGCCTACGTTGAGGTCGGCGCCAACGGTGGCGGCAGCTTCACCGCCTCCTTGCGGGCGTCGAAGGGCAAGTACGTTGCCGTCGCCCAGTGGGCTGGGGACTCCGGCCGCGCCGGCACCGGCACCTCCGCGAAGACCATCACCATCACCAAGTAGGACGGCCGGCCGTGGGTGACCGCCGCAGTGGCGGTCGCCCACGGGTTCCTCGGTCGGTACCGTTCTCCTGGTGGAGGGACTGACGATCCATGAGGCAGCAGCGACGACCGGATGGTCGGCGCGGATGCTGCGCTACATCGAGACCGTCGGCCTCATCGAGCCCGAGCGGTCGGCCTCGGGCTACCGGCTCTATGGGCCGGCCGAGCTGCAGCGACTGCGCACGCTGCGTGAGCTCATCGAGGAGCATGAGCTCGGCCTCGGCGACCTGGCGTTCGCCCGCCGCCTCCGCGACGACGCTGCGCTGCAGAGCCGAGTCGACGGGTGGCTGCAGGAAGGCGCCTCCAGGCCCGACGAGGTCGCCGACGACTCCGCGTGGCTGCGCTGGGAGCAGGAAAAGCACCAGCGACTCCTCGCCGAGCTGCGCGACGGCGCCTGACGGACGGCTCAACCGCGGGCCGCGTACTCGGGCAAGCAGCTCGCCCGAATACGCGGTCACCCAGGTCTAGGCGTCGCCGTTGCCCGGGGCGGTGTAGGCCCAGGAGCCGGTCACGGCAGTCGTGCCACCATCAGTGCCGACGTCGATGGCCAGGGCGAAGGCCTGGTCAGCCAAGAAGGCGGTCTTCATGCCTTCCACCGAGAGGACGTCGCCAGCGGGCTCGGTGATGTAGATGCACACGATGCCGGGCGGCGCGGTCGGCGCGGCCGGGGAGCCGTCGCAGAGTCCAGGATCACCGTCGGTCGGGAGCTGGCCTGTGTTGATCACGTGCACGTCGTCGTTGGTCAGGGGCGTGTCGGCAATGCCTGGCAGTGCGACCTGGTGCAGCACGACGCCCCCAACGGCTGCGGGCTGCAGCGCTTGGTAGGTGATGCTGCCGGTCACGGTCGTTCCGCCGGGGATCTGGTCCCACGCCGAGGAGCCGTTCACGCCGTCCTGGCCGTTGAGACCGTCTTGGCCATCGAGGCCATCAGACCCGTTGGCACCTGCGGCGCCATCGAGGCCGTCGACCCCGTCGGCGCCGTCGGCACCCGCCGGACCCTGCGGTCCAACATCGCCCTGGTCGCCCTTTGGTCCGGTGGCTCCGGTGAAGCCGCGGTCGCCCTTGTCGCCTTTGGCTCCCGTCGCGCCGGTGGCGCCGGTCACGCCTTGCGGGCCTTGCGGTCCAGCGTCGCCCACGGGGCCCGCAGGACCGGTGTCGCCGACAGGACCTTGCGGACCGGTCGGGCCGGCATCGCCCTGGGGTCCCTGCGCGCCGCTCACGCCTTGCGGGCCGGTGTCGCCCACGTCGCCCTGAGCGCCGGTCGGGCCGACGTCACCCTGCGGTCCGGTCGCTCCAGTCGCGCCGGTCGGGCCCGTCGGGCCTGCCGGTCCCTGCGCGCCGGTCGCGCCGGTCGTGCCCTGCGGGCCGGCGGGGCCAGCTGCGCCGGTCGCGCCGGTCGGTCCAGCTGGGCCCGTAGCGCCGTTGACGCCTGCCGCTCCGGTGGCTCCGGTGGGTCCTGCTGCACCCTGAGGGCCAGCCGGCCCTTCGGGTCCCGCCGGGCCCTGGGCGCCGGCGGGGCCTTGCGGACCAACCGGTCCGCCCGGGTCGCCCTGCGGCCCCTGCGGCCCCACGGCTCCGTCAGCGCCGTCCAGTCCGTCAGCGCCGGCAGGACCTGCAGGGCCGTCGCTGCCATCGGCCCCTGCTGGGCCCGTTGCGCCAGCTGGCCCGGTGGCACCGTCAGCGCCGGCTGGTCCAGCTGGTCCGGCTGGTCCTGCAGCGCCGGCAGGTCCAGCTGGCCCTGCGGCGCCGTCGAGTCCGTTTTGTCCGGCTGGTCCGGCTGCTCCGGTCGGGCCGGCCGGCCCGATCAGACCGGCTGCGCCCTGCGCGCCCGTTGGCCCGGTCAGCCCGGTGGCCCCGGTCGGTCCGGCAGGCCCGGTGGCCCCGGCCGCGCCCGTCGCACCGGTAGCTCCTGTGGCCCCCACGGCTCCGGTCGGTCCGGCCGGACCAGCGGAACCCGTCTGGCCGGCAGGCCCTGCCGGTCCTGCTGGACCTGCCGGGCCTGCCCCTTGCTTCTGAAAGCTACGGACGGTCGCCGGAAGGATGTCGGAGGCCCGAATCGAGCCGCGCTTGATGTCCTCGCCGGTGATCGACTCGTCCTTGATGTCGGCCCCCGTGATGAGCGTGGCGGCATACGCCGTGCCCGAGAGCGCGGCACCGCAGGCGACGACGGCGACCATCGTCGCGGGCGTGTTGCGTGCTGCGGTGCGCCGCAAGCGCGTGAGGGGGGAGCTGTGCATCTGCAAACCCGGGTTCTGAAGTGACGTGGGAAGACCAGCAGGCGAGCCGAAGGCCTGCTCTGCTCTCGGATCGGGACGTCGACGGACCTCCAACAGGTCTCGTGGCCGGATGGGCAGGGTATGAAGCCGTCCCAAACCTTGACACAGTCGTGGTAAGGTTTGGATCTATGAGCAGCCCGACCGCAACGTTCACCGACTTCAAGGTCGCCGACCTCTCCCTCGCCGACTTCGGCCGCAAGGAGATCCAGCTGGCCGAGCACGAGATGCCCGGCCTGATGTCGATCCGCCGCGAATTCGCTGATGCCCAGCCGCTTGCCGGCGCGCGCATCATCGGCTCGCTGCACATGACCATCCAGACCGCCGTGCTGATCGAGACGCTCACCGCGCTCGGCGCCGAGGTCCGCTGGGTCTCGTGCAACATCTTCTCGACGCAGGACCACGCTGCGGCCGCTGTGGCCGTCGGCCCCGAGGGCACCGTCGAGGACCCGCGCGGCGTCCCGGTCTTCGCCTGGAAGGGCGAGACCCTCGAGGAGTACTGGTGGTGCACGGAGCAGGTCGTGAACTGGCCGGGCGAGCCCGCCAACATGATCCTCGACGACGGTGGCGACGCCACCATGCTCATCCACAAGGGCACCGAGTACGAAGCCGCTGGCGCCGTTCCGGATCCGTCCACCGGTGAGTCCGAGGAGTTCCAGGTCTTCCTCACGCTCCTGCAGAAGAGCCTCGCCGAGGACCCGCAGCGCTACACCAAGGTCGGCCAGGCCATCAAGGGCGTGACCGAGGAGACCACCACGGGCGTCCACCGCCTCGTGCAGATGGCTGAAGCCGGCACGCTGCTCTTCCCGGCCATCAACGTCAACGACTCGGTCACCAAGTCCAAGTTCGACAACCTCTACGGCTGCCGCCACTCGTTGGTCGACGGGATCTTCCGCGCGACCGACGTGATGCTCGCCGGCAAGCAGTGCGTCGTCGCCGGCTTCGGCGACGTCGGCAAGGGCTCCGCTGAGTCCCTGCGCGCTCAGGGCGCTCGCGTCGTCGTCACCGAGATCGACCCGATCTGCGCGCTCCAGGCCGCCATGCAGGGCTACACCGTCGACACGCTCGAGAACGTCCTCGAGACCGCCGACGTGTTCATCACGACGACCGGCAACAAGGACATCATCTCCGCCGAGCACATGGCGAAGATGAAGCACAACGC
>JAEMRF010000109.1:4644-9127 GCA_016463515.1 Solirubrobacteraceae bacterium | reverse complement strand
GCGGCCTTGATGCCCTGCTTGACGATGTCGATGCCGGTGACCATCTCGGTCACGCAGTGCTCGACCTGCACGCGGGTGTTCATCTCCAGGAAGAAGTACTCCTTGCCCTGGAGCATGCCCTCGATCGTGCCGGCGCCGACGTAGTTGACGGCCTTGGCCGCGTCGATGCCGATCTTGCCGATCGCCTGGCGCATCTCCTCATCGACGACCCACTCCGGAGCCGGCGCCTCCTCGATCAGCTTCTGGTGGCGACGCTGAATGGAGCAGTCGCGCTCGCCGAGGTGGATGCAGTTGCCGTGCTTGTCGGCGATGACCTGGATCTCGACGTGGCGCGGGTTCGGGAGGTAGCGCTCCAGGTAGACGGTGCCATCCGAGAAGAACTTCTCGCCTTCACGGCTGGCGCCCTCGTAGGCGTCCTTGAGGTCCTTCTCTTCGAGCGCGACGCGGAAGCCCTTGCCGCCGCCGCCGGAGGCTGCCTTGACCGCGACCGGGAAGCCGATCTCGTTCTTGGCGATCTCGAGGGCTTCTTCGTAGGTGTCGACCGACTCGGTGGTGCCCGGCACGATCGGCACGCCGGCCTTCTTCATCAGATCGCGGGCCTTGGTCTTGGAGCCCATGGCATCGATGGCGGAAGCGGGTGGCCCGATGAACGTGATGCCCTCGGCCTCCAGGCGCTCGACGAACGGCGCGTTCTCGGCAAGGAAGCCATAGCCGGGGTGCACGGCCTCGGCACCGGACTCCTTGATGACCTCGACGATCTTGTCGACGTTCAGGTAGCTCTCCGCCGCGGGCCCTGGCCCGAGGAGATATGCCTCGTCGGCACGTTTGACGTGCAGCGCATCGCGATCGAGCTCGGAGTACACCGCGACCGTGGCGATACCCAGCTCCTCGCATGCGCGCATGACGCGGATGGCGATCTCGCCCCGGTTGGCAATCAGGACCTTGCTAAACACGGGCGCGATGTTACCGGGCAAGGGGTGGTCCCCGGCGTTCCGCCCCCATAGGACCCCCCGAACGACCGGTGTTTGCCCGCCGCGACCGTCCTGCTCCCGGTGCATTACGGCCCGTGAGATCAGCGTGTGCGGGCTGTCACGATGATTATTTCGATTACCAGTGACGGATTCATACAAGTCCGCCGCACCGTGACCGATGATCTTGCCCATGGGCAGGATTTCCAATTTGATCGCTGCCGTCCGCGAAGTCCTCGACACCCGCGATCTGGCGACTGGGCTCCTCAAACGTGAGGCCTTCGAGCGCAAGGTCGATGACTGGGTCGGCGGAGGCGACGCGCGACGCCCCGCGACGACGCTTCTCATGATCCAAGTCGGGGTCGCTGGCGCACCCTTGGCCGAGCGGCCAGACAAAGCGCTCCTGCTCGAACTTGCAAAGTCGGTCCAGCAGCTGCTGCGTGCCACCGACATCTGCGGGCGCGTGGATGACGACACGCTCGGCGTGCTGCTGCCCTCCACGCCCGTCGAGCAGGGCACGCGCGCCGGCGAACGCATCCTTGAGGCATTCCGCAGCAGCACCCGTGCGCAGCGGGGCCAGCTGGCCGCCACGATCGGCGTCTCCGGCGCCCACAATCTCGAGCCGTGGCTCGCAGCCTTGCAGGCACTCCGCGATGCTCGCCTCGCCGGCGGCGACCGCGTAACCGTCGCCCCCGAGCGGTACGCCACCACGCCGCCGGAGCCCGAAGGTGTGGCCTCGGACGCCCCGAGCGACGACCAGTAGTTCTCCCCCTTGGCGCGCCGCCGCTGCCCGGATTACCGTGTGCGAATGCTCCGAGCTCTCATGCCTCTCGCCGCCACCAGCCTCGCCGTGCTGACTCTCGCCGGCTGCACCTCGAACACGCAGTCCTGCAGCGGCGGCAAGTGCGACATCGACCTCTCCGGCAAGGGCGCCTCGGTCGTCCTCGGAGGCGAGGGCGGCAGCAACATGGAGCTCATCAGCGCATCCGGGAAGACCGCGAAGGTCAAGCTCGCCGATCAGGAGATCGAGCTGACGGTCGGCGAGCCGATCACGCTGACCAACGCCACCCTCACGCTGGTCAAGGTCGAAGGCGAGGACGACATCCAGGTCTCCGTCGTCACCGACGAAGGCTCCGCCGCGCCCGAGGGCGAAGGCGAGGCCGAGACCGAGTCGGGCGAAACGAACCCGAACTAGCCCGCGTGGCGTTTGGCCCGGGCTCGCGGCCTGGGCCAAACGACCCAGGCTCGTTCGACACGCTGGGCCATTCGGCCTAGGCCGAGGAACGCGGCGCATTCGCACCGTTTTCCTCCATACCAATAACTCACTGGACCAGTGTCCGATTTGTGGTGTTGGGCACAGTCTTGGCGCCCGATGACTCGAACCATGAGCCACCCGCATTCCCTCGCACTCGTCCTCCAAGAGTCCGAGCACACCCGTGACGTCTTCACCGGCGCCCTTGCTCCCTCGGCATTCCGCAAGGCCGTGCAGACCTGGACCGACGAGGGAGCGCGGCGCCAGCTGCCGTCCTCCACGCTGCTCCTCGTCGAAGTCGACTGGTTCACCCGCCCCAAGCGCAGCGAGATGGCGACGGTCCTGAGGATCGTCTCGGACATCATCCGCCCGCGCCTGCGCAGCAGCGATGTGCTCGGCCGCATCGACGACCACACGCTCGGCATCCTGCTGCCGACGACGCCGACCCTTCACGCACAGCGGGTCGGTCGGCGAGTCGTCGCCGCGGTCTCGTCGCGCACGCCGGCCACCGGCCATCCGGTCACGGTGTCGGTAGGAATGGCGTCGGCCCTCGGGGCTCGGCCCTGGGAAGCCGCCGCTCAGGCGCTCGCCGATGCTCGCAACGAGGGCGGCGACCGCACGGTCTGTGCCCTCGAGCCGCGGATCGAAGACGAGAACGAGCTCGCCGCCTGAACCCGCGGTTTCCCGGCCGGTGGCTTTAGCTCCGCGCTGCCCCGGCCGATCAACGGAGCATGAGCGAACCGCGCTCCATGTTCGCCGTCCTGCGCGAAGCGATCAATTCGCGCGACCCCGTCACGGGCACGCTGCACCAATCCGCATTTGCGCGGGCGGTGCAGAACTGGATCGGTGGCGGAGCAGCCGCTCGCCGCCCCTCCTCATCGCTGGTCCTCGTGCAGATCGACTGGACCACACGGGCCGGTCGCACCGGCCGCCCAGGTCGGCGCCAGGCCGATGCGGCCCTGCGGCAGGTCGCTGAGATCACCGGGTCGTGCCTGCGCACCACCGACGTACTCGGCCGTACCGCCCATCCCGACACGCTCGGCGTGCTGCTGCCATCGACGCCAGCCCAGCAAGCCGAGCATGTGAGCCGCCGCATCCGCGCGGCCGTTGGCGAGCGCACGCTCAAGCACGGCATCCCGGTGACGGTGAGCATCGGTCTGGCGACCGGCCTGGTGACCGACCCGTGGGCAAGCGCCGCCGAGGCCCTCGCCGACGCGCAGCTCGACGGCGGCAACCGCATCGTGGTCGCAGCAGCGGCCCCGCGGCACGTCTGACGCCGCTGCCGTTTCCATACTCATTGGTCCAGTTGGGGTGCCCGATAGGTGAGCATGGCCCCGTCCGTCCCCTCGGCTGCACGCCGACTGCTGCGACCGATCCCTGAACTCGATGGCCGCACGCGGCGCGCCTGGTCAGCCACGCAGCCGGCCGACCGTCCCGCGACGCACCAGATCGGCCTGCAGTTTCTCGTCGCGGCCGCCGCAGCCGGATTCGCTGCCCAGTTCGCCGCTCCGTACGTCTCAACTCCCGGGTACCTCTTCGGCATCGCGGCCGCTGCACTCGGCATCGGGATCTACCTGCGGTTCTCACTGCATGCAGGAGAGCTGTCGATCGACCGCAGCATCACGGCGGCCATCCTGCTCGTGGCCGGAACGGTGATGGTCGCGCGACCGACGGGGCTCACCCCCATGCTCTACCTCTGGCCGCTCCTGCTGAGCGCCCACTATGCGCTGCCGGGCCGCCTGGCAACCAATGGCGCCCTGGCCCTGATCACGTTCTGCCTCTCGGTCGCCACGGTCGCCGATACCCGAACGCCCGTCGCCTCGCTGCTGATCTTCGTGGTGGTCTCGGTCGGCGCGACCGTCGCCTACCGGCGCGTGCGCACCAAGGTCGCCGAGCTCTTCGGGGAGCTGGAGGAGCTGTCCTCCCACGACCCGCTGACCGGGGCGCTCACCGCCGAGGCCTTCGAGCGCGCATTCGGCGCCTGGGTCGGCAACGGTCTCAACCGCCGGCTCGAGAGCTCGCTGCTCTTGGTCGACGTCGACCACTTCGCGGCGGTGAACGAGGCACATGGGCACGAAGCCGGTGACGCCGCGCTCCGGCACCTCTCGACCATCGTCTACGACTGCATTCGCGAGACCGATGCGTTCGGACGGATCGACGGTGAGGAGTTCGGGCTGCTCTTCCCGGCCACCAGTGGGCCCGAGGCCATGGTGGCTGCCGAGCGCATCCGAGCGGCCGTCGCCGAGCGTTCAGCCCAATGCGG
>JAEMRF010000109.1:0-4544 GCA_016463515.1 Solirubrobacteraceae bacterium | reverse complement strand
GGCCGTTTGGCCCTGGCCGCAGGTGACCGGGTTCGGCGGAAAACCGACACCCCGCTGCTCCAGCAGGGGAGGACAATGACGTCAGTGTCTCTCTCCGTCCTCATCGTCGACGACCACGACGGCTTTCGCAGCCGTGCCAAACGGGCCCTGGAACTCGACGGCTTTGAGGTCGTCGCTGAGGCAGGCGACATCGCGTCCGGGCTTCAGGCTTGCGCTGAGTCCCAACCAGATCTCGTGCTCCTCGACGTCCACCTGCCTGACGGCTCCGGCCTCGACGTCGCCGAGCAGTTCGTCGCGGGCCCGGGCGACACGTGCGTGGTGCTCATCTCGACCTACGACGAAGTCGACATGGCGCATGCCGGCGACCAGCCGGGCGTGGCGGGATTCCTGCCAAAGGGCGACCTGTCGGGCGCGGCGCTCAACGAGCTGCTGGCCGCCTACGCGTGCCAGCTCCTCAGGCGACCGCAGGGCTAGCGCCGCCGGGCGGATTCGTGAGGGTCTTTCGTGGTTGCCGTCGCAACCACGAACGGGCTTTGTCTTTTCCAAGGCTGCTTGGCGCGGGCGGCAGCGCGCCAATATGCTGCGAGCGCCCGATGAGCGTGCCCCCCGCTACTGACCAGCCGGACTTCGCGCTTGCGCGGGCGGTGCTGCACGCGGCCCTTGATTGCGTCATCACCATCGATGACTCCGGCACCATCGTCGATTTCAACCCCGCCGCCGAGGCGACGTTCGGCTACGCCGCCAGCGAAGCGATCGGCCGAGAGATGGCCGACCTGATCGTGCCCGAGGCGTTGCGTGCCCAGCACCGCGAGGGCCTTCGGCGCTATCTGACCACAGGCCAGGCGCGCGTGCTCGGGCAGCGCATCCAGATCCCCGCGGTGCGTGCCGACGGCGCCGAGCGCATGGTCGAACTCGCCATTACCCGAGCGACGGTGCCGGGTCGCAACCTGTTCGTCGGGTATCTGCGCGACATCACCGACCAGCTCGCCGCCGAGCAGGAGCTCGTGGCCTCGCGCACGCGCATCGTCGAGGCCGCCGACGAGAGCCGCCGGCGCCTGGAGCGCGACCTGCACGACGGTGCACAGCAACAGCTCGTCGGGCTGGCACTCACGCTGCGACTCGCGCGCGATCGCGTGGAGTCTGATCCGCAAACGGCGCTGGAGCTCCTCGCAGAAGCCACGTCCGACCTCGAATCGGCGACCGCCGAGTTGCGCGATCTCGCGCGCGGCATCCACCCCGCCGTGCTGACCGAAGGTGGACTGCGGCCGGCGCTGCGCAGCCTCGTCACGCGGTCGCCCGTCACCGTCGACCTGCAGCTCGACGGGCTGCCGCAACAGCGCCTGCCCGCAGCCGTCGAAGCGACGGCCTACTTCACCGTGTCGGAAGGCCTCACCAACGTCGTGCGGTACGCAGAGGCGTCAACCGCGACCGTCGCCGTCGGATGCAGCAGCCTGCCGGACGCCGGTGCTGCGCCGCCCGACCCGGGCCCGCAGGTGTTGACGGTGACCGTCGCCGATGACGGCGTTGGCGGCGCCGACCCGGCCGCAGGGTCGGGCCTGCGCGGCCTCTCTGACCGCGTTGGCGCCCTCGGCGGCACGCTGGTCGTCACGAGCCCACCTGGTGTGGGCACCACCCTGATCGCGGAGTTGCCATGCGGGTCGTCGTAGCCGAGGATGCTCCGCTGCTGCGGGCTGGGATCGTGCGAGTGCTGGAAAGTGCGGGGCTCGAGGTCGTTGCCGAGGCGGGCGACGCCGACGACCTCGTGCGCAAAGTTCGCGCGCACAAGCCCGACGTCGCCGTCGTCGACATCCGGATGCCACCGAAGGGCGAAGACGACGGGCTCGTGGCCGCCGAGCTGCTGCGAGCCGAGCTGCCGCACGTCGGCGTGCTGGTGCTGTCGCAGTATGTGGAGGAGCACTACGCCCAGCGGCTCCTCGGCGCCGGGGCAGAGGGTGCCGGATACCTCTTGAAGGATCGCGTCGCTGACCCCGACCGCTTCGTGGAATCCGTGCGGCGGGTGGCCAACGGAGGCTCCGCGCTCGACCCCGAGGTCGTCGCCATGATGCTCGGCCGCAAGACCGGCTCCGGCGGCCCCTTGGATTCACTCACCGATCGCGAGACCGAGGTCCTCTCGCGGATGGCCGAGGGACGCACCAACCGGGCCATCTCCGCTGAGCTGTTCCTGTCTGAGCGCGCCGTCGAACGCCACGTCACCGGCATCTTCGAGAAGCTCGGCCTCACGAACACCGGCGAGGACCACCGGCGCGTGCTGGCGGTGCTGGCCTGGATGGATCGCTAGCGCGGGTCGCCCAGGTCCTGCTGAGCGGCCCGACGCTGGAGCAACGCTCGCTCCACGGCGGCAGGGCTCAGGATCGCGTCAAGCGGACGGAATCCCGATTGAGGGACAGCGTTTGTCCGATCGGCCCAGGCCAACCGGGCAGAGTGGTCCAGTCAGTGGGACAAACCTCACGCAATCGCGGTCGACATCCGCCATTGTGGGGATTGTGCACGCCCGAACCACCACAGACGAGCCGCGAACTGCGACCTCGCGTGGCGGGTGCGCCCACCGTCATGGAAGACATCTGGCCCATGGAGGGACCACCTAATGCCCCGCCACTCCCACTGAGTTCGAGAGAACCCCGCTAACGGGTGCTGGCCCCACGCATCTCCCAGAGCGGGATCTGCGAAGCGCCTTCGAGCCGCAGCTGGAGCTGAGCCTCCAGCGCGCTGAGCTCAGCGACGTCGAGTGCGTCGAGCTCCGCGTCGATCGCCGGAGCAGCCTGGCTCCAGGCGGCAAGGACGAGGTCGATCGATTCCACGGCCGGTTCGGCCAGGGTGAGCTGCATGAGTCTCGGGCGGTTGACGTCAAGTGCCGCGCACCTCGAGAGGCGCGCGTTCACATTGTTGCGCGCCCGAGCCCGCTCACGCTGTGACGTTCACGCCAACTTGCGCAGTTTCGGGTTCTTCGCAGACTTCCCAGCCACCCGCAGCGGGTGCCAGGAGCCGCGTAATCGTCGCAAACCCTGCAGCGGCGATCGCCGTGGTGATGACGGCGCTGGCCGCCGCAGTGATCGCAAATCGAGGCACAGACCCTCCCGGGGCCAATCAAAGTTTGAACGGGCGGGCCGTCCCGACCCGCCCGCCGCGGACCCACAACGGAGCCATAGCGTGCCCGGCACGCTACGGAACGAAAGCGCCCGTTTCAGAACGCATTTCCTAATCTCATTCCAAAATTCGGAGTGAGGTCAGAGGACCCCCTTTTCGGTCGACGCAAACTCCGCCGACGGGCCAACGGCCGCCCGAACGGATTCCCCAACCTCGCGGCGCCAACCCAGCGCCCGAACCGGCCAGCCCACACGAGGCCGACCAACCAGGTGCCTACCCGCGAACCATCCCGGCGGCGACCGTGTCGTTGGTGCCCTCGTCGATGAGGATGAATGCACCGGTGGCGCGGTTCGTTGCGTAGGCGTCGACGACCAACGGCCGCTTGGAGCGCAGGCGCACGCCGGCGATGCCGTTGAGGTCCAGCTGCGCGGGCACCTCGCCGGTGCGGCCCAGCGTATGCAGGTCGAGCTCGTCGACGAACGCGTCGAACTTCACGGCAGTGCTCTGGGTGGTGGTCTTCAGCAGCAGACGGGCGCCGGGGACCAAGGGGCGGTCGCTCATCCAGCAGATGTCGGCTTCGAGCTCGCGCACGGGGGTGGGTGCGCTGGCGGTGGCGACGAGCACGTCGCCGCGGCTCACGTCGACGTCGTCCTCCAGCAGGACCGTGACGGACTGGCCGGGCACGGCGTGCTCGAGGGTGCGGTCGAGCAGCTCGATGCTGGCGACCTTCGTGGTGCGGCCGCTGGGCAGGACCGTGACCTCTTGGCCGGGTGTGAGGACGCCTGAGGCGACCTGACCGGCGTAGCCGCGGTAGTCGTGGAGCTCGTGGCTGGTGGCGTCGCCAGGGCGGATGACCCACTGCACCGGGAAGCGCACATCGGTGCGGTTCTGGTCCTGGGCGACGGGGATCGTCTCCAGCGTCTCCAGCAGCGGTGGCCCGTCGTACCAAGGCGCGGCATCGGACTTCGTGGTCACGTTGTCGCCGTGCAGCGCGCTGATCGGGATGATCCGCACGTCGTCTTCGCCAAGGGTGGCGGCGAGCTCCTGCAGCTCGGTCGAGAGCTCGTCGAAGCGGGCCTGCGACCAGTCGACGAGGTCCATCTTGTTGAGCGCGACGACGATGTGGCGGATGCCGAGCAAGGCGGCGATGAACAGGTGGCGGCGGGTCTGCTCGACCACGCCCTGGCGCGCGTCGACGAGCACGATCGCCACGTCGGCGGTCGAGGCGCCCGTGACCATGTTGCGGGTGTACTGCACGTGGCCGGGGGTGTCGGCCAGCACGAAGGTGCGACGGCCGGTGGTGAAGTAGCGGTAGGCCACGTCGATCGTGATGCCCTGCTCGCGCTCGGCGCGCAGGCCGTCGGTCAGCAGGGAGAGATCCAGGACGCCTTCGCCGTGGCGGCGCACCGACGCCGCTTCAACGGCGGCGAGCTGGTCGG
>JAEMRF010000493.1 GCA_016463515.1 Solirubrobacteraceae bacterium | reverse complement strand
GAGGGCGCAGGCGTGCCGCCGAAGAGGCCGCGCCGCACCGAGGCGGCAAAGTCGTTGCGCCACCACAGCCAGTCGTGGGAGCCGTTGGTGCGGTTGGTGGTCACGACGGCCGCGCCGGTGCCCTTGAGCGCATCCAGGAACAGCCGGGCCTGGCCCTGCGCGCCGATCTCAAGCGACGCCAGACCACGCTGGCGGATCGTGCCTACGAGGGCCGTCCAAGGGGATGGGGTGCCGAAGGTGACCGTTGCACGAGAGAGCGAGAACTCCTTGGCGTTCTTGATGGGGCTGAGCGATTGGGCGTAGGCCCCAGTCGACGACCCGAAGACCGACGCGTAGCCGGGGTGGCCGATCTGGGCGACGTTCAGGATTTGGCTGAACGCAAAGTCCTGGTTGTCGAGGAGGCCTGAGAACGACAGGCCATGCCCGAAGTACGTGGGCAGCGCACGCACGGCCGCCATGCCACCGAAGCCACCCATCGAGAGGCCGCCGATCGCGTGGTTGCCGCGGCCGGGTGCGATCCGCAGCTCGCGCTCCATGAACGGCACGACCTCCTCGAGCAGATAGTCGCCCCACTGGTGACCCGGGTTGCTCTTCGGGTTGGCCCAGTTGATGAACCAGCCCTTCGCGCCCTCCGGCATCACGACGATCCCCGGGAAGTCCGCCGGCAGCACCGAGTTGATGGCGCCCTTCTTCGGGTCCAGCCAGGCGTCGCTGCTGTCTTCCCAGCCGTGGAGCAGGTAGACGACCGGCCACTCGCGGTCCGGCTCATCGTCGTAGCCGGCAGGCAGCCGCACCCAGGCGGTAAGGCTCGTTGTCTTGCCGTTGAACTGGACCCGCTTGGGGTCGACGTTGCCCTGCAGGCTCGGCACGTCGAACTTGAGGCTGCGAGCCGGCGAGGCCGCCTCGGCCGCGCCGGAGAGGGAGAGCGACACGGCCGCCAGGACTGGGGCGATGCGGAAGACACGCGCCGTAGCGCGCACGACGTGGCCGAGCGGGAGGGACATCTGTGCATGGTCTCACAAACGGGCCAACTAGAAAAGCGCAAATAGAAGCCGGATATCTCGGGCATTCAAAGACCGCTGGTGTGGGTAACGGGCGTGTCGGGGGACGTGCGCGAATCTCGTAACCGGACGGGCCCGCCCGGCCGCTCCTCCGTAGGATTCCGCGTCGTGGGAGACGGGGCATCCCCAACGGCGACGGGCGAATGCGGCCTGGTGGGCCGCTACGACGAACTTGCCGAACTCGACGCCGCCGTCGGCCGTTTGCAGCGGCGCCAGCCACAGGTCGGTCTCGAGATCGTCGGAGAGGCTGGGCTCGGGAAAAGCAGCCTGCTGAGCGAACTCGAGGTCCGAGCCGAGGCATTCGGAGCAACGGTGCTGCATGGCCGAGCCTCGCAGTTCGAACGCGACCTCCCGTTCGGAGCCCTACGGACTGCGCTGGATGGGCTCGCTCACGGCCTGGATGGCGCGGCGACTGCGCTGCGCCACGAGACGCACGACCATGTGCGAGGACTGCTCTCTGAGCTCGCCCGCGATGCGCGAGTCGTGTTGGTGCTCGACGACCTGCACTGGGCCGACCCGGCCACCCTCGACCTCGTCGGCGCATTGATCGAGCGGCCACCGCGCGGCGCCTTCCTGCTCGTCGTCGCCTATCGGCCCAATCAGCTCGACGGCGCGCTCCCGCCCGTCATCGCAACGGCCGCAGCCCGCGGCGTGCTTCGGCGCATCGCGCCGCGCCCACTCGACCTGAGCTGCGCGACCGAGCTGCTGGGTGGCCAGCACAGCCACGCCCAAGTCACCGAGCTGCACCGACTCTGCGGAGGCAACCCGTATTTCCTCGTCGAAACGGCGCGGGCCGTGCGGTCCGGCAGCTGGCGCCCGCCGGCCAGCGACGGTTCGCCGGGCGAGCCGGTCGCCGTTCCTCCGCTCATCACCGGGGCACTCGCCACCGAACTGCTGCCGCTCTCTCGCGATGCCCGCGCGCTGATCGGTGCGGCGGCCGTCCTCGGAGATCCGTTCGACATCGACCTCGCCGGTGCCGTCGCCGAGCTCGACGACGGCGCGCTGGCTCGCGCCGTGGATCAGCTGGCCTTGGTGGGGCTCGTGCGCCCCTCCGCAGGCCCGCGGCGCTTTCGTTTTCGGCATCCGCTGACCCGTCAGGCCATTCATGACGATCTCCCGCTCGGATCGCGGCGTCTGGCACACCGTCGCGCGGCTGCGGTCCTCACGGCCGCGCACGCCGACACCCCGACCATCGCGCACCACGTGGCGCAGTCGGCAGAGCAGGGCGACCTGGAGGCGGTCGCGGTGCT
>JAEMRF010000108.1:3287-9146 GCA_016463515.1 Solirubrobacteraceae bacterium | reverse complement strand
GGCGGTCTTGTCGCGGACGGCGCGCTGCTCGTCGGTGATCTCGTCGTCGGCGGCGGTCACCATCCGCAGCGTCTCGAGGGCTTCGTCTGAGTACCCGGACTCGCGCGACACGGCATCGGCAGCGGCGTGCTCACGGGCGACGGCGTCGGGCTGATGGTGCGCGACGACGCTCGTCTCCTGGTCGACCGGCGCGCTCGGCCCGGTCGTAACCTTCGGCTCGTCGGCGGGCACGCCGGGCTTGCGGTCGTCCGGCGTGGGATCGTCGGGCGTCATCGAACCGACTCCACGGCCGCGCGGTAGCGCTCCTCGAGCGGCGCCGCCAGGGCGCTCCACCCGAAGGACTGCACCGCGACGCGGGCAGCCGCGCCCGAGGCGACGCAGCGTGCTGGATCAGCGAGGAGTTCAACGAGACCCGCGGCGAGCTCGGTCGGCGTCTCGCCGAGCAGACCGTGCTCGCGATCCTGGAAGCCGATGCGTTCGACGCCCACGCGCGTGCCGACGATCGGCCGCGCTGCGGCCATCGCTTCGAGCACCTTGATGCGGGTCCCGCCTCCGGTCCACACGGGGACGACCACGACCTGGGCGGCAGCGATCTCCGCGACGATGTCGTCGACGAGTCCAGCGACCTCTACGCCTGGCAGCCCTGCGGCGGCAGCGTTGACCGCCTCAAGCGGCCCTGAGCCCACGATGCGCAGGCGAGCGCCGGGATGACCGGCGGCGACGTCGCGCCAACCCTCGCGCAAGAAGCGCGTGAGGCCATCGCGGTTGGGGGCCCAGTGGTAGGCCCCGAAGAAGAGCACGCGGCCCGGTTCACCGGACGCAGGATCCAGGTCGAAGAGTTCATCGTCGACGCCGTTGGGCACCAGCACCGTGCGTCGGGCGCCGAGTCCCCGGAAGTAGGCGTCGTCGTGTTCGCTCACGGTCACCGTGAGATCGGCCGCGCGCACGGCGCGGCGCTCGGTGCGCCCGAGCCGGCGTGCCCGGATTCGGAGCCGCAGCGCCTCGCGACCGGACTCGGCGCGGGCGAACGACTCCAGCATTTCGGCGTCGGCGTTGTGCGGACTCACGACGCGAAGCGGCCCGGCAGGCACGCTGGGCATGTACTGCTCCAGCCACGCCTCCTCCATCTGCACGATCGCCGCGCCCCGAGAGAGATCGGCGATCCTGGCCGCGAGCACCGGGTGATGGGGCTCAGGCTCTCCGTGCAGGTCTTGGCGCAGGCGACGCAGCGGCTGCAGGCGCGAGGTGCCGTGCGGGTGCACCTCAGCTTCCCAGCCGCGGTCGCGCAGATCGGCGATCTGCTCGGGCGAGCCCGCAAGTGCCAGCACGTGCGGGCGAGCCCCCGCGCGGTCGATCGCCTCGATCAGGCGAAGTGCACGTTTGCGCCCGCCGGAAACCGGCGGGTAGGGCAGGGACGGGCAGGCAACGACCGCACGGGGGCGGGTCACGATTTGGGTACGAGCAGGAGGTTGGTGGACTGCTCGGCTGCGGGGATCGAGGCCGCGAGCGACTCGAGCTCGGTCAGCTCGATGCGGCGGCCGGCGGGCGTGGGCACGTCGAGCTCGTAGCCCTCGGGAAGCCCGAGGTCCCAGGCGTGAGAGAAGTGCTCTTTCGCCGTGTCGATGAACCGCGTGAGCGCGCCAGCGCGGTCGAGGCCGTAGGGCCAGAACTCAACGCACCACGGGGCGCCGGTCTTGAGCAGGTCGGCGGCGCCGTCGAGCACGTGCGTCTCGTGGCCTTGCACGTCGACCCACACGAGGCCAACGTCAGCTGGGTCGACGCCTGCGCCCGAGAGTCCTTCGTCGAGGGTGACGGCGGGGACGGTGATCGTGGTGCGGTGCTCCTCGCCAAGTGCGCCAGCGGCGGTGGCTGAGGTGTCGCGCACACGGTGGTCGCCGATGTTGTCGGTCGACTCTTCGAACGTGACCTCGCCCGCTGCGTCGGAGACGGCGGTGGCGCAGACGGTGCCGCGGTCGGTCAGGTCGTTGGCAGCCAGGTTCATCCGCAGCAGGCGCAGATTCGACGGGTGCGGCTCAAACAGCACGGCGCGTGCGGCGCCCTGCCGCACCAGGGCGCACAGCGAGGCGGTCCCGATGTTTGCGCCGACGTCGAGGAACGTCTTGCCCTCCAGTGGGCGCTCGCCGCGGCCGTCGGCGGTCAGGCAGGCGGCGGCGCGAGCCAGGAGCGGCTCTTCGTAACGCCCGTAGAACCAGATCCAGAGCGTGACCTCGCTGTCGTCGCGCAGGTCCAGCACGTAGTTGATGCCGCGATCCTCGCGGACCACGATCGGCGTGCTGCGCCGGATGAACTTGCGCAGCTCGTCGCGGCGCATGCGAAGGCGGCGCAGCTCGTCGCCCTCGGCGTAGTACTTGGCAACCTTCAGCGGCCGCAGCGCGGCGCCGAGCAGGTCGGCTCCAGGCCGTGCGCCCGAGGTCATCCGACGGAGAGGTAGGTCGACATCGCGTGGCATCGTATCCACGACCCGAGGGCTGGCTGCGCCCTCCGCGTTGAGCATGTGACAGGTACGGCGCTTTCGAGCACCGGGCGATGGACCGCCGGGTACCTGGCGCAGCGGGACCTACGTGCGGTGATCATGCGTAGGCCGCCGCTCCAACCGAGAGGCCACCGTCCACGCGGAGCGTGGTCCCGTTGACGTAGGCACCCGCGTCCGAGACGAGGAACCCGATCGCTCCCGCCACGTCTTCGGGGAGTCCAAGTCTGGCGGCCGGGATGCGCGCCTTGGCCTGGGCCTCATCGAAGTGGTCGTCGTACCGGCGCAGCATCGAGGTGTCGATCACGCCCGGCGCCACGCAGTTGGCGGTCACGCCACGCTTGCCGAGCTCAACCGCCGCCGTTCGCGCGACGCCCTCGAGGCCGAACTTCGCGGCGGTGTAGGCAACCTGCCCCGGCGCCACCAAGCGCGTGACGGTTGAGCTCACCAGCACGATCCGGCCCCACCGCAGGCGTGCCATCGGCAGCGACACGCGGCGCACGAGGCGAAACACCGACGTCAGGTCGACTTCGATCAGGCGGTCCCAATCCTCGTCGGTCGTGGACGGAAGGAGGTCGAGCAATTCGGCGCCCGCGTTGGCAACGAGCACGGCGATCCCGCCGCGACGCTCGATGAGGTCGGCCACGAGGTCGTCGGTCGCGGCCCGGTCGGCTGCGTCGACCGCATGAGCCTCGGCAGTTCCGCCGGCCTGTTCCACGCGCTCAATGAGCGCCAGCGCGTCATCTCCCACCGTACGCGCGGTGAATGCCACGTGCCAGCCACGCGCCGCGAGTGCCTCGACGGTGGCGGCACCAATGCCGCGGGACCCGCCCGTTACCAGGGCGCAGGCCCGTTCTTGGAGCTGTTGCTCATGCTGCTGGGAACGCGACATCGGACGATCCTACGGTTTCTTGTGTGACAGTGGCTACACGGGGCCTGGACGATTAGTTAATGTGTCTGGGGTGTCCGCGTCTGCTCGTCCCAGCAATCGCCCCCGCGTCGTCATCACGCACGACTTCGCCGAGGTCTATGGCGGCGCAGAGCGCGTGACGGAAGTCCTCGCTGAGGAGTTCCCCGACGCACCGGTCTGGACCATCGCAGGCCGCCAGGAAATTGCCGAACGGATGGGCATCGCAGACCGCTGGCACTCGATTCTCCCCGAGAACGAGACGCTCCTCAAGCGCTTCCGACTGCTGACGCCGCTGTACCCCGCGCTGCTCGCCGCGCGCCGGCTGCCCGACGCCGACGTGGTGCTCTCCAGCTCGTACGCGTTCGCCCACTACTTCCGGACCAAGAACGACGCCCCGCAGGTCTGTTACTGCCACAGCCCCTTGCGGTTTGCATGGTCGATGACCGACGCCTACCAGTCGATCTGGTCCTCGAGCTCCGCCGGCGACGTCGGCTTCCGCGCCGTCGCCTCCGCCATGCGCTGGACCGACAAACGCGCCGCGAGCCGCGTGCAGCGCTACCTCACCCAGTCGCCCTACACGGCAAATCAGATCGAGCGGTTCTACGGCGTCACTCCGGACGTCATCGGCGCCCCGATCGACTGCACCCTCTTCAAGCCCAGCACCGCGCCGCGTGAGGACTTCTTCCTGATCGTCAGCCGACTGATCGAGCCCTACAAGCGCGTCGGCGTCGCCGTCGAGGCGTTCCGCAAGCTCGGCCTGCCGCTCGTGGTTGCCGGCGGCGGGCCAGCGCTGGAGGAGCTCAAGCGCATCGCTCCGCCGAACGTCACGTTCCTGGGCCAGCAGGACGACGCCTCGGTCGTCGACCTGATGCAGCGCTGCCGCGCTCTGCTCTTCCCCAGCCAAGACGACTTCGGTCTCGTGCCCGTCGAGGCGATGTCGTGTGGCACGCCGATCATCGCCTTCCGCGGCGGCGGCGCCACCCACACGGTGGTCGAGGGCTTCACCGGCACGTTCTTCGACGAGCAGACGCCCGAGTCGGTGGAGGCGGCGATCCGCACCTTCGACCCCGAGCAGCTCGACACAACGGCCATTCGCATGCACGCCCAACAGTGGGACGTCCCCGCGTTCCGCGCCCGCGTGCGCGCAGCCGTCGAGGAGGTGGCCGGATGCCGCGATTCCGCGGCGGCCGCTCCGCCGCCGCTGCGCGGCGGCAACCTGTCCCGCACGGGCGGGCTCGCGCCGGTCGTCCCGATCAGGCCCCCCGGCGACGACACCGGGACCGCCTCTTCATCGGGCACCTCAGCCGCGTAGGCTGCGGCGGGTGCCGTCCCCCGCTGCCGCCCCTGCACCCGTAGGTTCGCCGCGCCCGCTGCGCGTCCTGGCCGTCAACCAGACCGCTGCGACCAGCGGCGCCGAACACTCCCTGCTGACCTTGCTGGCAGCCCTGGACCCTGCCGAGGCCCGGGTCACGGTGGCCTCGCCGGTCGGCCTGCTCAGCCAGCGGGCCACCGCCCTTGGGCTACAGCACCTGCCGATCGCGGGCACCGAGGCGAGCTTTCGCCTGAATCTGCGCACGACCACGCCTGAGCTGGCGGCACTGGCGCGCTCGGCGTGGCAGGTGGCCAGGGCCGCCCGGCAGACCGGCGCCGACGTGGTCCATGCCAACACCACGCGCGCGGGCCTGATCGCGATCGCGGCGCGAGCCTTCGGCGCGCCGGCACCGCTGGTGCACGTGCGTGACTGGGCTCCGCCCGGGCGCGCCGCCGACGCCGTCCTGTCGGTGGTGGCGCGGGGCGCTGGAGCCATCGTCGCCAACTCCCAGTACGTGGCCGAGCAGTTTGGCCGCGTGGGCGCTGCTGACCGCGTGCAGGTCATCCACAACCCGGTCGACCTGTCGCGCTTTGATCCGTCCGCTCGGGATCGGCTGTCGGCCCGCGCCGACCTCGGGCTCCCGGCCGACGCGCCGGTGGCCGGCGTGGTCGGGCAGCTCACGCCGTGGAAAGGGCAAGACGATGCCATCCGTGCCCTGGCGATCGCGCGCGAGTCGGTGCCCAGCGCCCGGCTGGTGGTCGCGGGGTCTGCGAAGTTCGCCACCGCTGCTGCCCGTTACGACAACGCGGGCTACGCCGCCGAGCTGGCCAAGCTGCCAACCGGTCTCGAGATTGACGATGCCGTCTCGCTGCTCGGAGAGGTCGAGGACGTCCCAGGCGTGCTCGCCGCCCTGGACGTGCTGCTCGTGCCCTCGTGGGAAGAGGCCTTTGGGCGCGTCGTGGTCGAGGGCATGGCGATGGGCCTGCCGGTGATCGCGACCAGCAATGGCGGACCACCCGAGATCATCGACGATGGCGCTACCGGCCTGATCTTGGATCCCAAGGATCCGGCTCGCTGGGGCCAGGCCCTCGCTGAACTGCTGACCGACGCGCCACGCCGCGCCCAGATCGGAGCGGCTGCTCAGCG
>JAEMRF010000108.1:0-3187 GCA_016463515.1 Solirubrobacteraceae bacterium | reverse complement strand
GCGTCGATCGACGGAGCGAGCTGCGCGAGCCGCTCCCCCGATGCCTTGGACTGCTCCTCCCCGCGGGCCACGAGCGGCCGCGCGGCGTCGCCGCCGGGGAAGCCGATCGCGTTCGCGGCTTTGCCGTGACGCAGGATCCAGAGCACGGGACCAGCCATGGCGGGGAGCCTACGCGCTCGCTGCGCCGAACCTGCCCCGCTCAGCCCTTGAAGGGCCGCACGGGCGGACTGGTGAGTTCGCCGAGCGTCGGGCTCGTCCAGCGGTAGCGGTACTGCACGGATTTGCGCTTGCTGTCGGTCGTGGTGAAGGAGCCGTTCGACCTCGTCTTGATGGTCTTCCACGTCGACCAGTCGCGGCTGCCGATTTTGCGCTCCAGTACGACCGACGTGACGCCCTTGGCGGGCCGCACGAGTCCCCACAGGGAGGCGCGCTTGCTGCCGGGGAGCACATCGAGCGTGAGCCGGAATCCGGTGAACGAGGGTTTGTCCTTGCCGGTGTGGTCGCGCAGGCCGGTCTCGAAGCCGCTCCAGAGGCGCCCTGGCACGGTCGGATTGTCGTCGGTCAGCAGGTACTGCGAGAAGCCTCGCACGCGCGGGTTGGCGTAGGCGATCCGCTCAGCGCGGGCGCGTTCCTCGAGCTGCTGCTGCTCCGACACGCCAAACAGCTTGTCCGGGAGGCTCTGGATCCCGAACTCGGTGAGGTAGAGCGCCCGCCGCGCGGGGATCTGGCGGGCTTTGGCGATCTTGTCGATGGCGCGCGTGTAGCGCGAGAGCACCTGGTAGGTCACGTCGTCGGGGCTGCGCGGGATGCCCTTGATCGAGCGGTACGGGTGGTGGGCGAAGCCGTCGACGGACAGTTTGCCGCCGCACTTCTTGTCGGCCTTGTACTTCGAGGTCACGCAGAGCGCGTCGCGCAGGAACGAGATCGGCTTCTGGCGCTTGCGCTGCACGCCGCTGGGGGCCGTCTCACCAAACAGCACCCTGGCTTTGGGGTCGACGGACTTGATCCCGGAGCGACCGGCGATGAAGAGCTCGCGGTACAGGTCACCGGCGACGAACTTGCCACCGACGACCTGCGGGCGCAGGAAGTTCTCGAGGTTGGGTTCGTTCCAGATCGACCACATCACCTTCGTTCCGGCAAAGCGCTTGGCGACGGCTTGCGTGAAGAGCTTGAACTCCGGCGCGCTCGGGCGGGTCACCGTGTCGGCCTTGGCACGCGTGGCCCATTTCGGCACGGCTGAGGAGGGCGAGATGAGGATCGTCCAGCCACGGGCTTTGGCGTCGTCGATGACTTGGCCGTATGCACCCCAGGAGTACTGCGCGGGGTCGGTGGCGTCGAAGGCGGGTTTGGCGGTCGACTCTGGCTGGGGCGCCACGTCGTACCAGCGGAGGTTCACGCGCAGCGCGGTCGCGCCGAGCGACTCGATCGTGTCGAGGGCGGCCTTGCGACCTTCGGTGCTGGTGCCGGCGGCGGTCAGGTCACGCGGAGCTTCGAAGAACGTGGTCTGTGTGGAACTGGCACTCGCTCCCGGAGCGAGGGCGAGGCTGCCCAGCACCGTTGCAGCGAGGGCCTTGGCGGTTGGTCTCAGGGGAATCACAGTCAGTCGGAACACGGGTCGCAGATACCGGTTGCGAGCAGGCAGGTCGGCCTGGCGCACCGGACTACCCGAGGAGGCAGCCCGGCTGGTCAGCCCCGGTCGATCAGCAGATCCGTACGCCGGGCTTGATCTTGGGGATCTTCAGCGTCTGCCAGCCCTTGAACACGTTGACGGCGGGGCTGGTGACTTTGCCTTCGGGGCTCGTCCAGCGGTAACGGTACTGGCCCTTGCTGTGGAGCGTGTCGGTCGCGGTGAATGCGCCGTTGCTCTTGGTCTTCACGGTCTTCCACCGCTTGAACGAGCCTTTGCCGCTCACGCGCCGCTCGATCACCACGTTGGTCGGGCCGGTGGCGCGGCGCACGAGCCCCCAGATCGAGGATTTCTTGCCGGACGGCTTGACGTCGAGCACGAGGCCGAAGCCAGCCAGCGATGGTTTGGCGCGCCCGTCGGCGTAACGCAGGCCGGTTTCGAAGCCGCCGAAGGAGACGCAGTTGTTCGGGCCGGTGCCGGAGTTGTCGTCGGTCAGCAGGTACTGGGAGAAGCCACGGACGCGCTTGTTGTAGTACGCGTCGCGCTCGACGCGTGCGCGCAGCTCGAGCTGCTGCTGCGGCGGCAGACCGAAGTAGGCGTCGGGCTGGCTCTGCACCCCGAACTCGGTGAGGTAGACCTGCAGGCCCGAGTTCACGGCACCCGCCTTGGCGGCCTTGTCGAGGAAGGTGGGCAGCCGCGAGATGACCTGGTAGGTCACGTCGTCGGACTTCGGCGCCCCCAGGGTGAACTGGTACGGGTGGTGGGCGACGCCGTCGAGGGTGAGCTTGCCGCAGGACGCGTCGAACTTGTACTTCGAGGAGAGGCAGAACGCCGCGCGCAGGAAGGCCAGCGGCGCGAGGCGTCCGTCGGTGCTGGAGCCGCCGTTGGAGGTCTCACCGAAGAGCACCGGCGCGGTGGGCTGACCGCCGGCACGGATGCCGTCGCGGCCGGCGAGGAAGAGTTCGCGGTAGAGCGCTGGGCCGACGGGCTTGCCGGCTTGGATCTGCGGCTGCAGGTACTTGGGGAGGTTGGGCTCGTTCCAGATCGACCAGAGGACGTTTGCACCGCCGAAGCGCAGGGCGGCGGCCTGCGTGAAGAGCTTGAACTCATCGGCCTTGGGCCGGGTGACGGTGTCGACGCCGGCTGCGGTGGCCCATTTCGGCACCGATGAAGACGGGGAGATGACGACCTTCCAGCCGAGCGCTTTGGCGCGGTCGATCGTGGCGCCGTAGTTGCCCCAGTTGTAGGCGGACGGGCTCGTCGCGTCGAAGGCGGGCTTCGTCGACGACTCCGGTTCCGGCGCGACGTCGTACCACCGCAGGTTCACGCGCAGCGCCTTGACGCCGAGGCGTGTCAGCTCGGCGAAGGCCGCGTCGCGAGAGGCGTCGGTCGAGGCGGCGGCGGTGAGGTCGCGCGGCGCCTCGAAGAAGACGTCCTGATTTGAACTTGCCTGTGCCATGGACGGTCCCACGAGCCACCCGATGCAGGCGGCGAGAAGGAGGAGAAGGGCACGGACGGGCGGACGCAGGTCGATCACATCAATTCAGGACACGCGGGCAC
>JAEMRF010000107.1 GCA_016463515.1 Solirubrobacteraceae bacterium | reverse complement strand
AGACGCGCCAGCGCTCGTTGACGGCCTTGTTGATTCCCGGCACCTCGTCGCACGTGGCGGCGAACGTTTTGGCCTGACTGCGGCTCGCACCATTGGCCGAGGAAGTCGGTCCCACCACGATCGCAACGCATAGCGATACGGCGGCCGCGACGGACCACGCGGGCGCCGAACGCTGCACGGCCATCCACGGCGAGAGCGCTCGCGGCGACCCCGATGGGGAAAGAGCCCGGTCGCCTGGCACGTCGATCAGCATCGTGTGGCAGGAACCCGTGCCAAGGCGAAACGTTGCGACCACACCCAACGACCGTACTCAGGAGAAGCGTCCGAGCGCGCTCGGGAAGACTGACGCCGGTTCTCCACGTGCACCCGCGCGATCGTGTTCGCACTGCACGCTGGATCGCTGCAGGTGCGCGCGTAACCTGACGGGGCGCATGGCGATCCTCCTCGCACTCGTCTCGGCGATCGCCTACGGAATTGCCGATTTCGTCGGCGGGGTGGTGACGCAGCGCTCCTCGGCCTGGCCGGTGGCGGTCGTAGCGGCGCTCACGGGCGCGGTGGCGGCCGTTCCGGTCGCGCTCCTTGAGGGCGGCAGCCCGACCGGTGGCGACTGGTTGCTCGCGGCGATCGGCGGCACGGCGCTCGGCATCGGCTCGGCCTTCCTCTACCGCGGCCTGGCGAGCGGGCAGATGACGGTCGTCGCGCCGCTCTCGGCCGTGACGACCGCCGTGATCCCGGTCGGCATCGGCCTGGCGCTCGGCGAGCGCCCGAGCACGCTCGCGATGCTCGGGATCGGGGTGGCGATCCCGGCGATCCTGCTCGTGGCCAGCGCCGAAGGATCGGCCGATGGCGCGAGCGGCCACCAACCGACCGCGACCAAGAGCAACGGCGTTGTCGACGGGCTCATCGCGGGCACGGGCTTTGGCGTGCTGTTCGCGGCCGCCGGGCGCATCGACGAGGCCGCGGGCCTGGTGCCGACGATCCTGATGCAGCTGGCCGCGGTGGTCGGCGTGGTCGTCGTCGCCGTGCTGCTGGGCGAGGACTGGGTGCCGCGGGAGCGCTCGGCGTGGCGGGCTTGGGTCGTCGGACCGCTGGTGGTCGGGGCGATCGTGGCGCTGATGTTCGCCACGCGCACGGGTCTGCTGAGCGTCGTCTCGGTGATCGCGTCGCTCTACCCGGCGGTTACCGTGCTCCTGGCAGCGGCGCTGCTCGGCGAGCGGGTCGGGCGGCTCCAAGCCGCCGGCCTTGCGCTGGCCGCCGCGGCAGTGTCGATGGTGGCAGCCGGCTGATCGGGCCGACGTCGGTGGCGGAGCGCTCGCTGCTGCGGCGTAGGCTCGGCTAGCCTTCCTGGCCGAGGTCGCGCGTCCGCCGGCCGAAACAAACACGCTCATGCATCGCCGTCGTGCCTCCCAGCCGCGCGGTCCGCTTGGGCGACCGGAGACCATCTTGGCTAGCAACAACAAAACGACGTTCGCGAAGATGAGCCGCGAGGCGAAGGTGCGCGAGAAGCGCCAGGCGACGATCCTGCGCAAGGAGCAGCGCCAGCGCGACCGCGAAGCTGGCGTCGAGATCGAGCATCAGGTCGAAGACCTCAGTCACCTCGATGTGGCGGTCGTCCAGGGCGTCGTGCCTGACGTCAGCGTCAACCGGTAGACGCACGGTGGTCGCCCGCGCTTGCAGCGACCACTGACGGATCAGCGACACCAACCTGACGCCAGCCCTGCCCGAATCGTGCCGGGCGACCCGGCGCACACGGCGCCGACGGCGCCGACGGCGGTCACTTGGGCGCGGTGCAACAGATCCTTGTCGGCGTTCACTCAAGCGTCGGTGGGCTGCGTCGATGATTGGACCATGGCTGCCTCTCCCGTGCCCCCCTGCGCCGACGGGGCCGCCCGCACCTCCCGGGTCCCCGGTCGGTTCATCGTCCAGCTCCTCGTGCTCGGCTTCCTGGTCGCTGCCGCAGCGGTGCTGCAGCAGCGGCTGGCGGACTACCCGTGGCACCGGCTAGGCGACGACCTCGCTGACATCGGCCCCGCCGCGACGGCCACCGCGGTGGTCGCGACCGCGCTGTCGTACCTCGTGATGATCGGCTACGACGCGCTCGCCCTGGCCTATGTCGATCACCGGATGCCGTTCCGGCGGTACGCGGCCGCCTCGTTCGTGGCCACCGCCTTCGGCAACACCCTGGGCGCCTCGGCGCTGGTCGGCGCGGCCCTGCGGGCGCGGGTGTACTCGGCGTGGGGACTGCCGGCCTTCGCGATCACTCGCGTGACGGGCTTCAACCTGCTCACGCTGGCTCTTGGCAGCTCGGTGCTGGTCGCCGCCGGGCTGGCGTGGCGGCCGCAGGGCGTGCTGTCCTGGCTGCCGCTGCCCGCTCCCGTGGCCGTACTGCTGGCCGCATCGCTGCTCGCGGGCGTCGCTGGCTACCTCCTCTGGTGCGGCCGCAGCAAACCGCCCATGACGGTCCGCCAGTGGCGGATCGACCGGCCCACCCGGCCCATGGCTCTGGCCCAGCTTGCCGTGTCGGTGTTCGAGTGGCTCCTGATGGCCGCGGTGCTCTACGCCCTGCTGCCGTCGGGGCACGGGGTGGCGTTCGCGCCGTTCGCGCTGCTGTTCGTGCTGGCGACCACCCTCGGCCTGCTCAGCAACGTGCCCGGCGGGCTGGGCGTCCTCGAAGCCGTCCTGGTGACGGCTCTCGCGGGCACGGTGCCAATGGCCGGTCTGGTGACGGCGCTAGTCGCCTACCGCATCGTGTACTTCCTGGTGCCGCTCGCCCTCGCCGCGGTGGTCCTGGGCGTCCTCGAGGCCCGCCGCAACCCGGCCCGGGCCACCGGGGCGGTCCGGCTGGCCGGCGTCCTCACCCCGTCGGTGCTCGCGCTGCTGCTGGTGATGCTCGGCGCCGTCCTGATCGTCACCGGGCAGCTGCCCGGCGGGGCACCGTCCGCGCTCGGTACGTTCAGCGCCAGCCTGGCCGGCGTCGGTGTGCTGCTGCTCGCGCGCGGCCTGCACCGGCGGCTGCGCGGTGCCTGGGCCACGACCCTGGCCGGGCTCCTACTCTTCGCGGTGACCCACCCGACCGCGCCGGGGCTCGCAGCGCTGGCGCTGGCCGCCCTGCTCGTGCTGGCCCGGGGCGCGTTCAGCCGCCGCACGTCGGTCCTGGCCGACCCGCGGGGCTGGGCCTGGCCGGTGGCCGTGACCGGCATCGCCGCGGTGCTGCTGTGGTGGCAGGAGGCTTGGTCCCTGCACGCCACCAGCGAGCTCACCTGGCTCGCCGCGGTGGTGGGGGACGGGTCCGGCAGCTCGCGCGTCGCGCTTGTTGCGGCGGTGCTCGCGCTCGTCGTCACCGCCACCCGGCTGCAGGCCGCGTACACCGGTGCCGCCGCGCCGTCGGAGAAGGACCTGGAGCGGGCCGAGCCGATCCTCGCGGAGGCAAGCCACGGCGGCGCTTCCCTCCTGTGGACGGGCGACAAGCAGGTGCTGTTCTCCTCCGCCGGCAACGCCCTGCTGATGTACCAGGTCGAGGGCCGCAGCTGGGTGGTGCTGGGCGACCCGGTCGGCGACGAGCGGGAGTTCGACGACCTCCTCTGGCGGTTCCTCGACTTGTGCCAGAACCGGGGTGGGCGTCCGGTGCTGTACGGCGTGCGCGACGACCTGGCCGACCTGTATCGCGAGCACGGCCTGCTGCTGGTGAAACTGGGCGAGGAGGCGGTGGTGCCGCTGGCGGACTTCGTGGTGTCCGGCAAGCGCCGGGCGAAGATGCGAAACGAGTGGCGGGCCAGCGCCCGCGCCGGCGTCGTCGTCGAGGTCCTGGACGGCGAGCAGGTGCGGGCTGTCATGCCGCAGCTGCGCGAGGTCTCGGACGCCTGGCTGGTGGACCGCCGGACGCGGGAGAAGTCCTTTTCCCTCGGAGCCTTCGACGAGGACTACGTCGCCCGCTTCCCCGTAGCCGTGGCCCGGATCGAGGACCGGGTGGTCGCCTTCGCCACGCTCATGGCCAGCGGGGCGCGGCACGAGGTGAAGGTCGACCTGATGCGCCGGCGGCCGGACGCGCCGCGCACCGCGATGACGCACCTGTTCGTCGAGTCGATCCTCTGGGCGGAGGGGCAGGGCTACGCGACGTTCAACCTCGGCATGGCGCCGCTGTCGGGCCTGCGCACCGACGGCACCGGGTCATTCTGGGAGCGGATGGGCCACTTCCTGTGGACGCACGGCGAGCACTTCTACAACTTCCGGGGCCTGCGCCACTTCAAGGAGCGCTTCGCCCCCACGTGGGAGACCCGGTACGTCGCCTCGCTCGGCGGGCTGGCGCTGCCCAAGATCATGCTCGACGTCGCCGTGCTGGTGGCCGGCGGACGGCGCGGCGTCGTCCCCCAGGTGCCCGTCCTCGGCGCCGGCCGGGGGGCACCGTCCCAGCCACGCGGCGACGACGACGCGCTCGCGGTCACGGCCGCCGGGGGCGGCAGCCACGAGCAGGACAGGCGCTCCGGCTGACCGCGGCGCAAGGGCGGGAGGACCGGAGGACCGCTCAGTCCGGGTGCGCCGCCGCAGCATTGCGCGACGACCTCGCGGAAGTGGTCACGTACGACCTCCGTCTGGCCGATGCCGCACGGGCGCTGCATTTCGCCGTGGCGGCGCCGGCGTAACCCGGCACCGCCAGTTCTGCGCCGTGCCGCCTAGGAAGGCGAGAGGCTAGCCGGACCACTTTGCGAGGTCCGGGTGTTCGCAGCCGACGTGAAGCTGCCCGACGGCCTCACCACCAACCGTGTGAACGTGTGAACGGCACGTTCACTGGCGAAAAGACAGACGACGGAACGGTAAACATCGAGCCGCCAAGGGTTGTGACTGACGGCGCGTCCGCGGAGCGACGATCGCGGCGGCTGCGAGCGGCGTCCCGCCGAGTACCCAGGCGAGCCCGCGATGCTCCCGGCGAGCGGCGACCGCCGCGAGGCCCACTCCCGCCGGGACGATCGACGGGATGAAGGCGAGCGGGGGCGACATCATCCGGACCGGACGCCCTCGCAGCCGAAGCGCAGCCGTCGCAGCCAGGCCTGCTGCCGCCGCGGTGAGGAACAGGTGGGTGGCGGGGCCGTACGGGAACGCGGCGCGGTTCACTGATGGCCCCGGTGTCCTCCACCGAGGGCGCAACATGGAAGGGAGCGCTCGTCCCCCTATCGTGACGTGGCGCGCGGCAGCGCGACCGTTACGGCCGTCGTCGCGCAAGCACCGACGGGCGGGACGCCTTTCCTACGCCGTGATGAGCGCGTGATGCTGGATCCGGAGTTCCCGATCACAGTAGGTCACGACTGCAGGGTCGTGGGTCACAACAAGAATCGCAGCCGTTTGACTCAACTCCACCAACAGGTCCATCACGACTGACCGGTTCTCTGCGTCGAGGGCACCCGTTGGCTCGTCGGCCAGTACCACGGTGGGCCGCTTAACGAGCAGGCGAGCTAGGGCTACGCGCTGCTTTTCACCACCGCTCAGCTCATACACTCGCTGGCCATCGGCTCCATCGAGCCCCACCCGGGAGAGGGCCTCTGTGACCGCATCCCTAACCTGACCGCGACTTGACGATGAGTAGCGTGCGCCGGTCGCAACGCTGTCCCGGACTGTCGCGCCTTCAACAAGCGCATAGTTCTGAAACACAAACCCAATTGTATGGCGAAACAGTGCACGTCGTACGGCTTGTCTGCACCGAGCCACTTCTGTGCCTTCAATCCAGATCTCGCCAGCGTCAACCGGTGTCAAGAGACCGCAGCAGTTCAAGAGCGTCGATTTCCCACAGCCGCTCGGCCCCGTGACCGCAACGATCTCGCCTGGGTTGACAGCAAACGACGCGCCCTCAAACAACGTCCGGCTACCGATTGACTTCCTGAGATTCTGGACGCTGAGCCCACTGGCCTGTGCACCGACTCGGGCGTCGCCCTTGGTCTCCTCATCTTCAACGACTAGAGGCCCCACTTGACCATCCCCTTTCCAAGATTGCCTTCGTAGCGCCGCGTGACTGAGCCGGTAAACGCGGCATCAACTGCGAGCAAACCGACGAGAAGCCCAACGACCAACGGTTCGACCTTGCCGAGGAACGCCACCGCTCCGAGAGCGAGGCCGTAAAGAGCCAGGAGCAACCCAGCGGCTCCGAGATGTCTACGCCAAAACGTGACGCCGTGCAGGCGCTCGATCAGGTGCCGATTCTTCTGCGCGTCGCAGTAGACCCGGGCAATCAGTGCCGAGCAGGCGAAGCTCGCGAGCAGAGAGACAATGACGAGCGACCACGCGATCAACGATTGACGTTGCTGTGCGGCGACCTCGCTTCTCGCCAGCCCAGCGATGCCGTAGGCACGGGGCACGGCCTCCGCGAGCCCGTGCCGCGCGAGCGAACGCTGCACCGCCTCGACCCCGAGATAGGCGATCTGGCCTTGAGATGAGGCGGACGAGTAGAGGTCGGTCGAAACGAATCGCGCGTCTGGCTCCACCACCAGCACCACCGGACCGCTCGACACCGAGCCAGCGAGTCCCGAGTCCTGCGAGTACCGATAGTTGAAGAGCCGCTGACCCGGTTCGATCGCGACGGTCTCCAGCTTGGGCAGCGGGACCCGCGGATCTTCGCCTGGCAGCCCGCGCTGGAATCTGAACCACGCCATGAACTGCTCTCGGAGGCGCCGATGGTCAATCCGAGCTCCAGCGGGAACCAACAACGTGGCAACCCCACCGTCACCGTTGGTGGCTTCGATCCGCCGCCCGCTCGCGGAGCGAACCTCGTTCTCGCGCAGATACCGTCGATTCACGAGCAGGACGTTGCCGGAGTCAGGGGCGTAATTGTCGGTCGCGTCGGGGTTTCCGAGCAGCACGCTGACGATCGCACGGCCGCGTCGATTCTGAGCGATCAGGAACGATCGATAGCGCTCGTTGTAGTCGACCGTTTCCTGTGGGCTGTACCGCTGGATAAGGAAGGAGTGCGTGAGCCCCGCATACTCCGCCAGCGCGAGCCAACGCGGCTCCGCCTCGCGACTCTCGCGATACGCGCCAAGCGCCGCGTACGCAGCCGGCACGAGCGACAGGAGCGCGACGATCGCGATCGCCTTGCTTCCACCCGAGAACTTGTGAATTGCGCCCGTGGCCGTCGCGCCTCCGAGTGCCTCGAGCAGCGAGCCCCTCACGACCACCATCGTCGCGATTCCATCGACCGCCAAGAAGCTCACCACCACGACTGCAAAAAGGGCCAGACCGAGTCCGATGAGTTCGGCTCCGTACTGAAGACCGTTGTACTGCCACAGCAGAGCGCCAACCAATCCTGCGACGAGGCCGCCTGCCAACACGGCGAGCTTCACCGTCTCGAACAGGCGACGGCCGACGATGCGGGGCCCGGTGTCACCCGCCAGCCTCGCAACCGCGACGGTCCGCTGCTGGGCGAGCGCCGAGTAGGCAATGACAAGCCACGACACCATGAGCAGAAGGACTGCGGCGGGGAGCAGTCGTGGATCCGACCCAATCGATCGGAGCATCGCCGGGTGGCTATACCGCGCGACCTCAAGGACGAAACCCCGGCTGCGCAGTTCACGCTCAAGGCTCGCGGCTCCGTCAGGCGGACCCTCGACGTAGTAGCGCCCGCGAACGTCCTGGACAGGCGAAACCGTCGCCGTCTTTACGACAAGCGTTCGCGAGGGGTCAAAAGCGATCTGCCGGCCGTCCGGGGCGGAGGTGACGTCTTTGCGGCCGGGACCCAGGCGGATGAAGACTTCGGAGTTCTCACTCACCCCGACCTCGCGCTTGAGCAACGTCACCCCGGCGTCTGACGCCGCTGTCGACAAGGTTCGATACACCTCGTCGGACGACAACCGCGAGTCCGCCGAGATGATCTCGATCGACTGCTGGGCACCGAGCGGTGAGGCATCCGTCGAAGCCTTCATCGCGAGAAAGCTCACGAAGCAGAGGAAAGCCGCCGACACGCACAGCGCTGCGAAACGGACCGCACGCGTGCGGTCTTTGGTTGGAAAAAGAAGAGGCATGAATTGGGTCGCGGAGACAGCTGAATGAACACCCGAGGCCAGCATGACGCGGACGCCGAGCTGAGACGGTCGCGGAATTCTGCCACGACACGACCCCAGCTCAAGCGTCCGTGAGACTACTGGTTGTCGTAGTAGGCCCGGTTCGTGCCCGAGCGGCAGAACGTGGCACTTGAGTGTGACCAGCCAGTTGCGTTGATCCAACGCGAGCCGTTGTACGTGCCGCAGCCGTTGATGACGGACGACCGGTGTGTCTTCGACGGGTGAACGTAGTTTGACCAGACGCCGTGAAGCACCTTGGAGCCTCGGTCCCAGGTGCCACCACCGGCCGGCCCGTAGGCCTGGCTGGCGTATGCCGCTGAGGCGACGGTCATGGAAGCAACAGCTGCCGTCGTGGCCAGCTGAGAAATGATACGAGAGGTCATAGAGACGCTTTCAGTAGGAGACGGCGAGACCGTACCTATGGTCTCAGAGTCATACAAGCCTCTTAACCGGCCGACACTCCAGGCCGCGAGATGCTACGACACCCGCGGCTATCAGGCAGATGGCAGTCCGCAAGAAATGAACAACGTTGCTTGCTCAACTGCACCGACTGTCTGCCAATGTCGTGTGAGACGGTTCTCGTGTGAGAATTAGTGAGCTCTTGAAGGGGGTGGTTTGGAGTGCGGGATCGAGAGAATGGTGCTGGTGAGCGGTTCGCGGAGCGAGCCGTAGGCGAGCGCAGCGAATCGCTCACGACAAGCGATCGGTCGGCGGGGGTGCCGGATCCCGAGCTCGTTGAGCGGCCTCGGCGGCGGCGGTTCACCGCGGAGTACAAGCTGAAAGCCTTGGCGGGCTGGAGGCGTGGCAAACGCAGCGAAGACCTTGCCGGATCTCGCCGCGTTCGCGGCGGCGCATGGTGCTGCCTTTTCCTAGGCGGCTTGGGGGTTCGGCTGATCCGAACAGTCTTGGCGCGAGCAGGCACTCCCAGCCCTGGCTTTGGCTTGACGATGAAACCCACTGCAGGCTCGCGCTCACTTCTCGTGCATGGGACGAAGAAGAGGTGCTGGACCTCCGGACCAGAATTGGAGCTGGGGGCAGAACCTGTCGGACCTCAACCTGACATAACGTGCATTATCGAGCGCAGGCGACAGCGAACGGATGAGCGAA
>JAEMRF010000106.1:3452-9149 GCA_016463515.1 Solirubrobacteraceae bacterium | reverse complement strand
ACCGACGAGCACCTGGAGCGCGCGCTGGCGCTCGGCAGCCGCTACGGCCAGGGCTGGATGTTCGGTCGCCCCGCCCCCACGCCGGACTTCGGAGCGCGGCCCGGCGCGCTCCCTGCTCGCATGGCCGCAAGGGCCGCCCCAGCCGCGGGC
The DNA here is from genome assembly GCA_016463515.1 of Solirubrobacteraceae bacterium. Lineage (GTDB taxonomy): Bacteria > Actinomycetota > Thermoleophilia > Solirubrobacterales > Solirubrobacteraceae > JAGIBJ01. The sequence continues at coordinate 8,999 of JAEMRF010000106.1, read as the reverse complement.
CGTACGCCATTCGAAGAGGTCGGCGCCGCTGGCCGGCCAGAGCGAACCTCCACCAAGCGCCTCTTGCTGGCTCTCTCGCTCGAGCTTGAGATCCAGGCCGAATCCCTCGGGCCCGAGGCGGTGGTCCTCTCGAACTTGCAGCATGACTACCACTTCACCCCGCTTACCCGGGCGCGGTATCGCCGCTTGGCAGCCGGGGCCGCCTTCGTCGGCCTCCTTGGCACCGACCTCGGCGCTAACCCAGAGCCAGGCGTGCGCGGCGGCGACCTGCTCCCCGACGAGCCGATGGTCGACGAATGGTCCGTGATCGTGGTCAGCCCCCACTTTGCCGCCGCGATGGTCGCGCGCGACCTCGGTGACCGCCGGGACCGCGACATGGACCGCCGATTTGGCTACTACCTCACCTACGACCGCGCCGTGTGCGTCGAGGCGGCACGCCAGATCATGGCGCGCATCTCGCCCGCAGACGACTCGCCGCGACCGCACCTCACGGTGCTCTGAACGGCGCGCGGGCGCGCGCCAGCGGCTAGTAGCTGCCGACCACGACCGGCCCGCGCGGCAGGCTCGTCAGGATCCGAATGCCATCGCCGGTGACGGCCACGAGCTCCTCCACGCGGACGCCGAACTCATCCGGCAGGTAGATGCCGGGCTCGACCGTCACGATGTTGCCCTCCTTGAGGGTCGCGACGGAGCGCGGCGAAAGCGTCGGCGTCTCGTGGACCTCAAGCCCTACGCCGTGGCCGAGGCCGTGGCCGAAGAAGTCGCCGAAGCCCGCATCGTCGATGAGCGCGCGGGAGAGCGCGTCGACCGCTTTGCCGTCGGCTCCCGGTGCGATCGCCTCCAGCGCGACGTCCTGCGCCCGCTGCACGATCTCGTGGACCTCTCGGCGGCGGTCGTCGAGCTCACCGGTGGCGACCGTTCGGGTGCAGTCAGAGCAATACCCATCGAGCTGGGCTCCCCAGTCGATCACGACCAGTTCGTCCCTCGGAATCACCACATCGCGCGGATCTGCGTGCGGCAGAGCGCCGTGCGCGCCCGCGGCAATGATCGGCTCAAACGAGATGGCCTCGGCCCCACGCCGGCGCATCGCGAACTCCAGATCCAGCGCGACCTGGCGCTCGGTGCGCCCGATGATGCCGCGCTCCAGGATCACTTCGGTGAAGGCCTCGTCGGCCAGCGCCTGTGCGGCGGCGATCGCCTCGATCTCGGCGGCCGTCTTGACGGCGCGCAGCGGCTCGACCAGTCGAGTGCCGGCCACGCGCTCGATCCCGTCGTTCAGGATGCCCGCGAGTTTGGCGTCGTCGGCGAGCGTGGTGCGGTCCTTGGCCAGCAGCACCTGGCTCGCGCCATGCTCGTTGGCAAGCTCGGCAGCGCGACCGACGAGGTCGGCGACGATCTCCAGCTCCAGGCCATCGACCAAGACCTCGCGGGCTGCGGTGCGGTAACGGAAGTCGGTAATCAGCCACGCGGCGTCGGCCGTAACCGCGACCAAGGCGTTGCTGGTTTGCAGGCCCGTCAGCCAGCGCACATCGACGAGATCGCCGATCAGCGCCACGGCGCCCTGCGGAACCGACGCCCGCAGCGCGCTGAGGCGCTCGGCCGTGGGATGTCCGGTCGCCGGAGCGCCGCTCATCGTGCGCTCGGGGTCGCGCCCGAGGCTGCATGCGCGCCGAGCATCTCCAGCGCGTCGCGGTACCCGTCCGCGCCCTTGCCGGCGATCGTGCCGATGCACAGGTCCGAGATCACCGAGTGCTGGCGCCACGCCTCACGGGCCTTCACGTCGCTGAGGTGCACTTCGACGGCCGGCAGCTTGGTGAGCTCGAGCGCGTCGTGGATCGCCCAGGCGTAGTGGGTCCAGGCGCCGGGGTTGAGGATCAGCGCGTCGCCGAGTTCCGGCGCCTTGTGGAGCAGCTCCACGTACTCGCCTTCGAAGTTCGTCTGCTCGAACACCACGCGGTGCCCGAGTTCGGCCGCAAAGCCGCTGATGGTGCCTTCCAGCTCGCTCAGCGATCCCGAGCCGTAGTGGCCCGGGTCACGGCGCCCCAGCTGGTCCAGGTTGACTCCATGCAGCACCATCACGCGCAGTCCGCTCATCGCAGCTCCTCTACGGCGGCGCGCACTTCGGCGTCACCGATCTCTTGACCCCACCGTAGTTGGCCGGGCGCGTCCAGCACCACATACGGCACGTTTGCCCCGATGCGTTTCTTGTCTGACCGGGTCGCGGCGACCACGGCGTCGACGTCGATCGATGGGTCCATCGTGACCGGCAGATCCATCTCGGCGAGCAGCTCGCGCACCTCGGCTCGCAGCGCGTCCTGGCCGCTCAGGCGCAGAATCGCAAGGAGCCCCAGGCCGACCGCCTCGCCGTGGCGGTAGCGCGAGTAGTGGGTGACCGTCTCGATGGCGTGCCCGACCGTGTGGCCGAGGTTGAGCATCTGCCGCGGACCGCCATCCTTTTCGTCGCGGGCGACCACGTCGAGCTTGACCCGGGCGCAGCCCAGGACCACGTCTGGTTCGTCGACCGCGCCGCGCTTGATCTGGTCCCACAGGGTGCCGCCAGCAATCAGGCCGGTCTTGACGACCTCGGCGTACCCAGCAGCCCGCTCGGCCGCGGGGAGCGTCTTCAGCATCGACGGCAGCACGTGCACGCCTTCGGGCTGGTGGTAGGCGCCTACGTAGTTCTTGGCGGCGGGCAGATCCACGCCCGTCTTGCCGCCGAGCGCAGAGTCGATTTGGGAGACGAGCGTGGTCGGCACCTGCACCACCGGAATGCCGCGCTGGTAGGTCGCGGCAACGAACCCAGCCACGTCGCCGGCGACGCCACCACCGACGGCGATGATGCGTGAACCGCGGGTTGCGCCCATCTCAGCGAGCTCGGTCCAGAGGCGCTCGGCAGTCGCCAGGGTCTTGTGGGCTTCGCCCGGCTCCATCTGAAGCTGGCGCAGCTTCTCCCACCGCGCGCCGTGGTGCTCGGCCACGTTGCGATCGGTGATGACGACGTCGCGGTCGTCGGTCACCGGCCACACCCGCTCGCCGAACCACACCGGGTAGACGGCCTCACCGGCACGGCCGAAGGCCAGCCTCCGCCCGGCGCCGGCTTCCAGCAGGCGCGCAGCGATGCGGGTCATGAAGCTACGCCCGCCCTGGGGCAGAAACACGTCGGCGGCGGCTTCGTACGTCGCTTGGCGTTCGAAATAGAGCCGCGTGAACGCGTCCTTGTCGCGCGCGAGCGGGCGATCGGAGCGCTTGGCGCGGCGCCACGCCGTCGCCTCGTCGATCTCGAGCCAGCACACGGTGTGGGCCTTCAGCGCCTCCCGAACGCGGGCGCTGCCGAGCGCGCCGCCGCCAAGCGCTACCGGCATGCCCGGCTCGGCGCCATCCAGCACCTCGAGGATCGTGCGCTCCTCGAGCTCGCGGAAGGCCGCCTCACCGTCGGCCTCGAAGATCTCGGGGATCGTGCGGCCGGTGCGCAGCTCGATCTCTGCGTCGATGTCGACCAGGGGCTTGCCCAGGGCGTCGGACGCCGACCGCGCCGCGGTCGACTTGCCGGCTCCCATGAAGCCGACGAAGACGAGCGCTCCGCCCATGGGTGCCGTCAGCCGCCCGTGACGGCCGTCTGCCAGCCGATGCGCTCGCGGTAGCGCTCGACCGCCTCGACGACGTCGTCGATGTGGTCGCCACCGAACTTCTGGCGGTAGGCGTCGGCAAGGATTAGCGCGACCATCGCCTCGCCGACGACGCCCGCCGCGGGCACCACGCACGAGTCGGTGCGCTCGCGCAGGGCCTGCGCCGGCTCGCCGGTATCCAGGTCGATCGACCGCAGCGGCTTGGTCAGCGTGGGGATCGGCTTGACGGCGGCGCGCAGCACCAGCGGCTGGCCGGTCGTCATGCCGCCTTCGAGGCCACCGGAGTGGTTGGTGACGCGGTGCACGCCCTCGGCCTCGCTGTTGAAGATCTCGTCGTGCGACTGCGATCCCGGGGTGCCGGCGAGCTCAAAGCCGTCGCCGAACTCGACGCCCTTGTGGGCCTGGATCGAGCAGATCGCGGCAGCCAGGCGGCCGCTGAGGCGCTGGTCCCAAGCGGTGTGCGAGCCCAGGCCGGGCACGAGACCGAACACCTGGATCTCGTAGACGCCGCCGATCGACTCGTTGGCTTTGCGCTGCACGGTGATGTGGCGGACCATCTCGCGGCTGGCGTCGGCATCCAGGCAGCGGACCGGATCGTCGTCGACACCTTCGAAGTCTTCAACCGCGAGCGGAGCCTCGAGCGGCGGCGCGGTGACCGGGCCGATCTGCACCACGCGGGAGCGAACCTCGACGCCGAGTGCGGCCAGGAACGCGCGGGCAACGGCTCCGCCGGCGACGCGTGCAGCGGTCTCACGGGCCGAGGCGCGCTCCAGGATGTTGCGTACGTCGTCGGCCTTGTACTTCCACACGCCCACCAGGTCGGCGTGGCCGGGGCGCGGCATCTTGACCGGCTGGGGCTCTTCGTCGACGGGCCACGGGTTCATCCGCGATTCCCAGTTGGCGTAGTCGCGGTTGGGAACGGTGATCGAGATCGGGCCGCCGAGCGTCTTGCCGAAGCGCACGCCCGAGGTGATCTCGACGTGGTCCTTCTCGATCTTCATCCGGCCACCACGGCCATGGCCGCTCTGGCGGCGGACCATGTCGAAGTCCATGACCTCTTGGTCGAGGGACAGCCCAGCCGGCATCCCCTCCACGACGGCCGTCAGGCCAGGGCCGTGGGACTCTCCAGCAGTGACGAATCGCAGGGCGTGAAGCACGGCAAGCAGTCTACGGGGACGCGCGAGACAACGCCCTTCGGGCCCAAATCAGCTCCTCTCGCACGAACGCTGAGGTCTCACAACTTTGTTGCGCCGCTCCACGCTCCCCCGCCGCCTGCGCGGCGCTTATCGTCGTACGCCGTGACGCGTGACCGATCCTGGCGCCCGCTGCTGGCGCTCTCCGCGCTTGCGGCTGGCGTGGTGCTGACGCGGTCGGAGCTGGGTGACTACAACCTCGGCGTCAGCGAGAACAACGCGGCGCCGACGATCCACTTCTTGGCCGGCGGGGACTTTGGGCCCGCGGCCGACGTGATCCCTGCGATGGGGCTCGTCTCGGTGCTGCTGCGCGTGCCCGCCGCGGTGATCGGTGGCAGTGACCTGCTGCTCGCCCATCGGCTGGGGTCGCTGCTGTGTCTCATCGCCGTGGTGGCGCTGGCCTTCGTGCTCGACCGGCGAGCCACAGCCCAGGATCGGCCCCTGAGCTACCGGCTCGTGCTCGGTGTGCTCGTCGTCGCTGGCCCAGGCGTGCTCTGGGCCATCGACGCGGGCCATCCCGAAGAGTTCCTCGGCGGCGCGCTCTGCGTCGGCGCGGTGCTCGCGGCCATCGAGCGGCGCACCGTGCTGGCAGCCGTGCTGCTCGGTCTGGCGATCGGCACCAAACAGTGGGCGCTGCTGGCCGTCGTGCCCACGCTGCTGGCGATCGGCGAGCCGCGGTGGCTCGACGCCGAGCGCATCAAAGCCGGCGTGCTGGCCGCAGCGGTCGC
>JAEMRF010000106.1:0-3352 GCA_016463515.1 Solirubrobacteraceae bacterium | reverse complement strand
CTCGGCGCCGATCCTCCACCCTTCGCCGCCTGGGCGATCTGGATGGCCGCGACGCTGCCGCTGCTGCTCGTTTCGAGGCTGGGCCACAACGACCCAGCCTCCAAAACGAATGCGCTTACGAGCGGAGCTTGACCTTCTGCGCGGTCAGCGACTTGACGACTTCGTCGTCGCTGAGCACCGACTTCAGGGCCTTGGCCCCGGCCTTGCGGGCCACACTGGCCGGCACGGCCCCGGGATCGCTGCTGGCCGGCGCATCATCAGAGATCGGAACTTCCTTGGTCTCGATGTCGAGCACCGTGATCGTCAGCTTCTTGGACTGATCGGCCACGAGCGTGAACTCCGCGGTCCGTCCGATGCCGAGCGTCAGCGTGCGGCAATCGGTGGGCGACGGCGCACACGTGCCATCGCCAGAGACGGTCACATCAGCCGACACCAGGAAGCTTGCGCTCTCGTCGGACGTCTTGCCGACGTAGACCAGGAACGGATTTTCCGGGTCGACCAGCGGTGAGAGCGTGCGGATGTCTGAGATCTGCAGCGGCTCGGCGTCCGGAGTACCGGGGTCGGTCACGAGAATCGAGAGCAGATCGTCGGATTCCGTCTGCACTTCCGGCTCGGTGTCGGGCTCAGGCGTCTTCGGCTCCTGGTCCTTCGGACCCGGGGTCGGGCCACCGCCGCCACCGCCGCCGCCCTTGCCGCCGTCGATCACGCTGTCGGCAGCTTTGCCGAGCGAGTCGGCTGCCTTCTTGAGCGAGCTGTCGGCAGCGCGCGAGGCGAACGGATCGAGGCGATCGTCGTTCACGCGGGCAGGGCGAGCAAAACCGGTCGTCGCGGCGCGGGTGAGGGCGAGCTGGGGACCTTCTTCGGTCGAGAGACCAGCAGGCTGCGCCACGGGCTCCGCGGTGCTCTCACCACTGCCCATGATGACCACGGGGAACGCCACACACAGGATCACCAGGAAGACCGCGGGGATCCACAGCTTCTTCTCGACGAGGTCGTGTGAGATGTCCTTGATCAGGTTCGAACTCATCGCAGTGCTCCGACGGTGGCAGCACCGGTCGAGGGGGCGGGGGTCACAGCAGCGCCATCGCCCGCAGGCACCGGAGCCGGCGTGGCGGCAGCTGCCGCCGCGGACGGCGTCTCCAGCGGCGGTGCGAAGTACACCGACGCTGAGAGCGTGGCCGTTAGGTCCGGCGAGCGGGAGGGCTTCTTCTTGTTTGCGATCTGCCCGTCATCGGTGACCTCCGTGGAGGTCTCGATCGGCTGATAGCTGAAGCCATCCACGATGATCAGGCGGCCGTCGGCGGTCTGCGACCGGTTGGCCGAGAGCACGGCGAATCGCTGCACTGCGCGCAGGTAGCGCTCCAGTTCGAAGTAGGTGCCCTTGAGCTTGAGCGCAATCGGGGTGCGTCCGAGGCCTCCGGCCGTCTCGACCGAGCCGGGCGCAAACAGCGGCGCCACCGTGTCGGTCGACCGCGTGCCGGTCTGAGCGCCGGTCGAGGTGGAGTCCCCAGCGCCGGTGGTATCAGCGCTTGACTGGCCACCGGCTGCGTCGATCGAGTAGGACAGGAAGTCGACCTTCTCCTTCTTGGACAGCGCCTCCAGCTGGGTGAGCAGCGTCGGGATGTCGTCGGTTTCAGGAACGACGCGGCCAAGCTTCACGATCGTCGTGCGATCGCGCCGGAACTCCTGCTGAGCAGCGCGGCCGGCATTGAGCTTCTGCTGCGCGGCGTCGAGCTCGAGCCGCGCATTGGTGACCTGCGTCTGCGCGTCGGCTGCGGCCTTGCGCTGCGGGGTCAGAAGGAGGAACCAAAACCCGCCGAGGAGGATGACGCCGAGCACGACGAGCACCATGTTGCGATCGCGCGTGGTCATGGCGTTGCTCCGTTCGTCGTCGTAGGTGTGGTGGCGGCCGGTGTGGTGCCAGCCGGCGTCGCCGACTCGCTGGCGATCGTGGCGGCGGGCGGTGTGGTCGAGGGAACGACCTCGCCTGCAGCCTGCGCCTTCCCGGGTGCGAAGAACACGACGAGTCCGAACTCAAAGGGCGTGCCGCCGAGGGTGCAGCTGGTGCCTGCTCCGCCGGTGCCAGAGCCAGCCTGCTCAGACTTCTCGAGCGTCACGTTGGTCACGCGGCGCATCGCCTGCAGCTGGTTGACGAGGTTGGCGACCGTCGACTGCGTCTTGGAGCAGCCCGTCAGCGCCACGGCGGGCGCTTCCAAGGACGAACGGAACTGCGAGGCGGCGCCGCCGGACCCCGAGCCCGAGTTCGTGGCCACCGAGGCGGCCAGGGCGTAGATCTGCGTGTCGGCCGGAATCAGCCGGGACATGTCTCGCAGGGTGCCGGCCCAGTCAAATCGAGCCTCGGCCAGATCGCGAACCGTGGAGATGCGCTGTGAGGCTTGGGTCGCGGCCGACTCGAACGAGGAGAACTGCGTCGCGACCGAGGCGTAGGCCTGCGTGGACTGCTGCACCGTGGCGAGCTCCTGCGCGGCCTTGCTCTGGTCGTTCTTGGCCATGGCAAACAGGCTGAGGCCCACGAGCAGCACCACGAGGACGCCGAGAACGCCATACACGGCGCCGCCGGACTTGCCACCGCTGACGCGGCCAGGCCGTGAGTCGAGCGGGACGAGGTTGACTGCTCTCATGCTCGAGCCTCCCCGAGTGCAAGCCCCGCAGCGACGGTGACGTCGGCGGCGTCGATGCCCTGTAGGTCGTCGGCGACCTCGATCGCGCGCGGCACGACCGACACTCCGAGCTCGTGCTCGAGCGTGGCCGAGAAGCCGTCGATCTGCAATGCCGGGCCGGTGAGCACGACGTGGTCGATCTGCGCATCGCCCGGGCTCTGTGCCCGTTGGAAGTCCAGGGACTGACGCGTCTCCAGGGCCAGGCGGCGCACGCCTTCACCAAGCACGTAGCGCGAGGCGGCGATGATGTCCGGTTCGCCTTCGAGCTGCTCGATCGGCTGCGCGAGACCCACATGGCGCAGCCACGCACGGCTGTGATCCAGGGTCAGCGCCATGCGCTCAGCGAGGTCGATGGCCATGGCTTCGATGCCGCCGCCGGTGACGCGCGTGAACGTGCACACACCGCCGCGGATCACGGCCAGGTTGGTCAGTCCGCCGACCGACAGCAGGAGCTGGTCAGGATCGCCGGCTTGGCGCAGGGCCCGAGCCATTCCGAACGCCGACAGGTCAAGCCCTTCGACGCGCAGGCCGGCGGCGCGGGTGGCCACCAGCATCTGCTCGATCATGTCGCGACGAGCCGCCACGAGCACGACGCGGCGCTTGGGCCCGTCCTCGGTCTCGACCTCGCCCACGGGGACGTAGTCGATGACCGCGGACTCCAGCGGCATCGG
>JAEMRF010000492.1 GCA_016463515.1 Solirubrobacteraceae bacterium | reverse complement strand
GGGTTGCGGGGTGTGCGATCGACGTTGGTCGTGAGCAGATCGAGCCAGACGACGCGCGCGGCCTCGTCCTGCGGCACCTCATGGCCGGCGTGCACCGCAAACGGCAGCGACGACGGCAGGAAGTCCAAACCGACGTTGGGGCCGACGCTACCGCGCAGCAGTCCCTGGATCTCCGGGTCGGGCTCGGCGCGGCCAATCGCGTCGTCGAGCTCCAGCAGGGCAATGTCGGGTACCCGCAGGCCGATCGCGCGGGCCAATTCGCCGACCACGATCTCGGCCACCAGCGCGCGCACGCCCTGGCCAGCGCCGCGCAGCTTCACGACGTAGAGGCCCTCGTCGTCGACCTCGACCAGGCCGGGCAGCGAGCCGCCCTCGCGCAGCGGCTCGACGTAGCGGGTAATCCGGTGGCGCTCCACCGGGCGCAGGCTATCCGGCGCGGCCCCGGACCCGACCTCAGGCGAATCGGCGTACCCAGAAGTCCATCGGCGCGAAGTCGTCACCAAACCCGAGCGACGCGTAAAGGTGACGAGCCGGCGCGTTGTCGTGGCGAACCTCGAGCGAGACCGCCACGCAGCCTTCGGCCTCCGCCTCGGCCAAGACCGTCTCGAGCATCGCGCGGCCAACGCCCTTCCCGCGGGCTTCGGGCTTCACGCCGACGTCGTGCACGTTCCAGCGCGGTTTGGCCGCAAACGTCGAATAGCAGGCAAAGGCGACCACCACACCAACGTAGGCGTCGCCGTCCTGCGCAAGCCAGACCATCGCACCCGGTGTGCCTTGAAGCCCAGCGACGACGTTTGCCTTCACCTCGTCGCTCAGCGGCTTGGCGCCGCCCATCGGGTCGCGGGCATAGGCATCAAGGCAGTCGACGATCGCGGCGGCGTGCAGCTGGTCGACGAGGTCGGCGCGGAGGATGGTGACGGGCGACGGCATGGAGCCCAGGCTAGGCCCACAGCCGACCAACGCGCACGACCGGGCGATCAGCTGCGGAGCGTGGCCCGCAGCGCCTCGAGCGTGCGGTCCTCCGCCTCCGCGAGCGAGGTCGCTCGCGCGGCCAGATCAGCCAGAAGCGCGTCGAGTTCATCCTCGGTCAGCGGCAGCGCCGTGCCGGCGACCGACGCGGGCAGTTCGAAGGCCGACGTGAACTCTCGCGCGACGGCGAACCCAGGCACGTCCGCGGGGAGCGCGGCCTCAGCCAGCGCCGACCAGCCATCCGCGAGTGCGTCGTGCTCGTCCGCGATCGTCCCGAGTGCTGAGAGGTCCAGGACGTCGGCCGCGTGGCGTTCGAACGCTGCCTGGGCGCGGCGCAGCAGCCCGTCCTCCCCCACGACCGCCGCACGCAGGCTCACGAGCGCGCCGAGCAGGTGGCGGTCCGTCGGGAAGACCTCGCGCCAGGAGCCGCGACCCGTGCCATCGATGCGTTCGGCAAACGCCGCGAGGCCCTCCGGACCGCTGTTGCCTTTGGGGCCGCCCACGGCGCCGACAGCGGTCGAGGCCAGCCCGCCGCGCACGGCCCCAGGCAGGTCGTCGATCGTGCCCGCGAGGCTCAGGAGCCGGTGGCGGTGGCTGCGGATCCGCGAGCGGGCGTCGGTGAGGGCCAGTAGGTCGACCACCACGGGACCGCTGGAGCGACCATCGGAGACCTCGATCCCGTCGCTGCCCGCCGCAGGCGTGGCCACGACGACCGTCGGCGCCATCCCCGCCAGCGACGCAGGCGCGAGCCCGAGCGTGGCCCCGTCGACCCAGAGCGCGACCGCACGACCCTCGGCGAACTCGGTTGCGAGCACTTTGACGGCCTTGCGTCGGCTGCCCGTCTCGTGCAGCTCGCGCACCAGCCCCAGCCGCTCGGCGGCCGCCACCAGGCCAGTCTGAAACGGGTTCCACCCGGTGAGGTGCAGGTTGCTGAAGTCGTCGCGCTCGTACCGAAACGCGACCCCGAGGAACCCAGCCCCACCGCTCACGCCCAGCGCGAACGCGTCCGAGGTGTCGCCCCAGATCGGCTTCAGAAGATGGGAAAGCGCTGCAATCTCGGGGTGCAGCGCCTCGCGGCGCGCGTCAGACATCAAGCTCAGGCTGAGCGTTAGCCTCGGGCACGACGTCATCGGTTGCACCGGCGTCGGACTCGGCTTCGGGATTGGGGTCAGGCAAAGTGCCCGCGAGCAGTGCGCGCAACCCGTCTTCGTCGAGCACCCGCACCCCCAGGCGCTCGGCTTTGGCGAGTTTGCTGCCGGCTGCGTCGCCAGCGACGAGGAAGTCCGTCTTCTTGCTGACCGACGTGGTCACCTTGCCGCCTTCCGCGAGGATCATGGCCGTGGCCTG
>JAEMRF010000491.1 GCA_016463515.1 Solirubrobacteraceae bacterium | reverse complement strand
CGTTCAAGTCGCGCTTTGAAGACGGCCCGGGCGCCAACCCCGAGCAGCTCATCGCTGCGGCGCACGCATCCTGCTTCTCGATGGCGTTCTCGGCGGCGCTGGCCGAAGCCGGTCACGCGCCGACGTCGGTCACGACCGACGCGGTGGTCACCCTGCGCATGAAGGACGACGGCCCCACCATCACCAAGATCACGCTGACCACCGTGGGCGTGGTCCCGGGTATCGAGGACGAGGCGTTTCAGACGATCGCCGCTGCCGCCAAGGCAGGGTGCCCCGTCAGCAAGGCGCTGGCTGGCGTAGAGGAGATCACCCTCGACGCCACCCTCTCCGTCTAAGCGGGGTTACGCCGCGAGCCGCTCGCTCAGATCGAGCGAGCCGTGCTCGCGGGCCATGATCGCCAACAGTGCTTCGGCGACGGCCGGGTCGAAGTGCGCGCCACTGCAGCGTGCGATCTCTGCACAGGCTTCCTGGACTGACCACGCGCGCTTGTAGGGGCGCTCGTGGGTGAGGGCGTCGAACACGTCGCAGACGGCGGCGATGCGGCCTGGAAGCGGGATCGCCTCGCCCGCGACGCCTGATGGGTAACCGCTGCCGTCCCACTTCTCATGGTGGCTGCGGCACACGACTTCGGCGAGCTGGAGCACCGGTGAGGTTGACCCGGTGAGCAGTTCGGCGCCTGCGACCACGTGCTCCTGCATCACGGCGAACTCTTCGCGGGTAAGGCGGCCAGGCTTGAGCAGGATCGAGTCGGGGACGCCGATCTTCCCGATGTCATGCAGGGCGCTGGCGTGCTGCATCATGAGCGCCTGCTCCTCGGATTGGCCGAGTTCGCGGGCGACCTCACCGCACAGCGAGCTCATGCGATCGATGTGCTCGCCCGTGTCGTCATCACGGAGCTCGGCCGCGCGTGCCAGCCGCAGGACGACCTCGAGCTGCGAGTCCTCCAGTGCGGCGGTGCGCTCGCGGACTTCGCGCTCGAGCTGGGCGCTGTAGCGGGCCAGCTGTGCGCGCTGGGCGCGTTCGCGGGCGATCATCACGAGGGCGGTCGTAGCGACGGCGGCACCAAGCGCAGACAGCGGCGTGGCGACAGGCAGCACGAGCCCTGCGTTGAACGCGAGGGCAGCAGCGCCCGCGTAGGCTCCGCCGAGCGCGACCGCGCCCACGAGGGCGCGCAGCGGCCCGAGCAGCGCTACGAGGCCCAGACCCAGCAATCCAAGTGCCAGCGCGGCGGCACCCTCGACCCAGCCCGGCGTGTCGCGCAGCGGGTTGCCCTGCAGGGCAGTCCAGATCGCATTGGCCTGAATCTCGGGGCCAGCCATCATGCGGGCGCCCGGTGCAGAGGTTGGGTGGACGTCCTGCAGGACCGGCGCCGTGGCCCCCACCACGATGATGCGATTGCGGAGTTTGCCTGCATCGACGCGGCCTTCGAGCACATCCACGAACGAATACGTCGGGATCGTGCGTGAGGGTCCGCGGAAGTCGATCAGGGCAGTCCCGTCCGTGGGGAAGCGATCGGTGGAGATCGGGCGTCCGACGCTGTCGGCGGTGACCGTGGCGAGCGATTCCAGTCCTGCGTTCTCGCGGGAGTAGCGGCGCATGACGCCGCCCTTGTCTGACGGGAAGGTGCTCCCGGCGGCGCGCGCACCGATCTCGGCGAGCTGCGCATCGCCGCCCAGGACGCGGGTGCCACCCTGCGCGTCACTCTCGCCAGTAGCCAGGACCGTGCCGGGCGCAGCGGCCACGGCGTCGAACAGCGCGAGGTCGTCGGCCGGGCGGTCAGATGGCTCGGTGAACTGCACGTCGTAGACGATCCGGCGAGCGCCCGCAGCGCGCAACCGGTCGATCATGTCGGCGTGCAGGCTGCGCCGGATCGGCCACGTCACGTCCATCGTCGAGAACGTCTGCTCGTCGATGGCGACGACCGCGAGTTCGTCGGTCCGCTCGGTGCCGCGCACCTCAAACCGCGCATCGACGGCGCGGTGCTCGAGGTCTTGCAGGGTGCCTGCGCTGCTGAGCGCGATCACGATAAGCAGGGCGACGATGCCCGCGGCATAGGCTGCGGCGCGCGCGCCGCCGAGGCGGCGCTTCATCGCGGACGCGGCGTGAAGTGGCGGCCGCCGACCGTGACGAGTGTGGGCTTGCCGCCCACCTTGGGCTGGACCGAGACGGCGCCTTCGTACACCTTCACCACGGTGCCGGCGCAGGTGTCGGTCGTGAGCCACTTGGTGCCGCGCACGGTCGCGACGCTGTCACGGCCGTGCGTTTCGTAGCGGCCACCGTTGTCTTGGCCCCACACGTGCCGGCGCTTCTTCGGCTTCT
>JAEMRF010000490.1 GCA_016463515.1 Solirubrobacteraceae bacterium | reverse complement strand
GTCGTGGAAGCTGCGGCCGTACATGAAGCCGTGGTCCATGGGGTCGCCGGCGGTCGATCCGCCGGAGGCGAGCGCGGCGTCCGCGAGCTGATCGACGTCCGTGCGGCTCTCAGCCGACACGCACAGGATCGACTCGGTCGCGCTGGTCGCGTCGGCCACGGGCTTGGTGGTGAAGTCGGCGAAGCGCTCGCGGTGCAGGAGCATCACGTAGGCCTGGTCGGAGACGACCATGCAGGCGCAGCTCTCGTCCGTGAACTTCTCGTCGAAGGCGAAGCCGAGCTTGCCGAAGAACGCCGTGGAGGCGTGCAGGTCGGCGACGGGGATGTTGATGAAGATGAGGCGGGAGGCGGTCATGCAGGGGTAGACCCAGCACGATTCGAGAACTCATCGGTCTTGCGAAACACGCCCGCTTGGGTAGCCTCGTCGCATGGCTTCCGAGACGCTCACCCGCCCCGTCGAGGACCAGCTCGAGCAGCATCGCAAGGAGCTCACGGGCTACTGCTATCGCATGCTCGGCTCGGCGACGGACGCCGAGGACGCGGTCCAGGAGACGCTCACGCGGGCCTGGCGCAACATCGACCGCTTCGAGGGCCGCGCGGCGCTGCGCACCTGGCTCTACAAGATCGCGAGCAACGTCTGCTTCGACGCGCTGGCCGCCGGCCAGAAGCGCGCGATGCCCATGGACATGAGCCCGGGTCAGCCGAGCAGCGCGTCCGGTCCGCTGGAGCCGCCGCTGGCGGAGACAACGTGGATCGGCCCCGCTCCCGACGGCCTGGTCCTCGACGGCGTCGGCGACCCGGCGGCCCTCGCGGAGGCCCGCGAGTCGGTGCGCCTGGCGTTCGTCGCCGCGCTGCAGCACCTGCCGCCGCGCCAGCGCGCGATCCTCATCCTGCGCGACGTGCTGCGCTGGCAGGCGTCCGAGGTCGCCGAGCTCCTGCACCTCAGTGTTGCGGCGGTCAACAGCGCGCTCCAGCGCGCGCGGGCAACCCTCGCGTCACGCGATCTCGAGGTCGCCGAGCTCAGCGCGTCCACCGCGGACCGGGTCAGCGAGGAGCTGCTCGCCCGCTACGTCGACGCGTTCGAGCGCTACGACATGGACGCGCTCACTGCGCTGCTGCACGAGGACGCCACGCAGTCGATGCCGCCCTACCCGATGTGGCTGCGCGGCCGCGACGAGGTCCTCGCGTGGTGGTTCGGCCCGGGTGCGGGGTGCGCGGGCTCGAAGCTCGTGGCGGTGGAGGTCAACGGGCTGCCGGGGTTCGCGCAGTACCGCGATGGTGGCGACACGCCTTGGGCGATCCAGGTGCCCGTCTGGCGTGACGGGCAGATCGTGGACGTCACGGCCTTCCTGGAAACCGACGGGTCGTTGTTCAGGCTGTTCGGGTTGCCGCCCAAGCTGGACGCGTAGCTACCGCGAGACCGTCGCCGGCTCGAGCACCGGCTCGATGCTGTCCGCCCGCCCGGCCTCCGAGCAGCGGACGACGACCCCCATGAGCCACGGGTCCTCTTCGCTCGTGTCGAAGTGCTGCTTCATGTGGGTGACGAACCCCGCCACGGCCTGCTCGCGCTTGACGCCGATGACGCCGCCGCGCGGCCCGGTCATGCCGACATCGGTGATGTAGGCCGTCCCCTCGGGGAGCACCCGGAAGTCGTTCGTCGGGACGTGGGTGTGCGTCCCCACCACGGCGGTGACGCGCCCGTCGAGATACCAGCCGAGGGCGACCTTCTCGCTCGTCGCCTCGGCGTGGAAGTCGACGAGGATGTGGTCGCAGCGGCCCTTGAGCTCGTGCAGCGCGGCGTCGGCCTCCGCGAACGCCGGGCGGCCGGCCTGCAGGAACACGTTGCCCGACAGGTTCACGACGCCGAGCCGCACGCCGTCGCGCTCGACGACGCACGTGCCGTGGCCGGGCTGGCTCTTGAGGTAGTTGGCCGGCCGCAGGATCTCGTCGTGCTCGTCGAGGTAGCGGAAGATCTCGCGGCGGAAGTACGTGTGGTTGCCCAGCGTGATGACGTCGACGCCGTTGGCGAACAGCTCGTCGGCGATCTTCGGCGTGATGCCCAGGCCGCCCGCGCTGTTCTCCCCGTTGACGACGACGAACGTGGGGGCGTACCGCTCGCGCAGCGACGGCAGCAGCGCGAGGAGCGTGCGGCGTCCGAGCGAGCCGACGACGTCGCCGATGAAGAGGATGGAGGCGGCGGCGTCGCTCATATCCCCGTGATTATCGACGTTGGGCGGGACGAGGGAGCCGCAGGCGAGCTTGTCCCCCTTACGATGCCGGGCGTGGTCACGCTGCAGGCCGATGGGCTGAGCAAGGACTTCGGC
>JAEMRF010000489.1 GCA_016463515.1 Solirubrobacteraceae bacterium | reverse complement strand
ACCAGCACAGGTCCGCTGCCGCCAGCCAGCGTCTACGTCGCCCCAATCACCCCAGATGCTGGGGTTCGCACTCATCCGCTACCACCAGGGTTCCCGTTGCCCCATACGGAATGTCGAAATCCACAACGTCGGCCCGACCGCTCTGGCCCACCGCACAGCGCCAGTACTCCACTCTGGAGTGCGTCGCGTCACAGTCACCCGCTCTCTGGGGACCGCCCGGCGCGACGTAGGAGGTCGTCTCGCAATGCCAGTACTCAAGTCGTCACGTCCAGTCGGGGTTCGCCGCATGGCGCAGCCCGCGGTGTTCCACGTGCCTGCCTGGCAGACCGAGGGAGACGAGCGCGCGCGGGGAATGGCTGGGACGGTCTGCTCCCGCGCACTGGTGCTCGGTGCACTCCTTGGGCTCTTCCTGCCGGTGACCGCCTGGTCGGCAGCAGGACAAGCCTCGACCCGGGGAGCGACGGCCGGCATGGGATCAGACGGCGGCGCGGCTCCAGCCACGCTGCCGCTGAGGTCGGCCGTCGCACACCCGAGTCCAGGACCCGCGCCGCTGGCGCGCCGCGCCGCAGCAGCCCCGATCCCGGCAGGCCTCTCGACGACCGACGAGATCATGACCGACGTGCGCGCCCTGGTCGACCTGGGTCCGCGCCGCTCAGGCACCCCCGGTGGCGACCGCGCCGCCGAGTTCATGAAGCGCCGCCTGACGGAGTCGGGCATCCCGCAGGTGTGGGAGCACAACGTGCCGACCTACCAGTGGGAGGAAACCCGCTCCAAGGTGAGCGTCGGCGGCCAGACCATCGACGCCTTTGCGTCTGAGCACTCCTTCTTTGGCGCTGCCGACCCCACGTGGACCGGCTCGTTCTCGACCGGCGCCGGTGGACGGACCGCCAAGGTCGTCGACGTCGGCGACGGCGGAACGCTCGACATGCTCGGCAAGGATCTGCGCGGCAAGATCGTGATGTTCAACCTTCGGTTCCAGATCCCGATGCTCGCCATGGGCGCGGTCTCCGAGCACCTGTATGACCCCGGCCTCTCGCTCCTGAACGATCCGCGCGGTCTGCTGCAGGGCAACCCCTACATCACGAACTACACCTCGGTGCTGCGTGAGGCTCGCCGCCGCGGCGCCGTGGGATTCGTGGGCGTGCTGACGGACTACTTCGAGTCCAACCGCTACCGCAACGAGTACTACCGCCGGCTGCAGGTCACGATGCCGGGCTTCTGGGTCACGCGCGATGAAGGCCGCCGTATGCGCTCGCTGCTGCCCAAGGCCGGGCGCACCGCCACGCTCGAGCTCGAAGGCCGTCGCTACGCCACGCCCACCCGCACCGTCATCGGCTACCTCCCGGGCAAGAGCCGCGAGACGATCATGGTGCAGTCCCATCACGACTCCGTGGGTCCAGGTGCCGTGGAAGACGCCAGCGGCTCGGCGTCGGTGATCGCGCTGGCCAAGTACTACGCGGCGCAGCCAGCCGCTGAGCGCGAACGCGGCCTGCTCTTCGTGACGTTCGACAGCCACTTCACGGGCTACCAGTCACATCAGGCGTTCGTGAAGCAGTACATCGTGGCGGAAGAGCGGCCCTTTGACATCGTCGCCAACGCCACCGTCGAGCACATTGCGCTCCAAGGCGTGATCCGCGGCGGCAAGCTCGTGATGACGAACCGTCCGGAGCCGCGGGCGTTCTTCCGCACCGGCGGCAATGTGGTCCGCCAGACGCTCGTCGAAGCGATCCGCAAACGTGACCTGCGCCGCACGATCATCATCAACGCGCGCACGGTGTCCGAGGACGGCAGCATGCCCACCGACGCGTCGTACGGCTCTGCGATGGGCGTGCCGACGGCGTCGTTCGTCTCCGGCCCCATCTACCTCTACGACGACATGGACACCATCGACAAGGTCGACCAGGCGCAGCTGCGGCCGGTGACCGCCGCGTTCGTCGACATCGTCGACCGCTTCGACGTGACGACCGCGCGAGCACTCAAGGGCCGCTGATGCACGAGCCGGGGTGGAACGCGGCACCCGGGCAGCCGCGCCCGACGCGTCGGCCGCTCGGCCCAGCTCCCGGGCGAGCGACGCAGCGCGTGACGCTGGCGGCGAGCTGCGCTGGGTGGCTAGAAGGGCGGAGTCGGCGCGCGCGGCTGCTCAGCGCAGCTCGGCACGCAGCAGCGCCAGGCGCATCGCGACCAGATCGTCGACGCTGCGCAGCGAGCTCCCGGTGAGCTGCTCGTAGCGCCGCACGCGGTTGCGCACCGTGTTGGGGTGCACCCACATCGCTGCAGCGGCCTGATCGAACGAGAGGTCGTGGCGCAGGACTGCCCGGATGGTCTC
>JAEMRF010000488.1 GCA_016463515.1 Solirubrobacteraceae bacterium | reverse complement strand
GAGCGAACGCGGCGCACGTCAGCGCCGAGGGCCATGAGCACCTCGGCGTGGCTGCGCACGTCGCCCTGAAGTGCGAGCACGCCGATCGTCTTGCCTGAGAGCGGGCGCTCGGCGAGCACCGCATCGGCGATCGACGCCGGTGGCCCGGCGCCCGGCCCGAAGGCCGAGCTGCCTGGCCGATCACCCGAGGGTGACGTCACCAGCCGCGGCCGGCGAGCGTGGCGCTCTCCGGCAGCGAGCGAACTTCGATCGACTCCATCGCCGAGCCGAGGCCCTCGCTGGCGGCGGCCACGCGGACCGGGTCGTCGAAATGCGTCGTGGCCTCGACGATCGCGCGAGCGCGAGACGCCGGATCCGAAGACTTGAAGATGCCCGATCCGACGAAGACCGACTGCGCACCGAGCTGCATCACGAGCGACGCGTCGGCCGGGGTCGCGATGCCACCGGCGCAGAAGAGCGGAACCGGCAGTTCGCCGCGCTCGGCAACTTCCTGCACGAGGTCGAGCGGCGCACGCAGCTCCTTGGCCGCCGACGAGAGCTCCATCCGCGAGAGCCCCTGGATGCGCTTGATCGCGCCATGGATGTCGCGCAGGTGGCGGACGGCCTCGACGACGTCGCCGGTGCCGGCCTCGCCCTTGGAGCGAATCAGTACCGCGCCCTCGGAGATGCGGCGTAGGGCCTCACCGAGGTTGGTCGCGCCGCACACGAACGGCACACGGAACGCGTGCTTATCGACGTGGTTGTGGTGGTCGGCAGGCGTGAGGACCTCGGACTCGTCGATGAAGTCGACTTCGAGGGCCTGCAGGATCTGCGCCTCTGCGAAGTGCCCGATGCGGACCTTCGCCATGACGGGAATCGAGACCGTCTGCTGGATCTCGCGGATCATCGCGGGATCGCTCATGCGGGCTACGCCGCCATCGCGGCGGATGTCGGACGGGACCCGCTCCAAGGCCATGACGGCAACGGCGCCGGCCTCTTCCGCAATTCGGGCCTCATCGGCATTGACTACGTCCATGATGACGCCGCCCCGGAGCATCTCCGCGAGGCCGACGTTGGTCCGGAACGTGGATTCTTCACGCATTGGCTTCATTCTAGTTTGAGCGGTGCTGAGGTGGCGCGCGGGTGGCGCGCGATGGCCCATCCGTGCGCCATCTCAAACCAATACGGGCGAACTAGCTCTTCCGTTTGCTCAGGCAATCTAGAATCCTGTGTGTATGGCTCGGCCGCCCACATGGGAGGCACCTGCCGCCCCCGACGGCGCGGTGCCGCACTACCCCGGAGAGGACCTCCCGTTCCCGGACGGCCGCCTCAACGGCCTGTTCCTGCGCTTCAGCCAGGCGTTTGGGGTGTTTCGCGCGATGTCGATGGCCGAGCGCGAGGAGCTCAACGCCGAGGTGCTGCGACGCGTCATCACCGTCGGCTACACCCTTGGCGCACTGACGATGGGCGGCACCGCGCTGTTCGCGGCCGACCAGATCGAGCCCGTCTGGGGCGCGTGGGTCATGTGTGGCGCGTTCGGAGTGCTGGCGATCGCCGCGGGGCTCGGCAAGCGCCTTCCGCGACCGGTCATTCGCGTCATGGCCTTCGACATCACGGTCATCCTGCTGTGCCTCGTCGTGGCCATCGGCAACGCCCCGGCCTACCTCGCGCTCCTCTACTTCGGGTGGCCGGCGCTGACCTCCGCGCACTTCGGGCACCGCAGCGACTTCATCCGCACCCTCGGGCTCCTGGTGTTCCTGGTGCCGGTAGCCCTCGCCTTCTCCGACCTTCCACTGCCAGCTGTGGCCTACGGCGCGGTCCTGGCCGTGAGCGGCTTCTCGGCGCTCGTGGTGCGCGCGATCGTCTACCAGGCGATGCAGCTCTTCCACGAGCTCGACCACATCGCCTCGACCGACGCCCTCACCGGCCTGCTGAACCGTCGCGCGGCCACCGTCGCACTCGAAGAAGCTGTCGCCCGCGCGCACCGGCAGGAGACCGAGCTGGCGATCGTGATCTTCGACCTCGACCACTTCAAGCGCATCAACGACAGCCTCGGTCACCCGGCGGGCGACGCGGCCCTGCAGCGTTTCGCCGAAGTCCTCCGGGAGACGTGCTCGGGCACCGACGTCGCGGCGCGCCTGGGCGGCGAGGAGTTCCTGGCCATCCTGCTGCGCAGCGGTGAGTCCGGCGGCCGGGCCTTCGCCCAGCGCTTCTCCGATGCCCTGGACTTCAAGACCGCCCGCGACGAAGCGCCGCTGTCCGTCAGCGCCGGCGTGGCCGCCCTCGACGACGAGCGCCTGGACGCCGACAGCCTGCTCGTCGCCGCAGACCGCGCGCTCTACGCCGCCAA
>JAEMRF010000105.1:7725-9220 GCA_016463515.1 Solirubrobacteraceae bacterium | reverse complement strand
GTGCTGCCGCCGCACCAGTCGCCGGCCGCAAGGAGCGTGCCGTGCTGGAGGAAGAGCTCCTCCAGCGGAGCGCTTGGCTGGGAGAACCGCCAGCGGTGCGCCGCGAGGTGCACAGGCTCCGCTAGCTGCTGGCCGGTTGCCGTCCCGAAGATTCCCAGGAGCTGCTGGCAGGCCTCCGCCTCGTCGATCTCCAGGTGCTCCGCAGACCACGCGGCGCTGGCTTGCAGCACCCACCGCTCCCCCGGCTCGCGTCCTGGCTTTGGCGATTCGGCCACGGCCCAGCGCAGCGGTCCGTCGCCAGCGACCGCCGTGAACGGCAGCTCAAGCGAACCGTCCCAGGCCACCATGACCGACCAACACGGGGCAAACGCCACCGAGGCAGCACGCGCCGCCAGATGCGGGGCCGGTCCTTCAAGCAGCTCCGCTGTTTGGGGCGCTGGCGCGGTGACCACGACGGCGTTGAAGCTGCCAAGCGCGCTGCCCTGATCGTCGGTCAGCGCCCAGCTCGTGCCTTGGGCCGCAATCGAACCGACCCTCGTAGCGGCGCGCAGGTCGAGCCCCTCCGCCATCGCCTTGGCCGGGGCATTGGCCGATCCGACCCCAACGGATTCCAGCTGCGACGCGCCGCCAGGCAGCTGCAGACGGTGGCTCGCCACGGCACGTTCGCCGGTGAGCGGCGCTTCGCCGTCATGCAGGAACGGTGCGCCATGGTCAAAGCGCATGCCGCCCGGTCCGCGGCGCGTGGCGGTGCGCCCTCCAGCGCCCCGTGACTTCTCAAACACGACGACCCCGTGGCCCGCGGCCTGAAGCGCGCCGGCCGCAGAGATTCCGGCGAGTCCAGCTCCGATGACGGCAACCTGCATGCCGGGCACGATAAGTCTCCGGGCGTCTGAGACCCCGCGCGCTCTCGGGGCGTGAGCGCCGGGAGGGCAGCAAGACCGGCCCTGCCCGCCCATCATCCGCGAAAAGAATGACCGAACCTGCGACTGCGCACGTAGCTTGAGGTGGTGCCCGCTCAACCTGCCCCAGACACAGCTGACCGCAGCCTTGCGCACTGGAGTGAGGACGGCCGCCGGGAGATGGAGGCCTTCTACGCGCTCGCGCGGCTGGACTACCGGCTCCTCGCCGAGGCGGTCGACTGGGCCGGGCTGCTGGCCCGACTGACGGCCGAGCGCACCGCGCCGCTGACCCTGCTGGACGTCGCGTGCGGTTCGGGGAAATTCCCGAATGCGCTCCTGACCGGCGCTGCGCTTGAGTCCGAGTCCACCGTCGAATATGACCTGCTCGACCCGAGTGCATTCTCACTGCAAGAAGCCGCCGCTGAGCTCGCCCCGCCGTTCCGGGAGCGTGCTCGATTTGAGACGACCCTCGAAGCGCTGGACCCGGGCGCGGGACCGTGGGACGTCGTCTGGGCCACGCACGCCCTCTACGCACTGGAACCAGCCAACATCCCGGCGGCGGTCGAGCGCTTCCGCGCGGCGATCGCGCCTGGTGG
>JAEMRF010000105.1:4180-7625 GCA_016463515.1 Solirubrobacteraceae bacterium | reverse complement strand
TTCGACGACACCCTCTCGCTCGCAGACATGCTCACCGCCCCGGTGCTCGGGCCGTACCTGGCCTCGTGCCATGACCCGGACGCCGGCGTGTTCCGCTTCCACCAAGAGGTCGACTGCGTCGTCCTCGCCAGCAGTCCGGAGGCCTTCCCATGGACAGCCGCATCCTGAGCACCGAACACGCCGCCGCGTCCGGCGTCGCCGAGCCCTGGGAGGGCAGCAACGAGGCGTGGTGGGACTGGTACCTCTCGCTCGCGGCAGAGGACGCAGCCCCGACCGAACTCGTCGACGTCGCCCCGCCGTCACCCGTGGATCTGCCGTCGATCAGCGAGCTGCGAGACGAACTCGCCACGCCGTTTGAGCTCTCCAGCGACCACGTCGAGCGGTTTCAGCGCGAGGGCTACCTCAAGGTCGGCGGGGTCCTCAGCCCCGGTGCGCTCGCGCTTGCTCGCAGCGAAGTGGAGCGGCTTGCCGCGCAGGGCGACGGTCCCGGTCGCTCAGGCTTCCTGAGTCTGGACCTCATGTGGCAGGGCGACTCTGAGGTGCTGCGCCTGTTCGCCCTCTCCCCTCGCCTGGGCCGGCTTGCAGCCGACCTGCTCGGCGTGGCCGACGCCCGGATCTACCACGACAACGTCCTGTCCAAGACGCCTGGCTGTGGCCGCACGCCGTGGCATTTCGATGCCCACCACTTCCCGATCGCATCACGCGACATCGTCACGAGCTGGATCCCGCTTCAGGCCATCCCCGAGCCGATGGGGCCGCTGGCGTTTGCCGCTGGCATTGACACCTGGAAGGTCGCTGAGGCGGTCGACTTCAGCAGTACGGACTCCTCCTACGACCGCGGCGTCGCGCAGGCCTTCCGTGACGCTGGCGTGCAGGTCGACGACACGCCCTTTGCGCTGGGCGAGGTGAGCTTCCACCATGCCTGGTGCTTCCACTTTGCCCGCGGCAACGCGACGACCCAGCCGCGGCAGGTGATGGCCACGACGTACTTCGCCGACGGCGCTCGCCTCGTCGAGCACCCGACGATGGTCTCCGGCGACTACGAGAAGTTCTTGCCCGGTGCCCAGCCCGGAGCCGTGATCGACACGCCGCTCAATCCGGTGGTCTCCCGCTGATGTCGAGGGACCCGTCTGGGCCCAAGATGCTGGACTCCGCGGTCGACTATTGGCAGCAGCGCGCCAAAGAGCTCGGCGCCCGTGCGGTGATCTCGACGGACCACGTGGGCTCAGTCGACGGCGTGACCTCACAGCACCGACAGGTCCTGCTGCCGCAGTTCGCCGCGCAGCTTCCGCCCGTCGACGCCAACCGCCCTCGCGTCGTCCTTGACCTCGGCTGTGGGACCGGTCGGCTGACTCCCGATCTCGCGGCCATCGCCGGTCGCGCGATCGGCGTTGAACCTGTCCAGGAGCTCCTGCAGCTGGCCGAGCCAACGGCAGGGGTCGAGTACCGCCTGCTCACGAGCGTCGACGGCCCGCTGCCCTTGGCCGACGGTGAAGTCGACGCCGCCTTTACCTGCCTGGTCCTCGGAGGCGTGGCTGGGGCCGGCGCACTCGCCGCGCTCGGCGGCGAGCTGCACCGTGTGCTGCGCCCCGGCGGTGTGGTGTTCCTGGCCGAGTCGGTGTCCGATCAACCAGCGATCGGGCACTGGACCTTCCGGTCCGTTGACGACTACCGCGACGCGATGCCCTGGGCGCAGCTGCGCCAAGTCGCGCAGTTCGACGACGCCGGCGACGCCGTGAGCGTGATGGTCGGACGGCGTCCGACCGGCTGACCGGGCTTCGGCTGGCGCATCACCACGCGCCCCGTACGCGAGTGCCCGCTGCAATCTGCGCGTCGATGATCTTCTGCGCGCGAGCCTCCTCAGCTTTTGAGGGCTTGGCCGGTTCGTCGTCTCGGTCGAACACCTTCGACACCACGTCGGTGCCGGGCTTGGGCTGAACCGTGAGGAGCCGTTCCGTCTCCCGGTTCAACGGAATGGTCTCGTAGGTCGAGAACGTCGTCACGTCGGTCAGCTCACGCCGCACCATCGGGCTGCGCCCGATGGGCGCGTCGACGTCCTCGGGAACGAGCTGCATCCTGGTCACCGAGATCTCGACCGGCGCGAAGGTCTCTGCGTCCACGCGGTAGTCGACGCTCACCTTCCGCGGCGAGGGATCAGCCGGGTCGCCGCGTAGCTCCGAGTACTCGCCAACGAGGCGCCGCAGGGCGCGTCCGCTTTGGCTCGGCAGCTCGCCAGCATCAGCGAGTTTGCCATCCCGCAGCATCGACCGAATGCGCGCCACGGGATCCTGGGACTCGCCCTCAGTGAGCCGCTCATCACCGACGGGGAGCATCGGCTGTTGCTCGTCGGCCTCCGGTGGAAGACCCTTGGTGACGATCATGAAGCCGTCCGTTTCGGAGTAGAGCGACTCCGTGCGATCGCCGTACGCGACGTCGAAACTGCCGGTCGCGATCCGATCGCCGATACGCGAGACCGAGCAAGGGTTGAGCGGAATCCGCATGCGGAACCTCGGCGCGCCTGAGGTGGTGGCCCTCCAGACCTGCCCGGGTTCGGGCTCACAACCACGGCTGCGTTCGGTGTCCACCTCCCGTTCCGGGTACCCGGAGTCGTACTTCAGGGCGTAGTGGATGATCGAGTCGGGTGTGGTCGCAATGGCCGCCTGCGCCTCGGTCAGGACGTCGAGGCGCGTGCCGCCGAGCGGCGCGAGCACGAGCACCGTCGTGGCCGCGCCAGCAAGCGCCAGGGTTGCGCCGCCCATGGCATAGGCGCGCTTCCGGCGTGTACGGGGCTGCGGCGCAACACGGCGCAGCTCGGCTCCAAACGCGGTGCGGTGCGTCTCAAAGGGGTCTTCGGTGCTCATGCGGACACCTCGTTCGCGAGCTCGGGGTCAAGGATGCGGGCCAGGCTTTGCAGGCCACGCGAGACCCGTGCGCGTGCC
The DNA here is from genome assembly GCA_016463515.1 of Solirubrobacteraceae bacterium. GTDB lineage: Bacteria > Actinomycetota > Thermoleophilia > Solirubrobacterales > Solirubrobacteraceae > JAGIBJ01. The sequence continues at coordinate 4,686 of JAEMRF010000105.1, read as the reverse complement.
GCGACTTCGGTGATGGCAAGACGGTCTGCGACCTGGGGGTACGGAAGTTCGTGGACCACGCGCAGGGTGACGGCCTGCCGCGTGTCGTCGGTCAGCGTCGCCAAGGCAGCGGAGAGTTCGGACCGCACCTCCGCCAGACCGGCGCGTCGGTCGACATCGGCGAGCAGTGCGTCATCGACGGGCGGGCGTTCGATGCCCAGTTTGCGCACCATGCGCTGCTCGGCATAGCCCTTGCGGAGGTAACCCGCGAGCTGGTTACGAGCAATCGCATAGAGCCAGGCGGCTTCATCGTCGGCAGTCGCGCCGCGGTAGCGCCGAGCACTTGCGACCACCTGCGCGAACGTTTCTGCCCACAGATCCAGGGCCACCTGCGGGTCGGCGGTGCGCCGGGCGAAGTAGCGCAACAACGGATCGCAGTGGCGGTCGTAGAGCGCTTGCGTGTCGATTCCCCGGGCCATCAGAGTCCTCAGTTGAGGCTTGCTGGATTCTGTGACACCGGAGGGAGC
>JAEMRF010000105.1:0-4080 GCA_016463515.1 Solirubrobacteraceae bacterium | reverse complement strand
GCAGCCTAGGTCGACGGTACGACGCTGAGGGAGAGGTTGACCACGCGCTCCAGGACGTCGTGGTCCACGGGCAGTCCGGTGACCAGGACACGCATCCAGATCGTCGCGTGGACCGGCTCGACGATGTCCCATCCGTCGGTGCCTTCCGGAAGCTCGCCACGTGCGATGGCTCGATCCACCACCGCTTGGGCTACCTCGAATCGATCCCCCCAGAAGCCCTTCCGCAGCTGGTCGAGCTCTTCGTCGGGAAGGACGAACGCCGCGCGCAGCAGGCGCAGTGTCGTCGGTTCGCCGAGCATTTCTGCCACCGAGCGCGCCAGTTCGAGCAGGTCGGCGCGCAGCGAGGAACCCTTGGGGTCGGGGACCATTCCTGCCGTCAACCCAGACAGCACATCGAGGATCAGCCGTTCCTTGGTCTGCCACCGGCGGTGCACCGTCGACAGGTGCACGCCAGCGCGTTCGGCCACCTTGGGGAGCGAGAACGCGGCATAACCGCCCTCAACGAGTTCGACGACCGCGGCCTCGAGCACGGCCTGCTTGACCCGCGCAGAGCGCCCGCCGGTGCGCACGCCCTGGTACACCTGCCGGCTTGAGGGCTCGTCCGCTGGTTCGGGACTGGTCATCGACGCGAGTCTGACGACCTTTCGGTGTCAGCGTCACGCCGTAGCTCAGGCGGTCGACAGCGAACGCTTGCTCTGGCGTGCCATGAACCAGGCGAAACAGCCGGCGGTCACCACCATGAACGAGCTGTACACCGCCGCAGGGATGGCCAGGCGTTCGTCGACCACCGAGCCGATGGCGATGGCAAGTGCGGCGTTGTGCACGCCAAGCTCGATGGCGATCGCGGTCGCCTGACGAACCTCCAGGCGGGCCAGCTTCGACGCAATCCACCCGCAACTCATCGCAGCCAGGTTCAGCAACAAGGCCGCCAGGGCGACCTCGGCGAGGTTGTCGATGACCGGGCGGGCCTGAGACACGAGCGACACCAGCACCACGACCACGAACGTGCCGAGGGCGAGGCGTTCGAAATGCCTGGTGTGGTCCTGCACCCACGCGGTCCGCCGGTGCGCGAGCAACATGCCCAGCGCAAGAGGAATCGCAATCGTGGCGAGCACGCGCAGCACGATGAGCCCCATGTTCAGGTCGGTCCCTGCTTCTTGCACATCGAAGGCGTTCACCGCGACGCTGAGCCAGAACGGGACCGTGACGACCGCAAGCGTGCTGCTGAGTGCCGTCATGGAGACCGACAGCGCCGTCGCTCCGCCGGCGATGTGCGTAAGCAGGTTCGCAAAGACACCTCCGGGGGCCGCGCCCAGGAGGACGAGTCCGGCAGCAAGGAGCGGATCGAGCCCGGTGACCCAGGCGATGAAGAACGCGAGTGCCGGGGCCACGATCACCAGGTTGAGCATCCCGACGAGGACGCCGCGTGGCTCGCGGAAGACGAGCAGGAACTGCTCGCCTCTGAGGGTGGTGCCCAGGGCAAACATGATCGTCGCCAGCGCGACCGATAGCAGAGCAGTTGCGACGCCCGAGACTTCCACTATCCCGATACTACATGCTTTAAGCTCGGCGCACGATGAGCTTCGCGAACGCACCGAGCCTGCACGGCACTGCCGCCACCTACGAGACGGGGCTCGTCGACATTGCCCCAGGCGTATGCGCGTGGCTACAGCCCAACGGAGATTGGAGCGAGTCCAACGTGGGCCTGGTGATCGGTGATCGCGCTGCTGCTCTGATCGACACGGCCTGGGACCTGCCCCTCACCCGTCGGATCCTGGGCGCGGTGCAGCAGCGGACCGCCGAGCCCATCACCAAGGTCATTGCCACCCACGGCGATGGAGACCACGTCAACGGCCTGCAGTTGCTTCCGCAAGCGGAACTGATCACCTCGACGGGCACCGCCGCGGACATGGCTCACGAGAGCCCTGGAGGGCTGCGCCGGTCGTATCTGGGAGCGCGGTTCCTGAGGACCTTTGCTCCCGGACCGCCGCGCCGATTCGGCGCCTACATCGCCTCCATGATGGACCCGTTCGACTTTCGCGGAATCACCATCCGCACGCCCGACCGTGTGTTCTCCTCGGCCCTCACGCTTGACGTTGGGGGAGTCGCGCTGGAACTTCACCATCTCGGCCCGGCCCACACCTCGGGCGACACGATCGTCTACGTGCCCGAGCGCGGCGTGGTGTTTGCAGGCGACCTGCTGTTCACCGGCGTGACACCGAATTCGTGGAGCGGCACCGTCGGAGGCTGGCTGCGCGCAATCGACAAGATTGGAGCGCTCGATCCCAGCGTGATCGTGCCCGGGCATGGGCCACTCAGTGGCGCGCCGGAGCTTGAGCTTCTCGAGCAGTACTGGCGCTGGCTCGAGCAGCGCACGCATCAGGCGCTTGACCAGGGCGCGTCGGTGTACGAATGCGCACGCGAGATTGTGTTCGGCGAGGAGTTCGCGGAGCGCCCGTGGGGCGCGTGGGTATGCCCCGAGCGGACGGTGCTCAACGTCGAGATCGTCGCCCGTTCCCGGGCCACCCCCTTTCGGCCGATCACCCACCGCCAGCGGCCGGCGCTGATGTGGCAGGTCGCGCGCCTCCACGGCGAACTGCAAGCCGCCAGAGCCTGAGCCGTTAACGCGGGCCGTTGCGTTTGCTGTCGAGGTCGGCAGTGGCGCGGTCGGTGAGTGTGAACAGATCGTCGCCGTCCGTCAGCGCAGCGAAGCCGACGATCAGTTGCCCCGGAGCCGCGTCGTGATCGAGCACGGCCCTGATCTCCTCGAACCGCTTGGCGGCCAGCTCGAGCGTGGTGCCGGGCAACCCGCACAAGAACTCGTCGGCCTCGATGCGCACGATCGCGTCGTACCCCCGCAGCTTGTCCTGAAGTTGACGCACCAACGAAGCGATCAGCGGCTGACGGTGCTGGCCGTCCTGCCCCGCCCCGACCGTGCCTGCAAGATCGACCGCCAAGTGGGCGAGCACGAACGCATCACCGTTGCGGCGGCAGCGATCGATCTCGTTGCGCAGCGCGCTGTGGCCGAGCTCGAAGGCGAAGACGCCGGTCTGCTCATCGAGCTGGGCTCGCTGCACGTCAGCGCGGGCGACTCGCTCCGCGGCGGCGGCTTCGATCCGGTCCTCTGCGGCCCGCTGGCGATCGGCCGCCGCGCGCTGCCGGGCAGCTCGTCCCTGGTCGCGCGTTTCGGTGTGGCGCGCCACTGCGATCCGTAGTTCAGGATTGCCAGGGTGCGCGGCGAGCAGCGCCTGGTTGGCTCTGCTCACAGCGCCGTCTCGGAGCTCAGCTGCATGGTCGCGCTCCGATGCCACTTCGTCGCGAAGTGAGGCGGTTTCAAATCGCCTGGCCTGAGTTTGGGCCCGCTCGAGGTCGATTTCGGCACGCGACGCGCTGTTCTGCGCGCGGGACTGGGCTGTCGCAGAACGCGTCCGGCGGCTCGCTTCATGCTCGTGGCGCTGGGCCGCAGTGGCGCTCGGACCCACGCGAGCCTCGCGGTCTGCGGCAAGCTGATCGGCATCCGACGCGCCTTGGTCGGCTTGCGAGAACGCCTCGTCAGCCTGTGATGCCTCGCGGTCAGCGTTGGAGGCGGCCGTGTCGTCGTCGGCAGCAGTCTGGTCGGCGTCGCTGTGCGTCTGCGACAGACCTGACAGCGCGTGATCAAGCGCGCGAAGCTCCGCCGCTTCGCGGTCGCTTCGTCTGAAGTCTCGCCAACTCACCGTGCTGCACGGATGCTGGTACAGAGGCTGTTGGGTATCTCGCTGGGCGGCATGACGCGCCCCTCGCTCTCGGTTTCACCTAACGCACGTGCTGCGTGGGCGAAGACCATTGTGGATGTGCTGCACACTGTACATCGCACCAGACCCCGGCCTATGGCGGACCGCACTGTCGTGCACGGCGTCGGCGCGCCACGTTCACACGTCATCGGTGTGGAGCCACGAGTTCGAGCACCGAGTGTTCGACCGCTCGGCGCTCGGCCGCTGACCACCGCTCCGGAGCAGCTTCCAGCTCGGCAACGGTAGATCGAATGGTGTCGCCTCGCCCCCAGGCATCGACCACGCGCGGATCGACGTACGACCCGCG
>JAEMRF010000104.1 GCA_016463515.1 Solirubrobacteraceae bacterium | reverse complement strand
TTGTCGAAGTAGTCGACCATCACGTCGACGTACTCGTGGAAGCCGGGGCAGGCCAGGCCGTTGCGGGCCAGGTGCTTGGAGGCCTGGGCGGTGTCGTACTGCACCGGGTGCTTGAGGAAGACGAGTGACTCGAACGGCGTGGCGCCGTAGAAGGAGCGGATCGGCTTGACGGCCAGGAACGGCTTCATCACGAAGTCCGGGATGGCCGGGCCCCACGGCTCGCGGTGCGTGTAGGTGCGCGAGAGCAGCGACACGAACTGGCGGGTGGTGAGCGGGTTCGGATCGGCCAGGGCCAGGGTCGCGCCGACGGTCTCCGGGTCGGCCGTGCAGGCCGCCATCGCGTCGACGATGAAGTCGACCGGGACGGCGTTGAAGGTGGCCTTGTCGGTGCCCATGTCGCCGACGGTGAGCCCGAACTGCTTCATGCGGTGGATGAACCAGAGGATGAAGTAGGGGCCGTCGAACTTCTGGGTGTCGCCGGTCTTGGAGTCGCCAACGACGATGCCCGGGCGGTAGATCGTGGTCGGGATCTTGTCCATCGACTCCTTGACCAGCACCTCGGCCGCGAACTTCGTCGACTCGTAGTGGTTCTTGAACTCCTGGCCCTCGTCGAGCTCGGACTCCAGGACCTTGCCGGTGCGCTTGCCGGCCACGTAACACGTGGAGACGTAGTGGTGGCGCTCAAGATCGGTGCAGGCAGCGCAGAAGTCGAGCACGTGCTTGGTGCCATCGACGTTGACCTTGATGGCCACCGACTCCGGCACAGCCAGGTTGTAGATCGCAGCCAGGTGGTAGACACGGCGGACCTTGCCGGCGAGCTCGACGTACTGCTTGCCGTCGAAGCCGAGCTTGGGATCGGTGATGTCGCCCTCGACGACCGTCAGCCGGCCGCCGAACTCCTTGGCGACCTCGCGAGCACGCGCAGCCATCGACGGCTCAACGATCGCCAGGATCTCCAGCTCGGGGTCGTCGGCCAGCAGCTTGCGAGAGAGACGCGTGCCGATGAAGCCCGGAAAGCCAGTCAGGAGCGAAAGCATGGGGGCGATGATAGAGGAGGCGGCGGCTTCCTGACTACTAGTCAGTTGGCGCACCGGGCGTCAGCGGTTGTCCGCAGTCTGCGCACTCATTTGGGCTGCGGCACCGGGCAACGGGTCGGCGGCGCCGACCCGCCCTTTATGGTCCGCACATGACTTCTGGCGCCGACGACGCATTGGCGGCCCACGAGCTTGATCTCGTCACCAGCGCGGCTGGAGGCGACGAAGCCGCCTTCGACCGTTTCTTCGACAAGCACGCCCCCGCTGTGCAGCTGCTCGCCGAGCGACTCCTCGGCCCCGGCCCGGCGGCCGATGGCGTGGTGGCGGAGGCATTCGAGAAGACCGTCCGCCGCCTACCGCTTCTCGGGGCCCGCAACTCTTCACCCGCCCTGTATGTGCTCTCTACCGCCCGCAATGGCGCGTATGCCTCGCTCGGGCGCGAGCGACCGACGCCCGGCGACGGCCCACTCGGTGCGCTGCTGAAGCTCCCCAGCCGTCAGCGCGAGCTGCTGGCCCTCCGCGAACTCGGCCTCACGCAGGAACAGTGCGCTGAAGTCGCGGGCGTGGAACCAGGGGAGGTCGGCGTGCAGGTCGCTCGCGCGCGCCTGCGTCTTACCGACGAGCTCGAAGGCGTGAATCTGTCGGCTGTCTTTGCCGACGACCGCGCCGAGCGTTTGCTCGCCGCGGAAGTGGTGCGCCAGGAAGGCGCCCCGCTCGCGCCTGCCCTGGATGAAGAGATCGTGCGGCACGCCGACGAGGACTCCCGCTTTGCCGCCGCGCTCTCAGCGGTGCGGTCGCCGTCCCGGTCCGTCGGGCAGCTTCCGCCCGCCACCGGATCTGCGCGCCTCGCCGCCGATACTCGCGCTCGCGCTGTGGGCGCGGGCCGCCCCGGTGCGCCTCGCCCTGCGACGACGGCGTCCTCGGCGGCTGCCGCGGGTGCCGCAGCCGCAGCCGCAGCCGATGCCGCAGCTGGCGCGGGTGCCGCTGCCCAGACGCCGCCCACACCGCCGATCCCGAGCGACCCGTTCACCGACATCGGTGACGAAGCCGCCTGGGGCATCGTCGACGACGACGATGACCAGCCGGTCGCTGCGCCGACTGCGCCGGAACCGAAGGTTGAATCCCCGACCGACGGGCAATGGGAGGACGGCGCGGGCGCCGTCTCCGGCGAGGCCGCCACCGAACTTGTCCCGACTCCCGTCGGCCCGACGACGCCAACTCCTGTCGAGCCCGCCGCGGGTTCTGATCCCGCACTCGCTGATCCGTTCGCAGGCTGGGACGACGTGGACTGGGCCGACGACGAAGATCGCGACTGGCAGTCCGGCACGCCTGCGGCCGCAGCTGGCGCCGCGGGGGCGGCCGGTGCGGCCACGTCACCAGCGGACGCCGCCGCCGACGGACCGGCGTCAGTCCAGCCCGAAGTCACCGAGCTCACGAAGATCGTGCCGGTTGCGCCGCAGCCGCCGGCTGCAGGCGTCGACCTGGGTGAAACGCGTGCGTTCGACGCCGTCGCCGCTGGCCTGGTCGACCCGGAGCCCGGCGCGTCCGGTCCCGGTGGGGTAGGCGTGCCAGCCGCAGTCGCGGCCGCCGGCATCGCCGGCGGGGGAGAGGGACCGCCGCCCGAGGAACCCCGTCGCCGGTCGCCGTGGCGCTGGGTGCTTTGGTTCGTCGGCCTCGTGGCGCTCTTCGTCGGCGCCGCCTTTGCTGCCTACGCCTACGTCAGCGCAAAGGACGACCCGGACCTTCCGCCGGCCTCCACGGTCACGCAGACGACCCCGCGGGAGACCACGTCCAAGACAACGCCGTCCGGCACGACCGGTGGGAGCGACAAGCCGTCCAGCAGCTCGTCCGACGACGACAAACCGAAGGCGTCCACGCCGTCGTCGAGCTCCTCGTCCTCCGGTAGCACTGGGTCCTCGGGCAGCAGCGGCGGCTCCGGCAGCACCGGGTCCTCCGGCAGCAGCGGCGGCTCCGGCAGCACCGGGTCCTCGGGCAGCAGCGGCGGCACCGGCAACTCCGGGAGCACCGCGAACCCGCCGGCATCCGGCGGCACCGTGACCTCCGGCGGTGAGTCGGAGTCCGGCGGCTCCGTGCGCGGCGAGTCCGGCACCACACCTTGAGCGGCGTCCCTCCGCGGACCCTGCAGACCGGTCGCGCGACGCTCACCTTCGATCGCCCATGGCTGATGGGCATCGTGAATGCGAGTCCGGAGTCGTTCAGCGACGGCGACCGCATCGGGGACCGCACCCAGCAGGTCGCTCGCGCAGCCACACTGCTGGCCGAGGGCGCCGATGTGATCGACGTCGGCGGCGAGTCAGGCGTCACGGGGCAGCCCGCGATCGACCCGTCGGAGGAGATCAGCCGCGTCGTGCCGGTCATCGAGCGGATCGTCAAGGAGCTCGGCGCGGTCGTGTCGGTCGACACCTACAAGCCAGCCGTGGCCGAGGCTGCCATTCGGGCTGGGGCGTCGATCGTCAACGACGTCAGCGGGCTGCTGGACCCCGAGCTCGCCGATCTGTGCGCCGACACCGGCGCGGCGCTGGTGGTCATGCACACGCGCACGCCGCCGAAGGTCAAACTCACCGACCCCGACCACTACGACGACGTGGTGCAGGACGTGATCGACTTCTTCGAGGAGCGCATCGAGCTCGCGACCGATCGCGGCGTGAACATCGAGCAGCTCATGCTCGATCCCGGCCCGGATTTCGCGAAGACACCGCACCAAACCGTCGCCACCTTGCGCGCTCTGGGCGTGCTCCACGAGAAGTTCGCGCGCCCCCTGCTGCTCGCCGTCTCCCGCAAGGACTTCATCGGCGCGGTAACCGGTCGGCCACCCCGCGAACGCGATGCCGGGACCCTCGCAGCACTCGGTGAAGCTGCCGATGCCGGGGCGCACATGGTGCGCCTGCACGACGTCCGGGCGGCCAGCGACTTCCTGGCGGTGCGCGCGGTCCTGCGCGGCGAGCGCGAGATCCCGCGCGATCTGCTGCTGGACCCCTCGCTGCGGCGTCAGGCCCAGCCGCCGCGCGGTTCCTGAACCGCTCGCGAGGCGACGCCGCGCCTCAGGCTCGCTATTCGAGGCAGGAGTCGGCCGGTCGTGGGTGCGGATACCCAGCGCCGCACGTGGCACGAAAGCCCCGCTATGGTGGACATCGGTCGCCGGCGGCTGACACAACAACGCCGCCCGGACGCCCACCGACCCACATACGACCCCGAGAGGTCCACATCATGCTGAAGCGCGAAGCGCTCGAGGCGAGCCCGCTCGCCGATCTCCACGAGCTGGCCTCGGAGGCCGGCCTTGAAGGTTTCCGCCGGCTCCGCAAAGCCGAACTCATCGACCGTCTCCTTGGCGGCTCGCCCGCCGCAGACGCGGAGGCGCCCAGCACCAACGGCGCTGCAGCCTCGTCCGACGACGACAAGCCCCGCCGCACCCGCGGCGGCCGTGGCCGTGGCCGCGGTGCTGCCAGCCAGGACGACGACGCCAAGGACGAGCCGGTCGCCAAGGCCGACGCCGCCGACGAGGACGACGACGCACCGCGCACCCGCCCCCGTGGCCGCAGCCGTCGTGGCACCGGCGACGACGCCCCGTCCGGCCGCGAGAGCACGGGCAACGGTCGCGAAGGCCGTGACGGTGGCCGCGACAGCTCGGGCTCCGACGAGGACGAGCGCCAGATCGAAGGCGTCGTCGAGGTCCTCGGAAACGGCACCGCCTTCGTGCGGGTCAAGCATCCCGAGCAGTCCGACGACGACGTCTACGTGTCGGCCGCCCAGGTCCGCCGCTGCGAGCTGGTCTCCGGCGACAAGATCACCGGTCCGTACCGTCAGCCGCGCCGCTCCGAGCGCTACGCGTCGCTGATCCGCGTCGAGCAGATCAACGGCAAGTCGGCCGAAGAGGTCGCTGGCGAGGCGACGCGCTTCGACGATCAGCCCAGCACCCACCCGACCGCCCGCTTCGAGCTCGGCGGCGACGACGTGACCCTCAAGGCCATCGAGTGGCTCGCGCCGATCGGTCGTGGCTCGCGCGTCGTGCTCTACGGCCCCGCGCACGCCGGCAAGACCGAGGCGCTGCGCCTGCTCGCCGGCGCGCTGAAGGCGATCGACGGCGTGGAGCTGCAGCTCGTCCTCGCTGGCGCCCGCGCCGAAGAGGTCTCGTCGTGGAAGGAGACCGGCGTTGAGCCGACCGCCAGCGCGCTGCTCGGTGGCTCCCTCGAGGGGCAGATCCAAGCCATCGAGCGCGCGGTCGACCAGGCTCGCCGCCTGGCGCAGCGCGGCACCGACGCCGTCGTGCTCATCGACTCGATCAGCGAGCTCGCACCGCACGTGGCACGCCGCGTCCTGTCGGCCGCCCGCAACCTCGTCGACGGCGGCTCCGTGACGATCATCGCGACGGCAGCCACGCCCGTTGGCGGCGAGACGACCGTCATCGCGTTCGATCCGGCCCGCACCAGCGGCGCCCGCTTCGACCTCGCGAAGTCCAGCACCATCCGCCCGGACCTGCTCGTCGGGCCCGAGGGCGCGGCAGCCATCGCCGAGGCCAAGGCCAAAGCGCTCTAAGTCGCTCCACATGCCGGGTTCGCCTTGCGAGGCGGACCCGGCTCGGCGCCCTCAGCCGAGGTACGCCACGCGGCCCCACGAGGGCTCGCGTGAGAGTTCGACCGGCTCGGCGCTCGCGCCGGGCTGGACGTACTGGAAGGAGTGGGTGCGCTCGTCGAAGCGGATGTCGAGTTCGCCCTCCTTCACGCGCTGGTCGAGCCAGGCGGCACGGAACACCAGCCGGCGCAGCCAGTGCACGAGCGAGCGGTCGGCGGGACCATGGAGATCGGTCCAGCAGTCGTTCACGTGCTCGCCAAGGCGAGACGACGGGTTGTCGATCTCACCGTTCACGGCCAGGTTCACGAGGTCTTCGAGCTCGTCGGACTCAAGGCGCCCGCAGACGAAGCCCAAGCGTAGGGCGGCCTGCTCACAGCGTTCAGCGAAGTCCTGCTCGTTGAACGTGAAGCGAAGGTCGCCGTATTCGAGGACGAAATCCTCGCCGGAGTGGTAGGTCCCTCTGCGCACATTCATCAGCGTCGGCATCCTATGGCGAAATCCTTCATCCCTGGGACGAATGCATCGGATGTTGCAGTCGGTCGGGGCAAGGCAGGTGGGTGGGGGAACAGGCCGCCGGGACGCGGCCAGCGGCAATCGTACGGGCCACGAGCCCAGACGCTGCAGGGGGGCGTGCGCAAGATCGCCTGCGTGCCATCCGTCGCAGATCGTGCGCAAAGGGGGGCGAATTCTGGTCGCTCAAACCCTCTAATAGGTATGAGCACTTTTGAAATCTGCACTGTCCTGCTGGTGACCGCCGACGCTGCGCGAGGCGCGTTTCTCGGTGACCAGCTCACGGCCGACGGCTTCGAAGTCGTCGATGTCGACCACGGCGAACAAGCGATCCGGTTCCTGGAGCGGACCTATCCGGATGTCGTCCTCGTCGATACTGCGCTGCCTGATGGGCCAGGGCTGCGAGTTGTGTCGGCCGTTCGCGAGGCTGACCCGGCGCGCTCCCGAGTCGACCCGTCGACCCCGGTGATCGCCCTCACCCCTTCGGTGGAGCCGCTCGACCGCGTCCGCGCGCTGGAACGCGGCGCCGACGACGTCCTCACGCTGCCCCTGCACTACCCGGAGCTCCTAGCGCGCACGCGCAGCGTGCTGCGCCGCAGCCAGGGTCGCCAGCGTCAGGGCCTCATGCGCGTCGGCGCGCTGTCGGTCGATCCGGTCTCGCGCACCGTGCGCCTCGGGGAATCCAGCGTCGAGCTCTCCCAGAAGGAGTACGCGCTGCTGCAGATCCTCGCCTCTGAGCCCACCCGGGTGTTCTCCAAGGACGAGCTGCTCCGCGGCGTGTGGGGTTTTCAGTCCGGCGGTCGCACCCGCACGCTGGACTCGCACGCGTGCCGGCTGCGCCAGAAGCTCTCGGCAGGCGGGTTGCGGTTCGTCGTCAACGTGTGGGGCGTCGGCTACCGGCTCGTCGATGGGCCCGGGCCGCTGACCGAAGTGCCGGCCCCTCGATCCCAGCCGTTCGGGGTCCTGGCCGACGACCGGATCGCGGCATGAGTGCCCGCACCCCGCACCTGCGTCGCGCAGCAGTCTTCGGGGCGCTCGCGGTGGCGCTCGGGCTGGTGGCGGTCCGCAGCGTCGCCCAGCGTGAAGCTGCCATCGCGCAGCAGATCGGCCCGATCGCGCGCATCGTGGTCATCGCCCGCGACGTGCCCGAGGACCACCCGCTGCGGGCGGAGGACCTCGCGTACCGCCAGGTCCCGCTGCGGTGGGTCGCGCCACGCGCCTTGGGCGACGCCCGCCAAGCGGTCGGGCTTCGAACGGCGGCGCGACTGGACCGCGGCACGCCCGTGCTCGAGGTGTTGCTGCGCTCCACCGACGATCAGGCCAGCGACGCATTGGCCAGCGGCGACCGCGTGCTGGAGCTCGTGGCCACCGGGTCGCCGCGACTGGTCAAGGGCGGATCACGGGTCGACGTCGTGCGCACGGCCCAGCGCGCCGATGGCTCGGAGCGGACGCTCGTCGTCGCTGAGTCGGTGGAGGTGCTCGAGGTTCGTGCAGCCCCCGAGTCCTCCGACGGTGGCGCCGAGCAGGTCAGCGCGACGGTGCGCGTGCCACGCAGTGCCGCGCTGCGGTTGGCCGCAGCCCAAGACGGCGGCGGGAGTTTGCGGCTGCTGCCGCGAGCCTCGTGGGACAAACAAGGCCTGATCACCACGCCGTGACCGAGATGCGGTGCGTCCCGCAGACTCGGCGCGCCGTGGGTCATCCTCCGTCCATACGGGCCTACAGTTCCCTCGCGGCACGCCGATCCAGAGCCCATGAGCGCCCTCCTCCTGCCTGCGCCGCTGCGCCTGCCGCTCGCCGCGTTGCTGGCCCTGCTGCTGTCGTTTTCGGCGATCGCCGTCGATGCCGACGCCAAAGCCAAGAAGCGCAAACGCGCACCGCTGCCGACGGTGACGTCGGTCGCGCCGCTGAAGGCGTCCGTCGGCGACATCCTGATCATCAAGGGCAAGGGCTTTGCCTCCAGCGGCAAGAGCACCGTGCTCTTCCGCAAGGCCAGCGGTGGCCGTTTCGTCTTCGCAACCACGCTGGCTTCGACGTCGACCCGCCTCACGCTGAAGGTGCCCGACAAGATCATCGGCGAGCTCGACGTCGCCGATGGCTTTCCCATCGCAACCCGCTTTCAGCTGCGCGTCGTCAGCGCTCGCGCTACCGGCGCCTTCACCCCGGTCTCGCTGTCGCCCGTGATCCTGCCTCCGGTCGGCGGGAGCTCGACCAACGACTGCGACAAGGACGGGGTCGCCGACGGTATCGACGCCGACGACGACAACGACGGCCTCTCGGATGCCGTCGAAGTCCAGTACAAGACCAGCACCTGCAACGTCGACACCGACAACGACGGCCTCTGGGACAGCTGGGAGTTCGAGTCGGCGCTGGACCTCAACAACCGCTTCCTTCCGTACCCGGGCAAGAAGCCGTGGCCGAACCCGCTGGATTCCTCGGATGCCACGGCCGATTTCGACGGTGACGGTCTCTACATGGAGCACGAGCACCGCCTCTGGCAGGCCGCCGGTCGCCCGTTCCCGCTGAACTACAGCGACGGCGACCAGTACACGGGCGGACCGGTGCAGGCTCCGTCGCCGGATCTCAACGGCCTCGACATCGACGCGGCCAGCATCGGTGGCACGCCGAGCCTGCGCACCGGCGTCGGGTTCCTCTCTGACGACGAGAAGGACTACGACGGCGACGGCCTCTCCAACATCCACGAGTTCAGCTTCCGGATGACCAAGGAGTTCTGGGACGGCTACTCCGAAGAGCTCGGCGAGGGCAAGTACATCGTGCGCCCGTTCGCCAACCCCGACCCGACCGACATCGACAGCGACGGCGACGGCCTCGTCGACGGCCTCGACGACCAGGACGCTGACGGCTGGAGCAACATCGCCGAGCTCTACCGCCGTCCGGTCGCTGCCACGAACTACGTGCCCTACATGGTCAACCCGTACAACCCCTGCCTGCCGGACTACAACTCGCGCACCTGCAGCTGGTACATCCCGATCGGTGAGGAGGAGTGGGCGCCGTTCAACTTCAGGCCGCTTCCCGGCGCGCCGATCGGTTGGGACTCCGGGACCGGCGGTCCGACGCCGCTCAGTCCCACGCCGGACTTCGTGCCAGGGTCCTAGCGCCC
>JAEMRF010000487.1 GCA_016463515.1 Solirubrobacteraceae bacterium | reverse complement strand
CATCGACTGCCGCTGCGGAGCTCCTGCGCCGCAACGAGCACGTGATGGGGCCCGCCGCGGCCGCTTGGACCCCTGAGCAGACCGGCGCGTGGATGGGGCTGCTGGGCGCCCACCGCCACCTGACTCGCGGCTTCGCGAAAGCCGTCGAGGACCGCACCGGTCTGAGTCCTACCGCGCTCGGGCTGCTCGGTCGACTCCATCAAGACGACGCGGGCCGCGTTCGGATCTCCGCCCTCTCCGACGACATCGGGCTCAGCCTCAGCCGCACCTCGCGCGTGCTCGACGCCCTCGAGCTGCGCGGGTTCGTTGCGCGAGTGCAGTGCCCGGAGGATGCTCGTGCGACCAATGCCGTGCTGACCGATGGCGGACGCGCGATCATTCGTGACGCCCAGGACGCCAGCAGCGCCTGGGTTCACGAGCACTACTTTGCTCACATGAGCGACGAGGAGGTCGCCGTGCTCGCGGGCGTCTTTGAGCGCTTTGCCGCGCACAGCATCACCGCGTGCGAGGCCGCCGGGGCGCAGGCCGGTGGCGAGTGTCCCGGTACGCCGGATCCCTGCGACGCAGCCGCAGACACCTGCGGATAACCGGGCCGTGAGCTAGGCCTCGAGGGGCCGGGCGCGGTACAGCCGCACCGACGACCGGATGCCCTTCAAACGCCGGTCACCGACCGTCGACCAGACGATCCCGCTCTCGTCACCGATGACCTCTCGCGCAGCTGCATCGGCCACGACCGATCCGGCGCGCGCAACGCTCGTGATGCGGCTTGCGAGGTTGACGGGCCGACCGAACCAATCGCCGGCCCGCGCCGAGGCTGGGCCGTGAGCCAGCCCGATACGGACCTGCGGGAAGACAGGGCCTTCGTCTTCGACACGCTGCAGCACGCCGAAGGCTGTGCGGGCCAAGGCAGCAGGCTCGGCCGATACCAGCAGGACGGCGTCGCCAACGGACTTCACCAGTCGCACCGACGGATCGATCACGTCGGCGGTGAGCTCCACGAGGCGGTCGGCGACGCGCTCCAGCTCGGTCGGCGGGAGCTCCTCTCCGAGCTTTGTGAAGCCCACGAGGTCGGCGAAGGCCACGGCCACGTCGCGCGCACCTGGGAGCGCGCCGGCGCGCCGCTCATCGTCGGTGACGACGTCGTCGCGGACCGCGTTGTGCAGATGCAGACGCAGAAGCTGATCGAGAATCGGGCCGAGCATGGGAACGAGCCCTTGCGAGGTCGACGCAAACCCTGCCGCGAGTTGGCGCTCGCTCATCCCCGGCGCGATCGCCAGCTCCATGACGGTCTGCCGCATGAGGTCGGCCGTCTGAGCAAGCCCACGGCCCAAGACTCGGGCGAGATTCAGCATTTGCTCGGGTTGAACCCCGGCATCGACGAACCGTTTGATCGAACGCGCGGTCTCCAGGTGGGTCTCGCCGTACTGCATCGCGGTTTGGTCGCTGAGCGTAGGCAGGCCTGCTGCGCGCAGGAGCGCCATCAACAGGTCGGCGTCGAGCCCGGTGAGGTGCGCCACATCGGCCGCGCTATAGCGCTCCCCGGTGCCCAGCGCTCGCCCCGAGGCAGCCAGGACGACGGTGCCGTTTTCCGTCGACTGCCGCATCGCATCGCGCGAGATCCGCCAGTCGTCGCGCAGCCAGCGCAGCAGCTCGATCCGCTCTTGGCGGGCTGATCCGTGGAGGCCGTCAAGCAGCCCGTCGGCGGCGAAATCCTCGTCGTCGGCCATCGCTGAGCGGAAGATTACCCCCGCAGCGCCCGAAAACGCTGGGTCCTTCACAAAATTGACCGGCCCACAGGCGGGCGCCGGTGGTGGATGCCTCATGGCGACATCCTGAGCGCCGACTATGGTCAGCCCGATCGAGCGCGAACGCGCCCAAACCTTGGAGCACCCACCATGTCGTCTTCCTCCGCCACGCGAGAACCACTGCAGCCCGGCGCCGGCCCCAACGGCTGGCTGGCGTTTGCGTCGATCTTGCTGTTCCTCAACGGCTTCTTCGGCGCGTTCTGGGGCCTGACCGCGATCCTCAACAGCGACGTCATCACCGTTGGCGGCAAGGGCGTCGTGATCTGGGACTTCACGACCTGGGGGTGGATCACGCTCATCGTGAGCGTCGTGATGGTGCTCACATCGGTCGGCATGGTGCTCGGCAAATCGGCCGCACGCTGGCTCGCCGTGGTGTTCACCACCATCCACGCGCTGGTGCAGTTCGGGTCGATTTCGGCGTTCCCGCTGTGGTCGATCCTGCTGATCTCGCTCGACGTGGTGATCCTCTACAACCTCTTCGTTCGCTGGCAGCTCGAGGACTGACGCCGGTCAGGCCCTCACCCGAGTCCCCGCTA
>JAEMRF010000486.1 GCA_016463515.1 Solirubrobacteraceae bacterium | reverse complement strand
AGCTGGGTGCGGTTGCGCTCGGCGCGCATCGTGTCGCGGTGGGCGGAGACGTCCTTGAGCCGGCGCCGCAGCTGGCTCATGCGGCCGCGGGCGAGTCGACGGTCGGTCTCGATCTGCGTCTCACCAGGGCCACGCGTGCCGACGCCGCCGTCGCCGAGGCGGTCCAGGTGCTGCCAGAGGCCGCGCATGCGGGCCATGTTGTACTGCAGCTGGGCCAGCTCGACCTGGAGTTTGCCCTCGGCCGAGTGGGCGTGGCCGGCGAAGATGTCGAGGATCAGCGCGGTACGGTCGATCACCGGGAGCTTCAGGCCCTCTTCCAGGTTGCGCTCCTGGCGGGCGGAGAGCTCGTCGTCGGTCACGATCACGTTCGCGCCGAGCTCCTTGGCCAGGCGCTTGATCTCGGTGACCTTGCCCGGGCCGACGTAGGTGTTGGGGTGCGGGGCCTCGCGGCGCTGGACGATCTCGCCGACGATCTCGACCTCGGCGGTCTTCAGCAGCTCGCCGAGTTCGGTGAGGTCCTCATCGCCGAAGAGCACGCCGACCATCAGGGCCTTCTGCTGGTCGCGGGCGCGGCGCAGCTCGTC
This sequence comes from Solirubrobacteraceae bacterium, assembly GCA_016463515.1. GTDB lineage: Bacteria > Actinomycetota > Thermoleophilia > Solirubrobacterales > Solirubrobacteraceae > JAGIBJ01. Next base: position 1,767 of record JAEMRF010000486.1, on the reverse strand, counting down.
GACGGCGTTGGGGTCGTGCGCTTCCTGGCGCTCGCGCCGCCGGCGGGCGCGGCGGCCCTCCTCGTCGTCGTCGCCATCTTCGTCTTCGTCGTGCCAGTGCTCGTCGACCTCGGCGTCGCCGAAGGCACCATCGCCGATCTCGAGCCCGACCTCGTCGGCAGCACCAGCCGCAAGCTCCTCGTCGACGTACCCTGGGGTGGTCGCGCCGCTGGCGCCCTCGGCATACGGCGACGACGGCTCGGGCGAGCCGTTGCCGTTCGCAGCAGCGCCCTGCGAAGCTGCGTCGTCGAGGTCGTGCGGGGACGTGGTCTTGGGTTCTGGCACCGCCTCCCAGTCTAGGCCGTTACGGGCCCGCTACGACCGAGATAGCTGGGCATGGCGTGGCGGCCCGGAGCTCCGCCAGCAGACGGGCGCGAGCGCCGCGTCAGAGCGCGGCGGCTTTGGCGCTCGCCTGGGGCGGCTGGTCGGCCGCCGGAGCCTGCTGCCACGGCCATCGTCCGTTGACTTCGAGCTCCAACGTGAAGCTCAAGAACGTCCGGACCAGCACGATCAGCGCGAGCACCCCGACCCCGCGAAACGACGGACTCACCGCAATGGTGCGGATGATGTCGGCGGCAACGAGGAACTCAAGGCCCACCAAGATCGCCTTGCCCACGTTGCGCCGGTAGCCGAAGACCAACTCAGGGGCGCCGCGGCGCACGTCGCGGGCCAGCAGCGCCGTTGCCAGGAGCAGGCCAAAGACGATCACGGCGATGCCAGCGCCGTCGATGGCGTCCGCCACGCTCTCGGCCACCTGCGCGAAGTCGACGCCCATGGGGCGATCCTACGCACGGGCCCGGGCGACACCGGCTCGGCCGGGCCGAACGTCGAAATACCGTCGCTCCAGCGACATGATTTCGACGTTCACCGGCCGGTGTGGGCAACGGCGAGTCCCATTGGGCCAACGTCGCCGGTACGGCCCTGCGTCACGTCGCCCTCTACCCTTGCGGGTATGTCCGTCGCCCCCAATGGAACCGATCCGCAGGCGGCGCAGAACCCGTCCGAGGCGCTCGCCTCTCGCCTGGCCGAGGCCACCCTTGCGCTCGTCGACGTGCGGTCGCCTTCTTGGGAGGAGGCTGCGGCGCTGCAGCACTGCGCAGAGCGCCTCGAGGCCGCCGGGGTGCCGCTGCGCTGGGGGCACGACCGCGACGGTGTGCTGTTTGGCCATTTGGCGGCGCCTGGGCCAGCGGAGCAGAAGCCGCTCGTGCTGCTCGCCGGGCACGTCGACACCGTGCCGGAGCAGGGCAACCTCCCGGGGCGTATCGACGACGGCAAGGTCCATGGCCTTGGCTCGACCGACATGAAGGGCGCCTGCGCCGTGATCGTCGAGCTGCTGTGCGAGGTCTGGAGCAACCGAGATGCGCTGAGCTGCCGCGTCGGCGGGATCCTCTTTGCCCGCGAGGAGCTGCCCTTCGGCGATTCTGCGCTCACGCCGTTGCTCGCCCACGAGGCCGAGTTGCCGGTTGACGAGCTACAGGGCGGCGCGCGCGCTACCGACGCCGATCTCGCCGTGGTGATGGAGCCGACCTCCGGCAGGGTCCAGGCTGGGTGCTTGGGCAACCTCAACGCCACCTGGCGGTTCACGGGCACCAGCGCGCACTCCGCCCGCCCGTGGCAGGGCGAAAACGCGCTCGACGCCGTCGGCACGGCGCTCACGCGCCTGGCCGGCGTACCGGTGACCCGGCACGAGTTCGCCGGGCTGACCTACGCCGAGTGCATCACCGCCAC
>JAEMRF010000485.1 GCA_016463515.1 Solirubrobacteraceae bacterium | reverse complement strand
CAACGACTCAGTCGCGCCGATCCAAACGCAGGTCTTCGAGGTCCAGATCCCTCTCGATCTTGTGCAGCACATCGGAGTGGATGAACCCGATGTCGCGCAGGCGGATGAGTTCGCGGCGTTCGGCCTCGAGTGCTTCGCGGCGCAGCCGTTGGTAGGCCTGGGAGCGGTCTTCGATGACGCCGTCGTCATCTTCGTCGAAGCGGGCTTTGAAGCGCCGTACACGGAACTCGTAGGTCGCTTTCAGGCGTGCGGCGGAGTCTTGCCCGACCCACGCTTCGGATCCGAGTTCGTCGAGACGATCGATCGCTGCCATGGCGGCTTTGAGGCGCGCTTTGGCTTCTTTGGCTTCGTGGGTGCTGGCGTCGCTGAGGCCGAGGCGGCGGATGATCGGCCCGAGGGCGAGGCCTTCCCCAACGATCGTGAACAGGATCACGAGGTACACGACGAGGATGATCAGGTCGCGGCCGGGAAAAGGTTCACCGGCATCCGTGACCTGTGGGATCGCGAGCGCCGCGGCGAGCGAGACGGCGCCGCGCATGCCGGTGAACGCGACGAGGAACGTCTCACCCCACGGCGCTACCGGGTTCTTGAGTTCGCGCGCTTGGTTGCGCAGGACTCGGTCGAAGATCGCCCGCGGAATCACCCAGGCAAACCGCACGGCTACCACCGTGAACGTGAGCAGCGCGGCCCAGCCGATGAACGTGGCCATCGAGTACTGGTCCGAGACGCCGTCGACGATGCCTGGGAGCTGGGTGCCGAGCAGGATGAAGAGCGCGGCGTTCAGCACGAACATCAGGACTTCCCAGACCGCCGTTGACTGCAGGCGCGTCTCGGGGGTCACGAGCACCGGCGCTCGCCAGCCGAGCCAGATCCCAGCGGTGACGGCTGCCAGCACGCCGCTCGTGCCGACTGCGTTGGCTGGCAGGTAGGCCAAGAAGGGCGAAAGCAGCGAGATGGAGATCTCGGTCAGCGGGTCGTCGAGCGGCTTTCTGACCTTTGCGATGACCGCGGCCACGCCGATGCCGATGGCGATGCCGCCGGCCGAGCTGAGCAGGAACTCGCCGACGGCTGCCGGCAACGAGAAGCTTCCCGCGACGACTGCAGCGACCGCGAACTTGAAGAGGATGAGCGCGCTGGCGTCGTTGATCAGGCTCTCGCCTTCGACCACGGTCACGAACCGCTTGGGCGCCCCAAGGCGCCCAGCGATTGCCGTTGCGGCCACCGGGTCGGTCGGGGCGAGCACGGCGCCGAGCGTGAACGCTGCCGCCCAACTCAGGTCGTCGATGGCCGCGTGCGCCACGACGCCGACCACGAGCATCGTGGCCACGACGAGCCCGATCGAAAGCGACGCGACGGGCTGCAGGTTCGCCCGCAGATCGCGCAGCGATGAGAAGAACGCCGCGCCGTAGAGCAGCGGCGGCAGGAACAGCACGAGTACGACGTCGGGCTCGAGCTGCACCTGCGGGACGCCGGGCACGAACCCCAGGCCGAGCCCGCCGACCACGAGCACGATCGGGTAGGGAACCTCGACGTAATAGGCGATCAGCAGCAGCGCCGTGACGGCGACCAGGAGGCCGCCGAGCGCGAGCTGGTCCGTCCCGCCTCCGGAGGAGGCGAGCACGAGGACGTCGGTGAGCCCGGGACTCGTGACCCTGCCCTACCGCACGACGAAGTTCACGAGCTTGCCGGGCACGACGATGACCTTCACGACGGTCTTGCCGTCGAGGTGGGTGGCCACGTTCGGCTCGCTGCGCGCGAGGCGCTCCAGCTCAGCGTCGTCGGCGTCAGCCGGAGCCGTCACGCGGCCGCGGACCTTGCCCATGACCTGGCAGACGAGTTCGATCTCGTCGGCCTTCAGGTACTCGGCTTCGGCGGTCGGCCACGGCTCTTCCCAGAGCCGCGTGCCGCCGTTCAGCAGCGCGTACGCGTCCGTGGTCGAGTGGGGCGCGAACGGGAAGAGCAGCGAGTTGGCCGTCGAGAGCGCAAAGCGCACCACCGCCGGTTCGGCGTCGCCTCGCTTGGCAGGCGAGAGCTCGTTGAGGAGCTCCATGACGGCAGCGATCGCAGTGTTGAAGCTGAAGCGCTGACCCAGGTCGGCGGTGATCTTGTCGATCGCCCAGTGCGCCTTGCGCAGCACCCGCAGCCCATCCGGGTTCGGCTCGCTCGGCAACTCGCCGGCTGGCAGCGTGTCGGCTGCCTCGGCGCTCAGTCGCCAGAGCCGGGCGATGAACTTGCTCATGCCGTCGACGCCCTCGTCGCTCCAGTCGGCGTCCTGATCGGGCGGACCCATGAACAGGACGTAGGTGCGCAGCGTGTCGGCGCCGTAGCGCTCGACCATCACGCGCGGGGAGAC
>JAEMRF010000484.1 GCA_016463515.1 Solirubrobacteraceae bacterium | reverse complement strand
TCGATCTCGTGCTCGCCGATCGCGCGGTCGAGCAGGCCCTCCGTGAGCAGGTCGCCGCGCACGATCGAGCAGTCGTCGATGAGGCCGTCGGTCACGAGCGAGCTGCCGCGGACCTCGTCGCGCACGAGCAGCACGACGTGGTCGCCTCGCTCGAGCAGGCGACGCACCAAGGCGGCGCCCAGGACGCCGGTGGCGCCGGTGACGAACGTTCTGCGCCCGCTCATCAGGAGACGGGGGCGGCGTCGAGCGACACGGCGGACGACACAACGCTCTCGGCGGTGCGGTGCCACGGGGCACCTTCAGCCCAGCGCGCTTCGAGCACCGCGAGGTCTTTCGGGGTGTCCATACAGGCCCAGAACCCGGCGTGCGGGGCTCCGGCGAGCTGGCCGGCTGCAGCGAGGCGCTCAAACGGGCCGCGCTCCAGGACCGAATCAGGGCCGAGCTCGTCGAGCACGGCGGACTCGCAGACCATGAACCCGCCGTTGACCGAGAACTCAGCGACAGGCTTCTCGCGGAAACCAGTGACCATGCCGCCAGCATCCAGGTCCGCGACGCCAAAGTTCAGTTCGGGCCGCACGACGGTGACGGTCATGACTGCGCCAGCCTGCTCGTGCCGCGCCACCACGGCAGCGAGGTCAAGGTCGGCAACGCCGTCGGCGTAGGTCAGATGGAACCGGCCACCGGGGCCGCCGGTCAGCGACTCGGCGGCTGCAAGCACGCGACCACCGGTCGGGGTGTCCTCCCCCGTGTCGACGACCTGCACCGAGACGCCCTGCGGCCATTGCTCGCCGGCCACCCACGCGCGAACTTCATCGACCCGGTGGCCACCGAGCAGCACGAACCGGCGTGCGCCCTGTGCCGCATAGATGTCGATCACATGGCCGAGGACCGGTCGCCCGCCGATCGGCACGAGCGGCTTGGGCGCGTCATGCGCACCGAGACGCAGGCCGCGGCCCCCGCACAGGATGCCGACGGGGGTCTCGGGGTTCAGGAGGGCGTTCGCCATACGGGCGCAGATGATGCCAGGCGGGGCGTCGACTGGACGAGTGCGTCCGCCTCGAACCGACGGCTACGGAGTGAACGGCGCGTCGACGGTGAGGCGCAGCCTGGGGCCCGTCAGCGTGAGAACGCCGTCGTTGCCAGCTCCACGGAAGGTGCAGTGGTCATCGCCGGTCTCCACCGAGGCGATCCCCCAGAAGCCGACCTCGACCATTTCAGAGAGCGACGCGACCCCGGTCCAGTTCGCCTCAATCGGGCCGTCGGCCTGCAGCCGGGCGCGGTACCGGGCGACACCGCTTGGGACAAGCCTGTTGCGACCGATCACCCCGCCTTTGCGCCCGAGTGCGTGGGCTGGCAGCGACAACTCCGGGACCCGGCGGTCGGCACTCACGAGTCGAAGTTCTTCGATCATGAGTGCCGTGCCCGCAAGCTCTTCGGCGGTGGCAGGGTCAGGAGCCGGATCGCCCTGCCCACCGGTGTCCCACTCGCCCGCCTGCAGACCGCTGACCGCCGGTCGGGACGTCGCCGCTCCGGGAAGCGGCAGCAGCACGAACCAATTCTCGGGGTCGAACGTGACCGGGCCGCGCGGTCCGACCTCGATGCGAGTCTGGACGCACCGCCCCATCGCTTCATCCCACCAGGGGGTGAACTGGAAGCCAACGCGCAACGTGGCCTGGGTCGTGTCGGTCGGCAGGAAGAGATCGGCGTCGTGCTCAACGGACGTCGCCAAGTGGCCGGACAGTCGGACGGACCCAAATCGCCAGCGCTCGCCATCGACCACGTCCTCCAGGGTGTAGAGCCCATTCTCTGACCAGGAGCTGAGGTGGTCGAGGCCGAGGTCAGCAAGGCGCCATGCAACGTCGACCAACCAATCCGGTCGGATCGGTGGGATCCCGCGCGGGCTGATCGTCTCCGAACTCATGGCAGCAACCTACTTCCGCCGGATCCGGCGTCGTCGACCACACTCGATCGGCGTCGCCCCTGCGCGCTCGCCTGCCCGCCCGTGTGAGCGGCGCCCCGCCAAACTCGGGCGCGTGAGGTTACGATCCGCCGCGATGAGCGTGAGCGTCCCGGACAGCATCTTCAAGGCCTACGACGTGCGAGGCCTGTACGGCGAGCAGATCAACGGCGACGTGGCCGAGCTCGTGGGACGCGGATTTGCGCGCACCATCGCCGACCTCTCCGGCAAGCCGACGACCGAGCTGCGCCTCGGTCTGGGTCGCGACATGCGCCTCACGGCGCCCGAGCTCGCAGGCCGCTACGCCGCCGGCATGACCGCCGAGGGCGCCACGGTGCTCGACGCCGGCCAGGTCGGCACCGAGCAGCTCTACTACCTCGTCGGTTCGCGCAACCTCGACGG
>JAEMRF010000103.1:5284-9374 GCA_016463515.1 Solirubrobacteraceae bacterium | reverse complement strand
TCGATCGTTGGCCGCGACGGTGAGCTGCGCCAACTCCGAGACGCGATCGCTGCGACCGCAACCACGGGAACGTCGACCATCGTCGAGCTGGCCGGTGAAGCAGGGATCGGCAAGAGCTCGCTCGTGCGGTACGCCCAGCGCGTGGGCGTGCAGCGGGGTTTGACCGTCCTGGCCGGCCGTGCAAGCGAGATCGAGAAAGACCTTCCGTACGGCCTGTGGATCGACGTCCTCGGTGAGCTCCCGATGGCGGACCATGACGGCGTCCCCGAGCTGCGGCACCTGCTGCATCGCAGGGTCCGCACGCTGCTCGCCGAGCGCGCAGGGCCGCGAGGTCTGCTGCTCACGCTCGACGACCTGCACTGGGCTGATCAGGCCAGCCTCGATTTGCTGCGATCGGTCGCAGACCGCGGCCTCGGCGTCCCCGTCACGATCGTGGTGGCGCATCGCCCGCGGTACCCCGGCACGGCAGTCCGGGTCGACGGCTGGACGGGCGATCACGCCACGTACCTGCCACTGGCCCTGGGGCCGCTGAACGCTGAACAGCTCACCCCGCTGTTCCCGGTTGGCGTGAGCTTGGACGAGCGCGCCCGGCTCAGTGTGGCCTGCGGCGGCAACCCGCTGTTCCTGCGCGCGCTGCTGCGTGCGGGGGTCTCCGCCAAGGACCTGCACGTCGGGGCCGCCCCCGTCCAGGCCGCCCAAGTCGTGCTGCGCAGCGAGATCGAGCCGCTGGCCGACTCGGCCCGGGCACTGCTCCAAGCCGCGTCGATCGTCGGTGACCCCTTCGACAGCACCGTTGCGTTGGCGCTCGCCGACCTGCCGGCAGGGGCGCATGAGCCACTTGACGCGCTGATCTCCGCGGACCTCGTCCGTCCGACCAGCCAGCCGCGCACCTACGCCTTTCGGCATTCGCTCGTCCACGCGCACGTCTACGCGTCGGCGCCGCCGGCCTGGCGAGCCCACGCCCACGCCCAGCTCGCATCGACGATGACCGCCGCCGGCGTGGAGGCATGGGTGGTCGCGCCGCACGTCGAGCGGTCCGCCTCCTCGGGCGACGCCGATGCGATTGCCGTGCTCGCCTCCGCCGGCCGGGCAACCCGGTCCACCGCCCCCGCGAGTGCCGCGCACTGGCTGGCAGCAGCGCTTGCGCTGGTGCCGTCGCCGGAGCGGCTTTCGATCGACGCGTTGATCCTGGCCTACGACGCGACCACCGCGCTCACGGTCGCGGGGCGCACCGAAGAGGCGCTGGCCATCCTGGTCGACCTCCTCGCGCGGCTCACCCCCGACCACATCGCTTGGCCCGTGGTCCTCGTCGGCACGGCCACCGTGGAGCGGGTGCTGGCCCGTCCCGACGACGCTCGCCGACGCCTCGAGTCCGCGCTTCAGCTGATCGGTCCCGGTTCGCCCGCGCAACGCGGCGCGCTCCTCATCGAGCTCGCCGCGATCGAGCTGGTGTGCGATCGCCGAGCGGCCCTCACCGCCCGCGCAGACGAGGCATTGGCGTGCGCCCAGACTCTCAACGACCCCGTGCTCCTGGCAGGCGCGCAAACCGCCGTGGCGTTTGCGGCGTGCCTTGGGCCCGACACCGCCCGCGCCGTGGCGCGGGTTGACGAGATGATCGAGACGCTCAGCGCGCTTCCGACCGCGGCGCTCGGACGTGTCAGCCGATCCCTCGTGTTGCTGGCCGATACCGCCTGGCTCGTACGAGCCCCAGCCGCAGCGCTCGCTGTTCTGGACCGTGCGCTCCCACACGCCATCGCCCAATCGCCGCTCATCACCGGCCTGGAGCTCCTCTCGGCCCGCGCGATGCTGCTCGCGCAGGCCGGCCGCGTGCTCGAAGCGCGCGAGGTGGTCGAGAGCGCGTCTGAGGAAGCCCGCCTGATGGGCAACGAGAGGGGGCTGCTCTCGGCCCAGCTCGCCGTGGCGACCACGGAAGAGGTCGGCGGAGACCCCCAGACCGCAGTGGTGGCAGGGGAGCAGGCTGTGCTGCTTGCAGAGCGGTCCGGTACGACCCTGCTGCACAGCGTCGCTGGTCAGGTGCTCGCCCGGGCGCGCCTCGCGGCCGGCGACCCCGCCGGGGCGCGCGCCGCGATCGAGACCACCCATGGCGGACCGACCTTTCCGGGGTTGCCGCCAACGCTGCGCTCAGAGACCTACCTGCTGCTCACCTGCGCCCACCTGCAGGAGGGCACGGCCACGGCACGCGGCACGACCGACGCCCTGCTCGTAGATGAACTCGTCGGTGCGGCGCACGCCTCGGCTGAGGCGGACGGTCTCGACGGGAGCTGGGCGTTTGCTTGGCTGGCGTCGGCAGAGCGGTCGATCGCGTGCGGCCAACCAGTCGATGCGGCGCTGGAAGCCGCCGATGCTGCCGCGGCAGCACGGCGGGCAACGCTTCCCACCTTGGAAGGGCGGGCCCTCATCCTGTGTGGCCGAGCGCTGGCGGCCGCCGATCGACGCGACGACGCAGCGCGAGCGTTGCGCGAGGCCGAGGCCATGCTCACGCGCGCTGGCGCGGACCGGCTCGCCGCCGACGCCGTGCGCGAGCTGCGGGCGATCGGGCGGCGCATCAACCGCTCCGGCCGGCAAGGCGTCACGCGGGGAGCCGGCCAACTCTCAGCACGCCAGCGGGAGGTGGCGGAACTCGCCGCTGCCGGGCTCTCCAACCGTGAGATCGCCGACCGGCTCTATCTGAGCCCCAAGACGATCGAGACCCACCTGGCGGGTGCCTTTGCGGCGCTAGGAGTCTCCTCGCGGACGGCCCTTGGCGCCGCACTCCCGCGCGAGTCGGTGTCCGCGCCCTGACCCCGTTCTGCGGGGGCCTAGGGTGAAGTGAGTGCCGATTTCCCTTGCCAGCTCCCCCGGATTCGAGCCGGGTTCCACCGAGCCGCTCCTCTTCATGCTCGGCGGTGTGGCGCTGCTGGCCGCGATGTTCGCCCTGAGCAACCAGCGTGGGCGGCTCTACAGCGCCAGCGTGATCTACCTCTGCCTCGGCGTGGCGGTCGCCGCGATCGTCGAAGTGCTCGGCGTGCGCTGGCTCGATCCACTGCGCGACGCGACAGCCATTTCGCACGCCAGCGAGCTCGCCGTGATCGTCGCGCTGTTCGCGACCGGTCTTGCCCTGGAGCGTCCGCTCGGGTGGCGCCGGTGGAGGTCCACCTGGCTCTTGCTCGGCGTGGTGATGCCGCTGTCGATCGCAGCGGTCGCCGTGTGGGGCAACACGGTGATGGGGCTCTCGATCGGCGCCGCCATCGTGCTCGGGGCAGCGCTCGCTCCCACCGACCCCGTCCTCGCTGGCGATGTGGGCGTGGGTCCGCCTGGAGAACCAGACGACAGCGAGCCGCGATTCGCGCTGACCTCAGAGGCCGGACTCAACGACGGCCTGGCCTTCCCATTCGTGATGCTCGGGCTGCTCCTGGCAGGCCCCGCCACGAGCGAACGGTGGGTCTGGCCCTGGCTCTTGGGCGACGTCCTTTGGGGTGTCGCGGTCGGGATCGCGCTCGGCGCCGCGCTGGGCTTCGGTCTGGGAGCGGCCTACCGGTCATGGCGGGCTGCCGGGCACGTCCACACCGCGTTCGACGCGTGGATCGCGCTCGCGGCCGTGCTGGCGGTGTACGGGGCGACGGAGGTCCTCGACGCCTACGGGTTCCTGGCGGCGTTTGCGGCCGGCGTCGCGTTCAACCACGCGGAGGAAGACCCCGAGGTCGACGAGCGCGTGCACCGCGGCGCCACGCTCGCCGAGAAGTTCGGGGAGCTGGCGCTCGTCCTCCTCCTGGGGACCCTCCTGTCGACTGGCGGCCTCGGGCTTCCGGGCGCGGCTGGGTGGGCGCTCGTGGCGCTGTTGCTGCTCGTGATTCGCCCGGCCGCCACGATGCTGGCCTTCGTCGGGTCCAAGCTTCCCCTCCGTGACCGGTTGTTCATCGGCTGGTTCGGCGTCCGCGGCGTGGGTTCGGTCTACTACGCCACCTTTGCGGCGGCGTCAGGGCTTCTGCCCGACGCTGAGGCGCGGGTCCTCCTGTGGACCGTCCTGATCGCCGCAACCGTGTCGATCCTCGCTCACGGCCTCACGGCCGAGCCACTGCAGAAGCGCCTG
>JAEMRF010000103.1:0-5184 GCA_016463515.1 Solirubrobacteraceae bacterium | reverse complement strand
GGCGCCGCCTCGCGCCGGGCGGCCGCGTCGGTACGGCGGGTCAGCGTGAGGATGAGGTCGGCGATGAGCTGGGGGTCATCCTGCATCGGCACGTGGCCGAGGCCCTTCATGGGGATGAAGTCCATCGACGGCCACTTCTCCACGTAGCGCGCGGCAGAGCTCACGGGCAGGATCAGGTCGCGGGTGCCCCACAGGATCTGCGCGGGACCGTCGTAGTCGGGGATGTCGAGGCCACGGTCGCCTGGGATCGCGTGGGCGAGCGTCCGCTCAAAGCCAGCGCCGACCGCGCAGCCCTGAACGAGGTCGACGGCGTGCTCGCGGCTCACGTGCCAGGGGCGCCCGAGCATCTGCGCCAGGAACAGCGCACGCAGCGGGCGCAGCCTCAGCAGCGTGGGCGCGATGCCAGCGATCGCGCGCGAGCCGTAGTAGGCCCCGCGCAGGAACGCCTTGGTGATGTCGAGGTACGGGCCGTAGGTCTGACCGGCGGGTGAGACGCCGTGGTAGCTGAGCGCGCGGCCACTGCGCAGCAGCTCCAGGGAGACCGCGCCGCCGAGTGAGTTCCCGGCAACGTGGAACTCGTCGACCCCGAGCTCGTCGAGGAGCTCCAGGATCGAGTGGGCGAAGTGCTCCAGCGACGGACGCTCAACGCCCAGGTGAACGGAGCCACCGAACCCCGGCAGGTCGGGCACGATCACGTCGTGTTGGGTCGCCAGCGCTGGGATCAGCGGCTTCCAGCATTGCCACGTAGCGCCGATGCCGTGCACGAGCACCAGCGGGGTCCCGGTGCCCTGGCGGTGGTAGTTGAGGTGCTGGGAGGCGGCCATGACGCCCGAGTGTAGCTCCCGTAGGCTTGAAGTGGTACTGGCTGGTTCCCAATGGAGGGGTGGGGCCGTGCGGCGGCGCTGATCTACGCTGAAGGCGATGAGTTCTGGTGGCGCGACTCCCGAACCCCGCGGTCCGGTGACGGTGTGGTGGGCCACGAGGCGCCCGCTGGCCGATCTGGACCTTTCACCCCTATCGCGCGAGGAGCGAGCCCGAGTCGACCGGCTTGGGACGCAGCCGGCCCGCGAGCGCTCGGCGCTGGCGCGCGCGCTCGTGCGAGCCGCGCTGGCTGACGCCCTCGGCGGCGCGCCGGGCTCGTTCCAGGTGGGGTGGCAGCGCGGTCCCGCGCTCCTCGGCCACGCTGCCTCGTCGATCTCCATCTCGCTCTCCCACAGCGCTGACCGCGTGGTGGTCGCGCTGACCGAGGGGGCGGCTGTGGGTGTCGACATCGAACCGGCGGGCCGCGGCGAGCGGCTTCGTCCCACGGTGGTCGAGCGCATCACCACGCCCGACGAGCGCCGCGAACTTGCCGCCCTCGGCTTGCCCGCGCGTGAGCGCGCCGCCATCCAGCTCTGGACCGCGAAAGAGGCGGTCCTGAAGGCCACCCGCGAAGGGCTCGAGACCGAGCCGCACACGGTCGAGATTCTGGGGCTGCCCGAGGTCACTCAGCTCAGTGCGCACGCCCGGCGCCCGGAGCTCGTGGGTGCTTGCCACGTGTCGGCGCTCGCCCTCGATCCGGACTATGTGGGATCGCTGGCCCAGCTGTCGGCGTCGGCACCGCCGGTCGTCGAGCGCGACGCCGACGCGGGCCGCCTTCTGTCGTAGGTCGCGTAGGTCGCGCTCGCGAGCGCTTCCGTCGTCTCTTTGGACCGCGCTCCGGTGCGGCGCACTGTGACGTGCGTCGGTCGGCTTGCCACGCTTGGTGACACTTGTGTAGCTTTCACTTCTGTAACCAAGCCGCTGTTCCGCGGCAGAGCCTGACCGCCCAGGGTCGAGCCCGCTGGGCGCTCTGTCGATGAAGAGTTTGAGTCGCACCGCCCCCACGACGCACCCCTACTTCGGAGCCTGCCCCGATGAGTTCCCACCTCCCACTCGCCGCGGCTGAAGCCGGCGGCGGCGCACCGATCGGTCAGCTCGCGATCGTGGCGACGGTCACCACGGCGCTCGCGCTCTGGACGATCCTCACCGTCCTTGCCTACCGCCGCGGCGAAGCCCGGCGGCTGCGTCGCCTCGAGGACCGCGTCGAGCGCCTGATCGGCCTGCCGGGGTGGGCTGCCTTGCCCGGTGCTGGCGCGGTGACCTGTGCGCTGGTGATCATCTTGGGCGCCACGTGGGACATCGGACTGCACCTCGACGTCGGCCGCGACGACGGTCCGCTCGGCACGCTCGCGCACTACCCGCTGCTGTTCGGCCTGTTTGGCGGATTCATCATGGGCATCCTTGCGATCGGCATGGCCCCGCGGGACGCGTCGAAGTCCAGCTCCGTCGCGTTCAAGACCAAGAACCTCGGTCCCATCCCGGTCGGCAGTGCGCTGCTCGTGTTCGGTGCCACGTTCGGGATGGCGGCCTTCCCGCTGGACGACCTCTGGCACCGCTTCTTCGGTCAGGACGTGACCCTCTGGGGCCCGACCCACACGATGATCATCGGCGGCACTGCCGGTGTCGGCATCGGCGGCGTGTTGCTGCTGATCGAGGGTGCGCTGGCCGCCGGCCGAAACCCGTTCCGCGCAAACGGCATCATCCGTCGTCCGCTTCCGGCCCTGCTGGCCGGCGTGTTCCTCTACCTGTGGGCCGCCACCACGCACGAGTTCAACTGGGGCGTTCCCCAGTACCGCATGGTTTGGCAGCCGCTGCTGCTTGCGTTCGGCGCAGCTCAGGCGCTCGTGCTGGCGCGCGTGCTCGCCGGGCGCGGGGGTGCGCTCTACGCGATTCTCTGGTGGGCGCCCATCCAGCTCTTCATGTCGCTGATGATCGGCGGTCCGCTGCAGGTGACGATGCCCGCTGCGCCGCTCTTCATCGCCGAGGCGCTGATCATCGAAGCGATCGCCTTCCGCCGCGACCCCAGCCGCCCGACGCTGTTCGGCGCGGGCGCCGGCTTTGCCGTCGGCACCCTCGGCTTTGCGGCCGAGTACGGCTGGTCGCAGCTGGTGATGCCGATCGCCTGGACCCCCGCGATGCTCTCCGAGGGACTTCCCGTGGCCATCGCTGCCGGCGTGGCTGGCGGTCTCGTCGGCTCGCTGATGGCGCAGGCGCTCTCTGGCAACGTGAAGCCTGGTCGCAGTCCGCTGGTGATTGCCGTCGCGTCGATCGCGGTGGTGATCGGACTGGGGATCAACGCGGAGACGACCCGCAACCCGTCCGACCTCACCGCCGCCATGACGCTCTCCAACGTGCGCGAGGCGCAGGTGCCCAACCACCCGGCCGACGAGCCGCAGCGCGTCGCCGACCTCACGGTCCGGTTCTCGGATCCGTCGGTCACCGAGAACGCCCACTGGGTCAGCGCGCTCGGGTGGCAGGGCAACGGCCGTTACCTCGATGCGCTCGTGGAGCAGCCCGACGGCTCGTGGAAGACCGCACAGCCGGTCCCGCTCGACGCGCCCTGGAAGACGCAGGTGCGCGTGCAGTCCGGTCGCGTCATGCTGTCGGCCCCGATCCACTACCCGGCCGATCCGGCGGTCAATTTCGCTGGGTTCCCGGAGTTCACCTCCGTGGTGCGTCCGTTCGGTCCGGATGCTGAGCTCATGCAGGTCGAGCGCCGCGAAGACGCGCCCGACTGGGCTTGGACTCCAGCCGTCGTGACGGTCCTGAGCCTCAACCTCCTGATCATCTGGCTGATCGGCCTGGCGTGCGTTCGCATTGGCCGGCTCAACGGCCGCCCGGCAACCGCACCCGCGCCGCGTGGCCTGATCGAGCGTCAGGCTGAGTCGCTCCTGCGCACGGTCACGCGGCGCGGCGGCGTCCACCCCGTCTAGCCGCCGATCGTGCGCCGGAATAGGCTCATTGGATGAACACCGGGAGCGCTCTCCTTCTGGCGGTCGGCCTCTTCAGCGCGGCTGCCGTGGCCAACGCCCGTTGGCCACGGCAGGGTCCGGGCTTGCGCACGATCATCGGGAGCTGGTTCGCCGCCATGCTCGTCGTCGAGCTGGCTGCCCACTTGATGGTGTTCGGCGCGGCGCTGGTCGTGCTCAACGCGGTCCTCGCCGACGGCCTCACCGGTCCGGCTGGCTGGGTCGGGCTCGTGATCTGGGCGGGTGCCGTCGCCGTGGCACTGCCGTATGGAGCGAGTTCCTTTCGTACTCGGATCGACATCGACGGCAGCCCGGAGAATCTCGACGTCGACGACGCTCCGCGCGTGGCCTGGTGGCAGCTCCTGTTCCCGTGGCTTCTCGGCTGGCGCCCTGGGGTCAAGAAGGAGCGCGGACGGGTCTACGCGACGGTCGACGGGCAAGAGCTGAAGCTCGACATCGTGCGGTCCAGGCGCGCCACCGCTGGTCCTCGCCCTGCGGTGATCCACGTGCACGGCGGCGTCTGGCTGTTTGGCTCGCGGCACGAGCAGGGACTGCCGCTGCTGAGCCACCTGGCGGCCAACGGCTGGGTCGGCTTCAACATCGACTACCGCCTCAGCCCGAAGGCGACGATGCCCGAGCACGTGGAGGACGTCAAACGTGCCATCGCCTGGGTGCGCGAGCATGCCGATGAGCTCGGCGTGGATCCGTCGTTCATTGCGCTGACGGGCGGCTCGGCAGGTGGCCACCTGACGGCGCTCGCGGCCCTGACCTCGGCCGACGACTCGCTGCAGCCCGGCTTTGAGTCCTCAGACGCCGCAGTCCAGGCAGCGATCCCGTTCTACGGCGTTTATGGCTTGGCGGCGACCGGCGAGGACTACAACGAGGGCCTCAAGGCGCTCGTGGAAAACCTGGTGGTCAAGGCCAAGCTGGAGGAGGAGCCCGAGAAGTTCGACCGCGTCTCGCCGCTTGCGCGCATCGGCGACGGCCCGATCCCGCCCTTCCTCGTGGTCCACGGCACCGGCGACACGATCGTTCCGGTCGCGGAGAGTCGCCACTTCGTGCAGGCCCTGCGCAAGCACTCCGACGAACCGGTCCTCTACGCCGAGATGCCTGGCGGCCAGCACTCCTTCGACTCGATGACCACCTGGCGCTCAGCGCCGGTCATGCGCGCCGTGGAGCGCTTCCTGGCGACCACCTACGCCAGCCGCGGCGCCCGCGCCGAGCACACCGAGCGCAAGCTCGAAGAGGTCCTGACGGACTAAGGGCGCGGCGGGTGGGCGCGCAGGCGCGCGCTGAGCGCGCGTGGGCTTGACGGGATTGCCCCGACGGCCAGGGCGGACCTACCGCGCATGCG
>JAEMRF010000102.1:7319-9386 GCA_016463515.1 Solirubrobacteraceae bacterium | reverse complement strand
CACCAGCACCTCACGATGCAGGTGCTCGAGAAGACCGCTCGCAACTACGGCCTCGTCTGCCTGATGCACGAGAAGCCGTTCGCCGGCGTCAACGGCTCGGGCAAGCACAACAACTGGTCGATCGGCACCGACGCCGGCGACAACCTGCTCTCCCCGGGCAAGGTCCCGAGCGAGAACCTGCGGTTCCTGTTCTTCTGCTCGGCAGTGATCAAGGGCATCAAGGAGCACCAGGAACTGCTGCGCTCGACCGTTGCTTCCGCAGGTCAGGATCACCGCCTCGGCGCCAACGAGGCACCGCCGGCGATCATCTCGATCTTCCTCGGCGCCGACCTGGAGGCTGCGTTCAAGGCAGTCGCTTCGGGCGTCAAGGTCGACGGCGGCACCGCCGGCTTCCTTGGCCTGGGCACCCCGGTCCTGCCGGAGCTGCCCCTGGATGGCGGCGACCGTAACCGCACCTCGCCGTTTGCCTTCACCGGCAACAAGTTCGAGTTCCGCGCACCGGGCTCGGGCCAGTCGATCGGCCTCGTGAACACGGTCCTGAACACGATCATGGCCGACTCCATCGAGACGCTCGCGACAGACCTCGAGAAGGCACTCGAAGGCGGCGCTCCGCTCGACGAGGCGGTCACCGCGATCGTCAAGGCCGTGTGGGATGGCGACAACGAGATCGTCTTCGGCGGCGACGGCTACTCCGAGGAGTGGCCGATCGAGGCAGCCAAGCGCGGCCTGGCCAACAACAAGTCCACGCCCGAGGCGCTTCCGGCGCTCGTGAGCGAGAGCACCGTCGCCGTCTTCGAGAAGTACGGCGTCCTCAGCGAGCGCGAACTCCACGCTCGCTACGAGGTGCTGCTCGAGCAGTACTCGACGCTCATCAACATCGAGTCCGAGACCACCTCGCTGCTTGCCCGCACGTCGATCCTGCCGGCGGCACTCAAGCACCTCTCGCTGATCGCAGACTCGGGCGTCACGGCGCTCGCGCCGCCGGTCGTCAAGCTGGTCGAGGAGCTCTCGGCCGCGCTCGACGCACTCGACGCCGTCAACGCCATCCACCCGCACCTCGACGACGCGCAGAAGCACGCCGAGTACATGCACGACACGGTCATCCCGGCGTTCGGCGCCGTGCGCGAGATCGCCGACAAGCTCGAAGGCATCATCGCCGACGACCTGTGGCCGCTCCCGCGCTACTCGGAGATCCTCTTCGTCAAGTAGCCCGAGGTCACGGAGGTGCGGGGCGCTCGCCCCGCACCCCACCAACCGGTCAACTCTGAGCCCCCATCGTCCACGCGGCGTTGGGGGCTCAGATCGTTGCAAGGGCAGATTCGACACGGATCACAAAGCCCCGGATTCCGGGGTAAATAGTTACTTGTTGGGCGTTCATTTCGCGCCTCAAGTTGGCGCAGTGCGGCCCGATCATCGGGCCATGAGCCGTTACTTCGATCCTGCTCCTCGCGCAGTCAGCGTTGCCCCTCCGGGCTTCAAGGGCCGGACCCGCACCACCACCCCGTTCGTCCGCAGCCGCGCCGCCCTGGATCGCGTCCCGCAGGAGTGGGGCCCGACGGTCGGCCAGGCCGGTGCGGCGTGGGCCCCGACCGGCGCGATCTACGAGCCGGTCACGCACGGGAACCCTGCCGAGACGGCGCACCTGCTGGCTTCGTCGCCGCGCTCCCGCACCACCCGCACGCGGTACGGCCGCTAAACCTCCCCCGAACAGCCGGGCAACCCTCGCCGGGTGGCGGGCGGCCCGGGTCCCTAGACACACGCCTCACGCTGGCCGCCTCCGGGCGGCCAGCGGCGTTTCTGGGGCGTCGACCGTCCTTCCCGTAGGGCTACAGCCCTAGCTGTAGGACGGTCGGCCGCCGGATCCCGTCAAACGGCTCGGCTCCCACCTGACCCGCACGGGATCACGCCGCCCTACGGCGTCTTCACGAAGAGCGGCAGCGGCTGGGCCCGCGCCGTCTGCCCGACGATCGGCGCCACGCCGATGTGCTCGATCGATGCGGCAGTGCGCCCCGGAGCCGGAGGCACCGTCGACATGGCGTGCTCGGCCAGCGCAGTAATCGTGAGCGA